>NZ_JBEPLM010000004.1:0-519036 GCF_040545255.1 Mesorhizobium shonense
GACGCAACCGGCTTCAACGACAGCGTCGCGCTCACCGTCAACGGTGCCGGTGGCACCACCGCAAGCGACAACCTCGTCGTCCATGTCGTCGACGACGTGCCGACCGCCACCAATGACGGGCCCTACACGGTGGTCGAGGACGGCGCCGGCGCGGCCAACACGCCGCCGACCAGCACCGTGTCCGGGGACGTGCTTGCCAATGACGCCTCGGGCGCCGACACGCCCCAGAGCTTCGTCAGCTGGTCCGCCGGCGACGCGGCCGCGATCGCGGCGCTCAACACCTATGGCACGCTGACGCAGAACGCCAACGGCACCTGGAGCTACGTGCTTGACAACAGCCGCGCCGCCACCCAGGCACTGACCGCGGCCAGCAACCTCAGCTACACGCTGCACTACACCATGCAGGACGCCGACGGCGACACCTCGTCGGCAACGCTGACCATCAACGTCACCGGCGCCAACGACACCGCCTCGGTGGTCACCGCCTCGGCCCAGGGCCCGGACAACACCGTCTATGAGGCCGGCCTCAACCCGAACGGCTCGAATGCTGCCTCCAACACCGAGACCAGCACCGGCTCCTTCACCATCGCGGCCAGCGACGGCATCCAGAACATCGTCATCGGCGGCACCACCTTCACGCTGGCCCAGATCCAAGCCTTCAACGGCACGCAGACCGTCAACACCGGTGAAGGCATCCTGACGCTGACCGGCTACAGCGGCGATGCCCATTCGGGCACCGTCTCCTACAGCTACACGCTGTCGGCAACCATCGACAACGACAGCAAGGTGCCGACCGGCAACGATACCGTCGACGCAACCGGCTTCAACGACAGCGTCGCGCTCACCGTCAACGGTGCCGGTGGCACCACCGCAAGCGACAACCTCGTCGTCCATGTCGTCGACGATACCCCTGCCTTCACCCTCATCAATGACGGTAACCACGATGGCATTGTGAGCCTGTCGGCGCTCAATCCGGCAACGGCCACCACCTACACCGGCCAGTTTGCCGAGTGGCAGTACGGAGCGGATGGGTTTGGCAGCATTTCGGCGACGGGGCAGAATGTACAAGTTGCCTCCAGCTCGGCATCCCAGATCGTGCTCAACCTGTACGAAGGAACTGATGTCGTTGCTGTCCTAACTTTGAATGCCGATGGTACCGACTCGCTTGAAGTGCTGCACCGAGCAGGTGATGTCGTCTTTACTCCAATCGCGGCGACTTCAGCGACAGCCGGGGGACCGACAGGTTCACTGGTCGTGGATTTGGGTGCTGCCACCGACTTCAACATTCTTGTGACGGGCGATGACGGCGTTGCCCCCACCGGCCAACCTGGGGATTTGGTGAACACCAGTAACCAAGGTTGGGCGGTCAAGGGGAGCTCCGGTCAGACAAATGACCCCGGTGAATCCATAAAGTTCGCATTCGTCAACGATAGTAACAATACGACCCCTCACAGCGTCGACGATTTCAAGTTCACGACCGAGGGCTACACTGGCGGCATGTCGACGGCCAAAATCACCGTCTTGGTTTACACCGATGCCACGCATTATGATCAGGTGACGCTCAACGTGACTTCGGGCCAGGTCCTCCAGATCAGCCAGCTTGACTGGTCGGCTGTCGCGGGTACCACCAATTATGTAGCCGGCGACGACATTTACGCTGTCAAAGTCATCAGCGATGCCTCAAATAGTGGCGGGTTCCGTCTGAATGGCGTCGAGGTCGGCGCGCAGTCTGAAACGCCGCCGGCGGATCTCGACTTCAACGGCATCAACGTGACGATCACGGATCAAGACGGCGATACCGCCACGCAAACCTTCAATGTCCATATCGATGGCACGACGGGCGATCAGCTGACCGTTGAGGCGATCGCCGGGACTTCCGGAAATGACAACCTGCTTGGCACATCCAGCAACGACACCCTGGTCGGCGGTGCCGGCGACGACTACCTCGACGGCGGTATCGGCAACGACATCCTGATCGGAGGCACGGGGCTCAATCACATGACCGGTGGTGCCGGCAACGACACGTTTGTGATCGATCCATCCAAGCTTACGGTCCACGTGGCCGATGTCATCGCAGACTTCAATGCACAGGGTCAGGATGTTATCGACTTGTCTGATCTGCTCAAATCCCTCGGGGCTAATGCGCCGACTACGGATGGGCAGGTGGGCAGCACGGTCGATGTTACGTTCGACGGTGGCTCGGCTCATGTGATGGTCGACGACAACGGCACCGCCAGTGGCGGCAACATGGTCGAGGTGGCGACGTTGACGAACGTTGGAGTCGGTTCAACGATCAACATTCTTTACGATCACAACCAGCCGACCCATTCGGAAACTGTGACAGTCTGATGAACGGCACCGAAACTTTGGCTCAGTGACGTAGCGCGCGGCCGCACTCCCATGCTATGTATCAGCGAACCGTGAATTGGCAATTCGAAGAGGGGCTTACATGAGACATTCCGCAAGACTTCTGGCTTCGGCCACGGCGCTGCTCTTGGCCGGATCGACGGGCTTTGCCGCCGACATCATCGGCGAGCCGGCGGTGAACTATTGCCGCACCGTCGGCACGTCGGACCTGGTGCTGACCGACAACATGGTCGAGCTCAAGGACCGGGTGGTGAAGCTGATGGACGACTCCATCGCCGTCGCCAACAGCCCGGAATGGATCAACTCGTCGCGCCCCGCCTTCGTCTGGGCATCGGAAGCCAAGGTCGCCTGCGGCAAGGCCTATGGCTACCTGAAGACGAACTACAAGGACGAGGACTATCTCAACAAGTGCGAGTGCTTCCACGACCGCATGGTCGAGTACATGCACTGAGCTGACGGTCGAACGCTGCGCCGATCGGCCGCGATGATGGTCATGAGAGCCTGGGCGGAGGCGGTTGCCTGCGCGTGCACGGCGCCGGCTGACGCCTATGCCGGCGCCGCTTGGCATTTCCGGCGGCGTTGTTTGCGGGCCTTGCCGCTGCGCAGTTTTCCTGGAATTGCGCTCGCCGTTGTCGCGGCCGTCTCCGGCTGCCAGTCGAAGACCGGCGCATCGGCGGTGCTGGATCCCTCGGCGATCGCCGCGCCCGGCAGCCAGGCCGGCAGCCCAGCCGCCCAGCCCGCGCAGCAAGCCGGCGGCCCTGCAAGCACCGCGCCGAAGGGAAATCTGACGCTCGGCACCGGCGCGACGAAGATAACGATGCTTTTGCCGCTCTCGGCCTCCGGCAGCGCCGGCGAGAACGGCAGGAAGATGTATGATGCCGCGCGCCTCGCGATGACCGATCTCGGCGACAAGCTGGTGACGCTGACGATCGAGGACACGCGCGGCGACAGCTCCTTAGCCAAGGACCTTGCGGTGAAGGCGATCACCTCGGGCGGCGCGAGGGCCGTCATCGGCCCGGCCGAGCTGGGCGCCGCGCAGCACCTTGCGAAACTCTCCGGCACGCAACGGCCGCCGGTGCTGGCGCTGGCCGACAATTTCGCCGGCGGCCCGGGCGTCTATTCGGTGCGCCTCAGCGAAGCCGACAGCGCGGCCGCGGGCGCGGCGGCGATCGCCGGCAAGGGCGCCAAGAAATTCGTGCTCATGGTGCCGGCGGGCGCTGACGCCAGCGCCGTCGAGGCCAGGGTCGCCAACGCGCTCAGCATCTATGGCGCGGCGCTTGCCGTGACGCTCCCCTATTCGGCGTCGGACGGCGCGAAGGCGGTGTCCGACATGGGCTCGCTGGTCGAGGCGCCCGACGCCGTCGTCGTCGCCAGCGGCGACGGCAGCCCGACCGCCGTGCTGGCCGCACTAAAGGCAAAAGCCATTCCGGGCAAGGCCGTGAGCCTGATCGGTACCGACCGCTGGCTCGAACGTCCGATCGACCCGCTCTACGAGGGCGCCTATATCGCGACGCTCGACCAGGGCGAGACCGGACCGATCGCCGACCGTTTCAAGGCGACCTACAACTACCAGCCCGATGTCAACGTCGCCTATGCCTACGACATGGTGGCGCTGTCGGCGGGCATAGCGAGCTCGGTCGGCCCCAACGGTTTCTCCAAGCAGGTGCTGGAGAACACGAGCGGCTTCCGCGGCTCGACCGGCCTGTTCCGCTTCCGCGCCGACGGCTCGAGCCAAAGATCGATGCCGTTCTTCAAGGTGGAAAAGGGTAGACTGAAACTGGTGGAGAAGCAGACGGCTGGGTTTTAGAGGGGGCGACGGCGGCGCCTGCGAAGTCTCAAATCGGACTGGCCGGACGCGTGACCTGACGCGACGGACTCCACTGCGCAACTAGGTTGACAACCAGGATCGAGATAACCCCCACTGCCGCCCCAGAGAGGACGTCAACAAGGTAGTGACCACCTTCTGGGACGGTGGCGAGGATCATAATTGCGTTGATCACCACCACCGGCAAAAACAGGATCGAGCGTCGCAAGTTGTAAGTGATTATGATGCCAAGCGCGGTGTGGAAAGAAGGAAAGCTTGTAAGCCCAATCGTATTGGTAATCAGAAATGTGAATGGCGCTGAAGTACGCAGTTGCGCCAAAGTCGAAAGATGAGCGAGACCTCCAACAGCCGTAAAATGGTTGAAAGTGCCGCGATCAGGCATGTGGAAGGCGTATGCACCGGCGGCGGGCACGGCCAGCATCAGGATGCCGGTCATAAGGCCTGAGAGAGCACTTAAAGCCACGAATTCCAGCACCCGTTCGCGTCGACCCCAGATCGATTGCACCAGAAAGACCATTGGAAGCTCGTAGGAAAGTGCGGCGTAGCAATAGACCATCGTAGTCGCCACTGAGGGAACCCTGTTGGCGAGTTCGACTGTTCGGAGCCAGTCGAAGCCGATTGCCGCGTCAAACGAAGCCAGGTAGGCGTCCATCAGCGGACGCGTTGTGTTCGCCGCAAGGTACATGAACAGGAAACTCGCCATTGAAAGCGGAATGAACAGCATCAGGAAGGTGCCCACATTCTTCATGGCGTCAATTGTGCCTGCCAAAAAGGCTTGCATTGCGTCCGGGAACTTGGGCCGCCGCATCTCTATGACCCGCGCCGCGGCAAAGAAGAACGCTATCAGAGGCACCGCTTTCAACAGATAGACTGCGTTGGAAGGGCCGACTATCAGATGCGATTGCGGGAGCATGACGAGATCGGCCGCCACGAAGATTGCCGTCACGAAGATAACAAGTGTCACGTAGCGCCGGGATACCGACCGTTTCATCCTCCCTCCGTCCGGTTCCGCTAACAGAGAACTCTGGAGCAGCCCCCGCCGCTTTTCGATTTGCCCGGTCACATCAGTTTTGAGGTAGGCGTAGTTTAATTAAGCTGCTCCAAGATCCCAGAACTGGTTGCCACAACAATGGCGTGATACGTTTGCAAAGCTATGGCGCAGATGGCGGCTGCAGAGATCGGCACGCCGAATGGCACGACACCCTTGCGGTCCATGTGCTGCACATAGTGGCGAAACATCCCGGCCGGCAGCAGGAAGGGATTCTTGACCAATGCAGCCGTACCGATCGCGAAGACCAGCAGCAGCACGGCAAAGACCAGGAGATTGCTTCCGCCAATCAGAAACGGCGTTACGCTCATCAGCTTGACGTCGCCGGCGCCAATTTTGCGCAAAAGCCAGAAGGGAAAGAGCGCAAGGAACAGCATAACGCCGCCGAACGCGCTAATCCCCATCTCCAACCATGAGTGAGTTTGCAGTGATTGGAATTGCAGCGCGCCAAGGCCGAGGCAGAGCAGCAGCAGCACGTCACGGTTGGATATCCGCTGCGTGACGAAATCTGTCCAGGCGATCCTTGCCAGCAACAGGATTGCGGACGCTTTGAATACAAGCGAAGCAGCCAGCAACATAGGACGTTCTACCGCTCTATGTTCTGCACGCTGGATGACAAAAGCTTCAAATTGTTGGCCACGGTCGGATCGTTCGGCGCCAGCTCATAAGCCTTGAGGAAATTGCTGCGCGCGTCCTGCAGCTTGCCGCGCAGCAGATAGGAATAACCGACATTGTTGTAATATTCCGGCGTCGCGCCGAGCAGGCGGTAGGCCCGGCCATAGGCGAGGTCGGCCAGATCGAAGCGGCGAATGCGGTCACATGAGGCGGCAAGGCCCAGCCAGGCGACGCCGTCATTGGGCGCAAGCCGCGTCGCCTTGTAGAATAGGGCGCCGGCATTGCCATAATTTTCGGAACGGAACTGGGTCTTGGCTTCGGTAATCGCCTGATCGGAGGCATAGTAGTCGACGTCGCTCACTGTCTTCAGCCCGTCGAAGGTATCACCAAAGGCGGTATAGTCGCCTTTGGCGGGCTCGTTGGTGCGGACAACACCGTTGGCGATGTCGTTCGTTTGGCAGCCTGCAAGGAAAATAAGCAGCAGGCTGGTCACGACTGCGAGGCGCTTTGGCCGTGTCATTGTGTGTCCCACGAATCCCCGACTCTGTTTTAGAGGCTAATCATGCGACCGGCTAGAAGAAAATGCCCTTCATGCGAATGATCACGGGTAGCATAATGACCATCAGCACCACCGGAAAGATACAGAGGCCAAGCGGGATCATCATCTTGACGGGCAAGGCGTTGGCTCGCTCTTCCGCCCGCAGGATCCGCTGACCGCGCATCTCGGCGCTGTAGACGCGCAGGGCATCGGTGAGACTGGTGCCGAGCTCTTCCGATTGCCGGAACAGTACTGCCAATGCCTTGGCTTCATCCAGCCCGATGCGATCGGCGAGCTCGCGTAATGCCTCGCGCAAAGGCTTACCGGCTCGCAGTTGAAGATTCATAATCGTAAGCTGGATGCCCAGCCATTTATGGGTGCCCGCCAGTTCCTGGCTCACCCGTTCGACCGCCGCCTCCAGGCTCATACCGGCGTCGGCACAGGTAATCATCATGTCCATGAAATCGGGGAAGGAGCGGCGATAGATCTCCTTCTGCGTATTCTCGAAGCGATCGAGCATGATGCTCGGGATGACGATGCAGCCGAGGCCGATCAGGCTCGCGCCCGCGAAAGCGAAGAAGCCCGGCAGTCGCGGCGGCAATACCCTCGACAGGAGGGCATACATGACCAGAAAGCCTACAGCGACGGCCCCAAGCCGGCAGAGCGTGTAGATGAGAGGCGCGCTCGCCTGATAAAAGCCGGCGCGGAAGAGCTTGGCTTCGAGCGCGTCTGGCTCGTTGCGCTCCTTCTCCATCGACTTGAAGTAGGCTTCGACCGGCTTTTGCGCCGCGGCCCTGGCGAGATGGTCCTGTCCCAGGATCGAGCGGCGGTCCACGGCCCCATCGCCGACGAGACTGCCCGCCACCAGCCTGTGGGTCTGCATCGCCGGCAGGAACACCAGTGCGGCGAACAGAAACAAAGCTGCCGCCGCCACGAAAACGGCGAGAGAGATCAGAAAGCTCAGGTCGGTTGTGTTCGAAAGCAGGCTCATGGTCGCTCCTAGAAATCGAAAGTGACCATGCGGTACATGATGTAGTCGCCGAGCAACGCCCAGATCCCGAACGTCAGGAATACCGGCAGGATCAACGGGTTGCCCCAGACCTTGCCATAGTAGGAAGGCGCCACGAGCATCAGGATCAGAAACATAACGACAGGAAACAGCGAGATGATCCAGGCGGATGCACGGCCCTCGGCCGAAAGCGCCCTGATCTTCAATCCGAGCTTCTGTCGTTCGCGCAGCACGGACGAGAGGTTCGCAAGGATCTCGGTGAGGTTTCCGCCCGTCTTGGCCTGGATCGAGAGCGATACCGACAGGAGATGCAGGCCCTCGAAGCCGACACGCTCCGACAGTTTCCGCACTGCCTGCTCCATGCTGAGCCCGAAGGTGATCTCGTCGGCGACGATGCCGAATTCCGTGCCGAGCGGATCAGGCATTTCGCGGGCGACCAGGGCGATTGCGACCGGCGCCGGGTGACCGGCGCGGAGAGAGCGGACGATCATGTCGAGCGCGTCGGGCAATTGCCTGGCGAACTTCAGGATCCGTCTTTTGCAGGCCCGACGCAGGACGAGAAGCGGCAATGCGAAGCCCACTGCCAGGAAGACGAGGAGCGCCGCGAGCGCGGAAAGACCGATCAGGAGCCAGAGAAGCAACGCCAGCCCTAAACCTGCGAGAAGGAACGACACCGCGAAAGTCATTGGATTTCCGGTCACGCCGGACTGGGTATACAACCGGTTCAGCCAGACAAAACCGGAGACAAAGTCTCCTGAATCGGTCAGCCCGCGTTCGCGCAGCAGACTTTGCAGGGTCTGCTCCGCGGGAGCATCATCGGCGAGGCGGCGAAGCCGGTGATTGACCGCGGCCCGACGCGAGCGGCGACTGGCCAGCGATAGGTAAAACGCCTCGCCGGCAAGGATGACGGAGGCCGCTGCCACCACATAGATGAAATAGAGTAGCGCCTGTCCGGTCAGCATTACATGGCAACCTGCGGATTGAACGCGTCCTTGCCGAAATGAAGGCCTAGCGTTGCTGCCTCCGAGGCGAAGCGCGGGCGCACGCCGGTCGCGCGGAATTCGCCGATGATCGCGCCGTCGGCGGTAACGTCGCGCCGGATATAATGATAGATTTCCTGCAGCTGGACGACATTGCCCTCCATGCCCGTGATCTCCGAGATGGAGACGACGCGCCGGCCGCCATCGGACAGACGCTGCGTCTGCACGATGATGTCGATGGCCGAGGCGATCTGAGCGCGTATGGAGTCGTGCGTCATCGGCATTCCCGTCATGCCGACCATCTGCTCCAGTCGCGAAATGGCGTCGCGTGGCGTGTTGGCATGGATGGTGGTCATTGAGCCTTCATGGCCGGTGTTCATGGCCTGCAGCATGTCGAAGGCTTCTTCGCCGCGCACCTCGCCGACGATGATGCGGTCCGGTCGCATGCGCAGCGCGTTCTTCACCAGCTCGCGCTGGCGAATCTCGCCCTTGCCCTCGACATTGGGGGGACGCGTTTCGAGCCGGCCGACATGCGGCTGCTGCAGCTGCAGTTCCGCCGCGTCCTCGATGGTGACGAGACGCTCCTTTGACGGGATATAGCTCGACAAGGCGTTGAGCAGTGTCGTCTTGCCGCTGCCGGTGCCGCCGGAAACCAGGATCGATTTGCGCGCCTGCACCGCGATCCGCAGCATGTCGATCATGGGCTGGCGGATCGAATTGAACGCCATCAGGCGTTCCAGCGAATAAGGATTCTTGGAGAATTTGCGGATCGACACCAGAGGACCATCGACCGAAACCGGTCGCACGGCGATGTTGACGCGTGAACCGTCGTCCAGACGTGCATCCGCCATCGGCGAGGATTCATCGACCCGCCGGCCGATATTCGACACGATTTTGTTGATGATCCGGAGCAGATGCGCCTCGTCGCGGAAACGGATCGCGGTTTGCTCTATCATGCCGCGACGCTCGATGAAGACGCGCTCATGCGTGTTGATCATGATGTCGGTGATCGTATCGTCCTTGAGCAGAGGTTCGATCGGACCGAGACCCAGCATCTCGTCGGCCGTGTCGCTGGTCAGTTGATCGAGTTCGCGAGCATTCAAGGGAACGTTCCGGCCGCGCACGAACTCACGCACGATCGGCCGTATCTCATTCAGGATCTCGTCCTTTGACGCGCTTTCGAGCGCTGTCAGGTTGAAACGATCAATGAGATGACGATGCAGTTCGACCTTGAGAGTAAGGAAGTCATCGCCCTGCGGTTCGGCTTCGGCCGCGGGAGCATTGGCCGCTCCATTCGACGCAGGCACGACCAGCGCCGGCGGCGTTTTCTGTTCGTTCGGCCCTTTGATGAAGCGACCCAACATGCCGCTTAACCCCTTATGATTTTCCCCGGCGACGAAACTAAGCGTTAACCACGAGGGGCACAAGCGGCCTGCAAGCCACAAAGCATGTATTACTTGCGACATAGTTAAGAAATAGCGATTTGAGAAATCGTTTTATTTTTGCCGTGCTCCACACTCACCGACCAAAGTCTTAGGACCTTTGTCACCGCATCTGCGGTCACCTCTCTAACCCACTTAATATAAATATATATGTCATGCTTCTAATGTGTACCTTTGGGGGCACAGGCGTGGCCGAATTGTGAATGAATGGTTAAGATCGCTTGAAAAACGAAACGAATCAAGCTGTTGTCAAAATTGAGAAAGTCTCAAATCGAGTATTGGAGGGTTAAGGGACTGTTAATCCGTTTGACTCGGCTTTTTTGCGGGACCTAGGATTGAATTCGACGGGGGATGCTTGGGTATGGGGTTCATCCTTAGGCTCGTCTCGTCGGGTTCAAACCTCCAAAGGGAGAAATTGGCATGAAGAAGCTCATGACGATGGCCCGGCAGTTCCGCGACGACGATAACGGCGCTGCTATGGTCGAATATTCGATTCTGATCGGTATCATCACCGCAGCGGCGATCGCCTTTATCGTCGGCGTCGGTATTTATGTCACCGATGCGTGGAGCACGCTGTGCACCACTCTCAAGTCCCACGATGCGGCGGTGACCTGCACCTGATCTAGAAACTGACCAGGCCCGGAGGTAACCTTCGGGCCTGGTCGAGTTGATATAACGAGGTAATCTCGGGCTGAGTGCGATCTGCCAGCGCTATGGCAGGTCTACTTCAATGGGGTTTGGGGAAATGCGCGCCAATACACTCATTATGATCGTGCTCGCCGGTATATTCGGCGTTTTGGCGGTCGTGCTTATCAACATCTGGCTGGCGGGCCAGCGCAATGCCCTGGCTCAATCGAACGGTGTGCAGGCCAGCACGGTTGTGGTCGCGGCAGTGCCCTTGAAATTCGGCGACGCTTTGAGCGCCGACAAATTGCGTGAAATCGCGTGGCCGGCAGGAGCGGTGCCCGCGGGCGCCTTCAAGACGATCAAGGATGCTATGACCGGCAACGGCGCGCGGCAGGCACTTCAGACGATCAGCGCCAATGAGCCAATCCTGGCCTCCAAAATCACTGGCGCCGGGCAACGCGCAACGCTTTCTGCAGTGCTTGGCGAAGGCATGAAAGCGGTTTCGATCCGTGTCAACGATGTGCTCGGCGTTGCGGGTTTCGTGTTCCCCGGTGATCGGGTCGACGTGTTGTTGACGCGCACGGTTCGCGACAGCGAAGGAGCAGACAAGAGCTTCGTCGACGTGCTGCTGCAGAGCATGAAAGTGCTCGCGGTCGACCAAGTGGCCGATGAAAGCAAGGACAATCCTCAGGTCGTGAAATCGGTGACCCTCGAGGCCAGCACCAAGGACGCGCAGAAGCTGACGCTCGCTGCCGGCGCCGGCCAGTTGTCGCTGGCGCTCAGGCAAACCGCGGCGAGCCAGGGCGAAACGACGGAGCGTGTGACACTCGCCGACCTGACCGGCGACACGCCAGACGATGTCGCAAGGCGGCAGGCGGAGTTCGACAGGCAGAAGGCCGCGGAAGCCGCCGCCGCCGAAGAGCGTAAGCAGGCCAATGAAAAGATCGATGGATTGGCCCAGGCCGTGGAACGGGTTGGAAGCCGGATCGATCAATTGAGCAAGGTGAAACCCACTGTGGCACCCGCACCACAACCGCAAGAAGTTGTAAAGGAAGTGGTAAAATATGTGCAGCCGGAACCGCCAGCCCGGGCTACAATCGGAGTATTTCGCGGCGTGAAGCTCGAAACATACGACGTGCCGCGACAGAGATAGCGAAAGGCGCATTCGGATAGGGGGATCCGGGTGGGTCCGCTGGGATGGATCCGCAAGGGGGACGATCTAGATGCGAATTTTTCGGGGATCACTGGCCGCCGCCGCTCTGGCCTGGTCCTGTATTGTGTTGCCGTTGAGCCCTGCGGTTCATGCCGCCGACCGCTTCATCGACGTATCGAGCCCGTCGCTACATCGCGTGTTCGTGCCCGTTTCTCAATCCGCCACGATCCAGGTCAACGCCACACTGGGCGATATCGTCGTCGGTGACGAAAAGATCGCCGACGCGCAACCGATGACCGACAAGACGCTCTACATCATCGGCAAGAGCGTCGGCACCACAACCGTCAATCTGTTTTCCGAGGACAAGCGCTCGCTGGGCGCCATCCAGATCGAGGTCGGCCAGGATGTCAGCGACATGGCGGCGGCCATTCGCCAGGTGGCGCCGAAGGCCCGCATTGAGATCGGTTCCATCAACGGCAAGATTCGACTGAGCGGCCATGTCAAGGACGCCGCGACGCTCGCATCCGTCGTGGAAGTCACGCAGCAATATGGACCTGATGCGATCATCAACGCCGTGACAATCGACGATAGCCAGCAGGTGAATCTTGAAGTGCGCGTGCTGGAAGCCAAGCGCAACGCGGGCCGCGATCTCGGCGTTTCAATAAAAAGCACGAATGGCAGTGGCACAAGCCGCACCGGGACTGGCATTGCGGCCGTCGACGAAGATGGCGTGGTGCTGGGACCGGGGGACCTGCTCAGCGGCCTCTTGTCGAACACCAATCCCTTCGCGGCGCTGATCACCCGCGTTATCGACAGCAACATCAAGGTCGATCTGATCATCGAAGCGCTCGAGGCCAAAGGTGTGGTGCGCACGCTGGCCGAGCCCAACCTCACGACGCTTTCAGGTGAGACTGCCAGCTTCAACGCCGGCGGCGAAGTCCCGATCCGGAGCATCGGCACTGATGGCCAAGTCCAGATCGACTTCAAGCAATTCGGCGTCAATCTTCTGTTTACACCGGTCGTGATGGACGACAGCAAGATCCATATCAAACTGGCGCCAGAGGTGAGCGACCTGACCGGCTTCACCACAGCCGGCGACCCCATCTTCACCAACCGCAAGCTGCAGACCGTGGTCGAACTGCGCGACGGCCAGAGTTTCGCTGTCGGCGGGCTCCTGTCCAGCAAGACTACCAAGCTGCAGAACCAAGTGCCGTGGCTCGGCCAGGTGCCGGTCATCGGCACTCTGTTCCGCAATTCGAGCAACCAGAAGGAAGAAACCGAACTGGTCGTCGTCGTCACGCCGCACCTCGTGCGACCGGTAAAACCCGGCCAACAGCTGGCGACGCCGTTCGACAAGACGCGGCCGGCCAACGACCCGGAGTTCTTCATCCTCGGGCAACTCGAGGTGAACAAGGACATGATCCGCAAATATGAACACGGCGAAGGCGTGACTGGTCCCTATGGCCACATGTTGGATGTGAAATCGAAGGACAAGCTGGTCTATGTCAAGAAATAAGCTCCTGCTCGTCTTTCTCGGCTCCAGCCTGCTCGCGGGCTGCGCCGCGGACTATCTGAACAACTACGACACAATGACCTTGGCGGCGGGCGATTCGCAGAAAGCCAACCAGCTGCTGCAGACAGTCGATCCGTACAGCCCGGCTTCGAACAACACGAAGATCGAAGGCGATGGCGCTCGGTCCGTCGGCGTCGTGCAGAGATACAAGTTCCCGCCAGCGCCGGCGCCAACGACGAACATGACGGTGAATGTCGGCCCGGCCGGCACGCAGTGAATTAAGCAGAGGGATGCGGTGCGTCAGGCGCGCGAGGACGCCTGGCACGAATGGAACAGAGAGTAAGATCATGTTGAGGACCATTCGTGAATTCTGGAACGATCAACGCGGCATAGCGATGATCCTCGTCGCCATCATGCTGCCGGTGCTCGTCGGATTCGCCATCTTGGCGATCGATATGAGCCGCGCCAACAGCCTTCACAATGACCTGCAGAAGGGTGCCGACGCCATGGCTCTGGCGGCGGCCGGCGAGCTCGATGGTAGGGCCGACAGTATCAGCCGGGCCAAAAGAGCGCTAGCCAACCTCGTTACCGGCAAGGACCCCAGCCTCGGTTCCGGGAACAAGTATTCGTTCTCAGGCACATCGACCGTGGCTCAAACACTTACCGATGCCGGCGTGACAGTACGCTTCCTGAGATCAATACCGCCATCTGATGACGAAGCGATCAGAACGGAAGACGTGATCACCGACGAGATCACCGACGCCAAGGATGCCATTTTCGCCGAGGTCAGGGTAACGCCAGTTGGCTTCGATGCCATCTTCCCGGTTTCCTATCTCAACGGATCCACCAACGATTCCTTCAACGTCGGAGCGACTGCGGTCGCAGGCTTCGAGCAGTCGATTTGCGAAACCGTGCCGGTCTTCATGTGCAATCCATTCGAGACCGATACGCCAGCGACCAGCAAGACGATCCAGCAGGCGTTCGCATCGGGGGATACCTACAGCCGCGAATTCCGCATCCTGAAGGTGGACAACAACCCCGGCCCTGGCAATTTCGGCTTGCTCGACAACAATCTGCAATCACTGCGCGACGCCATCGCCATGGGCACTGCGGGCACCTGCTACAATCGTAACGCCCTCACCACCAAAACCGGCGTCACCTTGGGCCAGGTCAGCGCCGGCCTAAATGTTCGCTTCGACCTCTACAGCGGCTCGCTCAACAAATACAACAAGGACTGGAACTACCGGCCGGCGACAAACGTGCGCAAGGGGCAGAAAAGCAATACCTGCAGTAAATATGATCCCGTTACCGACAATTCGGCATTGCCGCTTCCTTCCGGATCCTGGGATGCCGGCAACAACGCCTATTCGCAAAAGATCGCCAACGCGTCGACTTTTTATGCCCAGTATTGGAGCGTCAACCACAAGGGCGCGGCCGTCCCAAGCATTCCAAGCACGAGCTACCCGACCGGAGATACAACTCAACCCGCGTCTCGATACGATGTCTACAAATATGAGATCGCGCACAGCCTGGTCGGTGACAAATCGCTGGTTCCGACGAAGGAGAGCGGGGATCCATCCTGCTTCAAAGGCGACACACCGTCGCTGGATCCCGATCGCCGGCTAATGAACCTGGCCATCGTCGATTGCCTTGCAAACGAGGACAAGATCAATGGTCATACCCAGTTGAAGCCAGACGGCTATGCGAGCGTTTTCTTGAATACGCCAGTCCAAAAATCAAACCCAAGTGACGACCCCGATGGCACTGGTGCCGAAAAGCCGATCAGTCTAGAGATCGTCGATGTCGATGGCCCCCTCGGAAACGGCACACTCGACAAGGCTTTCCGCAATGAGGCGCAGCTTTACCGGTGAGCCCGATGACCAAGCTTCGCCAGATCATTGCACGGTTCCGCGGCGACCAGAACGGCACAGCGCTGGTCGAAATGGCGATCGTCACGCCGTTCGTTCTCCTGCTATCAGCCGGCGTGTTCGAGTTCTCCAATGTCCTTAACAAACGCCTGCTTCTCGAAGCGGGCGTCGAGGATGCTGCCCGCTACATGGCGCGCTGCAGCAGCGATTGGGCTACTTGCAAGGGGCGCGCTCAAAATCTTGCAGCCAATGGCGTGGTCAGTGGCGGCAGCGCTCGAGTGACCGGATGGCTCCCGACACAAGTCGAAATCACCAAGACCTCCACGGCTGCGGTCGATACGACCACCACTCCCAATATAGAGCTCTATCTCAGCAGCAAGAGCACGGTCGACGTGGTGACGGTCAGCATGTCCTATCCGTACTACCCCGACCACGATCTCGGCCTGTGGACCTACCTCGGCTTCGGCAACCTAAACATTACGGTGTCGCACCAGGAGCGTGTCTTCGGATGGTGATGCCGCGGAGCAAATTCTGGACAAACCAGTCCGGGGCAACAATGGTCGAAGCGACCATCGTTATGCCGCTCCTGTTGACGCTTCTGCTTGGCTTTGTCGACTTTGGGTACGCCTTCTATCAATGGAATGCGGCAAGCAAGGCGGTGCAGGCCGGCGCGAGGTTGGCGCAAATTTCCACGCCGATTGCCACCGCGTTGTCGTCGGAGACTACAACCCAAGCCGATACAACTCTCGTCGGTGCTGCCGTGCCGGCTGACACTTATGACTACGTTTGCACCGCAGATTCCGCGGGAGCGGCATCGTGCACAGGTACCAGCTGTAAATCGGGCGACACATGTGCCGATCAGACATTCTTTGACTTCGTTTATGACGGCAGCACCAGTCGCGCTGGCATGCACGATTTCCTGCCCAACTTAGAGAAATCCCAAGTCAAGATCGAATATACCGCCTCCGGCCTCGGCTACTGGACCCGCCCCAGCGGCCCTGTCCCGACCATCACCGTAAGCATCGTCAATCATCCGTTCCAGTTCTTCTTCCTCGGCGGATTGCTCGGGTTCGACAACATCACCATGCCTTCCATGCTGAGTACAGTAACTGGTGAAGATTTAAAGAGTACATGGCCATGAACGCCATCGATACGAGAGTGCTGCCTACCAAACGCAAGCAGGTTGCGCTGTTTTCTTCCGATGCGAATTTCCGGCACGACGTCACCACCCGGCTCGATGCGCTGGCGATCTACGACGTCAGGGTTTCGGAAGCGGTCGAGTTCCTGAAAGGGCCGCCGGTCGATACACGTCCCGGCATCATCATCCTCGATCTCGGCAATGGCGAATTGCTCGGCAACAATGCGCTCGTCGAGGCGCGCTCGGCCTGGGCGTCGGTGCCGCTGATCGCGGTGTCGGGCGAGCTGACCTCCGAGCAGACGCGGGTGCTGGTGCGCATGAACGCGTCGGACTGGCTGCACAAGCCGCTCGACGCCAAGGAGCTGCTCAACGCCGTCACCTTCCACGATACCGGCAACCAGGGCACCAAGAGCCGCATCGTCACCTTCATCGCCGCCAGCGGCGGCGCCGGCGCGACCACGCTGGCGATCTCGGCGGCTGAGCATCTGGCCTCGAAGTCTTCCGAGCGAGCGGCCTCGACCTGCCTCGTCGACCTCGACTTCCAGAGCGCCAATTGCGGCGCCTATCTCAACCAGTTCAACCAGTTCGACCTCGCCGGCATCATCGGCCAGCCGGACCGGCTCGATGTCGAGCTGATGGATGTCATCAAGCTGTCGCGGCCTTCCGGCCTGACGCTCTATTCCTTCGAGCGGCCGCAATTGCCGTTCGAGCCGCAAGGCGCCGATTTCGTCTTCCGGCTGCTCGACCTCGTCGCCTACCGCTTCGACGACATCGTCATCGACCTGCCCAACATCGAGACGCCGTGGCACAATTCGGTGCTGCAGACGAGCGACGAGATCTTCATCGTCTTCGAGCTCAACGTCGCCTCGCTTCGGCAAGGCAAGCGGCTCTACAAGAAGATCCGCGAACTGCGCGGCAACGCCGTCTCGATCACGCTGGTCGCCAACAAGCACAAGCGCAAATGGTTCGGCAACCACTTCTCGCGCAGCGAGCTGGAGAAGATCTTCAAGGCGCCGCACATCAAGTCGCTGGCGCTCGACAACGCGCTGCTGGCCGATGCGCTGAACCGCGCCATCCTGCCCTCCGAGGTGGACGGGCGGGCCCGCTTCAACAAGGACCTGAAGCGCATGTTCAAGGAGCGGCTGGACAATGCCCAGCGCTAGCTCGAAGCGGCGGATAGCGACACGCCTTGCCGGCGCCTGCCTGATCGGCATTGCGCTGGCGTCGGCCTGCGATCTCGCCGCGGCCGGATCGAGCCTGCCGCCGCTTCCCGCCATGGGACCCAGCCTGCGCAAGACGGTCGCCTTTGAGACCGGCGAGCAGCCGGGAACGATCATCATCCGCAAAAACGAGAAGGCGCTCTATCTGGTCACCGGCCAGGGCCAGGCGCTACGCTACCAGATCAGCGTCGGCCGCGACGGCTTCGGCTGGACCGGCACGGTCAGGATAGCGGCCAAGACTGAATGGCCGCAATGGCGTCCGCCCAAGGAGATGCGCGCGCGCCAGCCGGAACTGCCGGCGATGGTGCCGGCCGGCCCCTACAATCCGCTCGGCGCCAGGGCGCTTTATCTGGCGCGCGACGGACGCGACACGCTCTATCGCATCCATGGCACCAACGATCCCAAGGGTGTCGGCTTCGACGGCACGTCCGGATGCTTTAGACTGACGAACACGGATGTGATCGATCTCTTCAAGCGCGTCGCGGTGGGCGCAAAGGTGGTGGTTGAATGACGATGATCAGCGTGCCGGACGTTCCGGCAATCGAGCTCGGCGAACAGGAAAAAGCGCCGGGCAGGCCGAACCGGGCGAGAACCATCGGCGTCGTCATGGTGGGTGCCGCGCTCGTCACCTTCGTCAACGTGACGGCCGCCATCTATCTCTATCGCGGCGTCAACGACCTTCGGGCGATAGAGGCGCGGCTCGACCAGCTCGGCCAGTTCGAGCAGCGGATCGGCGCCCGCATCGATACGGTCAACAACGGCTTCCAGAGCCGGTTCGAGACGCTGGACCGGCAGTTGCAGGCGAGCTTCGGCCGCATCAACGGCAATATTGTCCGGCTGGAGCAGGGCCAGCCCGTTGCAGTCGAGGCCGAGATGCCCCGCGCGCCCGAGCCATCCGCGTTTTCCGGCACGACGGTGGCTGAAGCGTCAGCAGTTGAAAATCCCGCCGAGCCGGACTCCGTCGACGGCTCGCCCGCGTTCAAGCGGAAGGTCGCGCCGCCTGGACCCAATCCGTCCTATCAGCGCATCCAGCAGGCCGACGGCAAGGTCTATTACAAGAAGATCAACTGACGCGGCACCGGGCGATAACGGAAGGAACTTCGGCCAGAAGCGGGTGGCTTAGAGGTCTCGCTGCAGCGCCAAAATACGAACGGCGCGGGCTTCGGCGCGCAGCCTTGCCTCGCGCAGGAAGGCGACATGGCAATAGGCGCAGGCCGCAAGCCCCAGGCACAGGACCAGGCTGTTTTTCAAGCTGAAGTCGATCATCAGTGAAAACGGCATGCCGCTCGGCATTGTGAAGGCGGCAATCGTGCTCGCCGTTTCCGCATGGCTGCTCCCCGCGAGCATCTTCCCGGCGAAAATCAGCGCAGCGTGATTTGTGAGGAAGAAGCCAGTAGACCTCTTGGCGTAGCAAGCCATCCAGCAGGCGACTGACGCAACGACGATGACCACAGCGTCGAGCGCCATCGACCCGCCGAGATAGAAGTGCACTTGCTGCCAGAACATCGTCGAGAAGGGCCGCAGCTCGAGCCAGATCCGCCACATGGTCGGGCTTGCCGAATAGGTCCCAAGAAGGAACGTCGCCGTCCGTTCGGCCGCCAGCAGGAACAGCATGAGGGCCGGGAAGGCAAAGAAGAGTGTCGGCTTGCGCGTCATGTCATCCCCTCGACGTCCGCTGCCGAGTGTAGGCCGCATTGGTTGCGCGAGACTTAACGCAACGCCTTGCTTTTCAAGCAATGTCGCCAGCGCCTAATGTATGATCCGGTGAAACGACGAGGCGCTTGTGGGCGAGGTGAAATCGACCGGCCGGCTTGCCACGATGCTCGGCGGCCTGGGGCTGGTCGCCGGCGCGCTGCTGATCGCCGGGTCCAGGCACCGGCTGGCGACCGAGCCTCCCTCGTCTCCGCCGGCCCAGGAGACAGGTGAAGCGCGGCCCGCCCCTGGCGTCGCCGTTCATGACATGCGGCCAGGCCAGCCGGCGCGCAGGATTGCCGAGGACCTCATCGCGTCGCCGCCGCTCGATGCGTCGGGAATCGAGCGCATCGAGCCCCGCCCTCCGCTCGGCGAGCTTGGCCTCGCCTCGCCGCCGAAGACGCCGATGCCGCAGGACTGGCATGAGACGCTGCTTTATCGTCCGGTCGCCACCTCGTCGGCGGTCTTCGAAGCCATGGGACGCAAGGTGATCATCGGCGGGACCGTCGATATCGACCCCGACAGGACCTGCGTGTTCGGCGATGCCGTCTGGCCCTGCGGCCAGCGCGCCCGCGCCGCCTTCAACGCCTGGCTACGCGGCCGGGCGCTCAAATGTGTCCTGCCGCCCGACGGCGACCGCTTCGCCATCGCCGCGCCCTGCGCGCTCGGCAAACAGGATGTCGGCGCCTGGCTGGTTGCCAATGGCTGGGCCATGGCGTCGGCCTCGGGCATCTACGGCAAGGCCGAATCCGTGGCCAGGGGCGCCAAGATGGGCATCTTCGGCCCGCCGCAATAGAGCGCTCCAGGAAAAGTGCCTAAAGCGCGTCGCGATCTTTCAGATTCGCTCCATGCGCTTTAGGTTTTTGATTTTACGCATGTCTTTGTCCCGAAAACCGGTCACACTTTCGGGAGACATGCTTTAACGGCTTTCCGTTCGGGATTGCGTAAAAACGGAATGGTTAAAGCCGTTCAGCGATCCTACCAAATGCTGACCTGTTTTTAGCGACCGAATCAAATCATCGAAGCGAGAAACCGGACCGCAACCACTGGCGAGCACGCATCAAGGAGAAAGACGCTGATTTCCTTCAAATTATAGACCTCGCTGAAACGGAAATCGTAACAAACCGTCTTTAAGCCAATGTGTCCAACAGGAGATTGGCCAGTGAGCACAGAAACCGAGACCGCGCCGGCAAAGGCATGGAAGCATGTCTTTTGGCTGTCCCTGCTGGGCACGGCCGGCTGCGTCGCCCTGTCACTCGGCCTGAACTACTTGCTCTTGCTCAGCGATGCGTTGACGCCGTTCGGCCGCAGCGTCATCACCGCGACGCTTGTACCCATCGTCATCGGCCTGCCGCTCTTTGCCCTGCTCGGCTGGAGAGAGGTCGAGATCCGCCGCTGCCGGCAGGAACTCACCAGGTCCGGCACCTACGACCGGCTGACCGGCTGCCTCAACGGGGCGGTGTTCACGTCGATGGTCGACAGAAGGGCGGCGAGGCCGGCCGGCCCGCGTTCGGGCGCCTTCCTGGTCATCCACCCGGAACATCTTGCATCGATCAACCTGCGCTTCGGTCTCGGCTGGGGTGACGAAGCGTTGCGTCTCATCGCCTCGGCTATCCGATCCTCGGTGCGCAAGGACGATCTGATCGGCCGTATCGGAAACTCGATGTTCGGCGTTTTCCTCCCCGGCGCGACGAAGCAGGAGGCTAAGGAAATCGGCGAACGCGTTCGAGAAACGGTCGGACAGATTTATTTCGCGCCGAAAGGCGACAAGGACGTGCTTGCCATCCGCGTCGGCGGCGTCGTCTTCGAGCATGAACTGGCGTTCGAGGACATGTTCCGGTCGGCGGAGGAACTCCTGTTGGAGGCTCAGGACGAGGCTGACCTGGCGTTGTCGCATATCAGCAACTGAACCGGCGAGCGGAACCCAGCGACCTCTGCGGGCCATAATTCCGCGGCACGTCGTTCTTCACAAGCGGCCCGGCCGCTTATGCCTCAAATGCCGCCCATGCAGAGATATTTCATCTCAAGGTAATCCTCGAGGCCGTGGCGGGACCCCTCGCGCCCGATGCCGGACTGCTTCACTCCACCAAAGGGTGCTGCTTCCGAGGACATGCGTCCGGTGTTGATACCGACCATGCCATATTCCAGAGCCTCCGCCACACGCCAGACGCGCTTCAGGTTGGAAGCATAGAAATAGGCGGCGAGGCCGTAGATCGTGTCGTTGGCCTCACGCACGACCTGATCCGCATCCTCGAACCGGATGACAGGTGCCAATGGCCCAAACGTCTCCTCCTGCGCCACCGTCATTGCGCTGGAGATATCGGTCAGGACCGTCGGCTGGAAAAAGGTGCCGTCTCTACCAATCCGGCCTCCGCCACAGCGGATCGCACCGCCTTTTCCCACGGCATCGGCGATGTGGGATTCGATCTTGGAGAGCGCGTGGCTGTCGATCAGCGGGCCGATGGCGACACCGGGATCGAAACCGTCACCGACCTGAAGCTGGCGAACCCGTTCGACGAATTTGTCGACGAACTCGTCATGCACGCCTGACTGGACGTAAAGGCGGTTCGCCGAAACGCAAGTCTGGCCGGCATTGCGGAACTTCGCCTGGACCGCCCCGTCCACGGCGGCGTCGATGTCGGCGTCGTCGAAGACGATGAAAGGCGCGTTGCCGCCCAGCTCGAGGCTGACCTTCTTGATCTGGTCCGAGCACTGGCGCATCAGCAGGCGCCCGACCTCGGTCGATCCGGTAAAGCTGATCTTGCGCACCTTGGGATTGTGGCAGAGCTCACGCCCCACCGCGGCACCCTCGGAGGCGTAGACAAGGTTCACGACACCGTCGGGAAAACCGGCCTCGGCGGCGAGCGCAAACATGGCGCCCGCGACAAGCGGCGTCTGTTCGGCGGGCTTCAGCACGATGGCGCAGCCCGCCGCCAGCGCCGGCGAGATCTTGCGCGCCACCATCGATGCGGGAAAGTTCCATGGCGTGATCGTGCCGACGACGCCGATCGGCTGCTTGATCACCAGCATGCGGCGGTCCGTCGACGGCGCCGAGATCGTCTCGCCGTAGATGCGATTGGCCTCCTCGGCATACCATTGCAGATAGGCGGCGGCGTGAGAGACTTCCGATTTGGCTTCCGCAAGCGGCTTGCCCATCTCCGCGGTCAGGATCGCCGCGAGATCATCGGTATGGGTGACGATCAACTGGTGCCATTGCCACAGCATTTCGCTGCGCTCCCGGGCAGTCAGCCCCGCCCATTCGGCCTGAGCGGCATAGGCTTTGTCGATCGCCGCGCGCGTCTCCTCGACGCCCATGTCCGGAAGCTCCGCCAAGAGTTCGCCGGTCGATGGATTGAAGACCTCAAATCTACGCCTGCCAAACGGCGCGCCAAGCGCCGGCAGACGGTCGATCGCACCAAACAGGTCGGGGGATTTCAAGTGGCGCATCATCGGCGGGCACAGGGGCAATACCGGTTTCCTCCTCAAGCAAGTTGATCGATGGCGCCAACGTTTATGCCGCGCATCCGTGCCTGTCATAGGGCCTGGGAAGGATGGCGGTAGACCCACCTGGGCAGCTGGTGTCCTCGAAGCCGTCGATAACGAATGACAGCTCTGATCAAGGGGGGGATGAGGTGCCCGAAGCGGGCTGGTGCTGCGAGAGAGGATTGAACTCTCGACCTCTCCCTTACCAAGGGAGTGCTCTACCACTGAGCTACCGCAGCCTGCGATGGCGGCGCTTCTGCCATAACGAACCGGCAAGCGCAAGGCCAAGAAAACCTTAAAACGACGCCATCTCGTTGTCCCAAAACCGCTGCGCGCCTTTGGGCGACATGCATTGAATGCCGCGGCTGTGAAAGCCGCTTCCAAGCGGCGTCCATGACATGGCCGCGCCACAATGTTAACTATGCCGGAACCACAGCCGGCTATCCGCCTGCGGGGACGGACGATGAGCGACAAGGCAAATCCACCCAAAAAGAGCGGCGGCGAGCGCAAGGACCGGCTCGCCGAGGCGTTGCGCGCCAACCTGCAGAAACGCAAGGCGCAGGCGCGTTCCCGGCGCGCTGGCGACGCTGACAAGCGGCCTGAGGGACTGTCGTCTGCTGGAAAAATGCAAAAAAAGTAACTCAAATCAGCCACACTGGCCGACCACACTTGGTCCACAGATGGGGAAATCCTATTTCTTGAACCGCATCGGCCAATAGTCTAGAGCCGGGCATACTCAACCGATTGAAACCGGCCCGTCCGGGCCGAGGGGACGTTCTTTCATGGATCGCATCAGAATTGTCGGCGGCAACAAGCTTGCCGGAAGCATTCCGATCTCGGGCGCCAAGAACGCGGCGCTGCCGCTGATGATCGCCTCGCTGCTCACCGACGACACGCTGACCTTGGAGAACGTGCCGCATCTGGCCGATGTCGAGCAATTGATCCGCATCCTCGGCAACCACGGCGTCGACTATTCGGTCAACGGCCGGCGCGAGAAGCAGCAGCAAGGCTATTCGCGCACCATCAATTTCTCCGCCCGCAACATCGTCGACACCACCGCGCCCTACGAGCTGGTGTCGAAGATGCGCGCCTCCTTCTGGGTGATCGGCCCGCTGCTTGCCCGCATGGGCGAGGCCAAGGTGTCGCTGCCCGGCGGCTGCGCCATCGGCACGCGTCCGGTCGACCTGTTCCTCGAGGGCCTGCAGGCGCTGGACGCCGACCTTGACGTCGACAATGGCTACGTCGTCGCCAAAACGAAAAACGGCCGTCTCCACGGCAATCGCTACGTGTTCCCGAAAGTCTCGGTCGGCGCCACGCATGTGCTGATGATGGCGGCCTCGCTCGCCAAGGGCGAGACGGTGCTCGAAAACGCCGCCCGCGAGCCGGAGATCGTCAACCTCGCCGAATGCCTGATCGCCATGGGCGCCAGGATTCACGGCGCTGGCACCTCCACCATCACCATCGAGGGCGTCGAGGCGCTGTCCGGGGCGCGTGTGCGGGTCATCCCCGACCGCATCGAGACCGGCACCTATGCCATGGCGGTGGCGATGACCGGCGGCGATGTGATGCTGGAAGGCGCCCGGCCCGACCTGTTGCAGACCGCGCTCGACGTTCTTGTCGAGACCGGCGCCGAGATCACGCCCACCAACGAGGGTATCCGCGTCAAGCGCAACGGCGCCGGCATTGCGCCGGTCGATGTGACGACGGCGCCCTTCCCGGCCTTCCCGACCGACCTGCAGGCGCAGTTCATGGGGCTGATGACGATGGCCAAGGGCAAGTCGCGCATCACCGAGACGATCTTCGAGAACCGCTTCATGCATGTGCAGGAGCTTGCCCGCCTTGGCGCGCACATCACGCTTTCCGGCCAGACCGCGATCGTCGACGGCGTCGCCAAGCTCAAGGGCGCGCCGGTGATGGCGACCGACCTGCGCGCCTCGGTGTCGCTGGTGATCGCCGGCCTTGCCGCCGAGGGCGAGACCACCGTCAACCGGGTCTACCACCTCGACCGCGGCTTCGAGCGGCTGGAGGAGAAGCTCTCCGGCTGCGGCGCGGTGATCGAGCGGATTTCGGGCTGACAAAGCGCCTCGGTTGCGCAGAGCGGAAAGACCGCATAACAGAAGATTGAATAATCAACCTTCAGGTGCGAATTCCGCATGGCTCTCAAGCTAATCGCGCTCGACGACCAGGATCTGAGCATTGTCTCGGCCCATGTCCAGGACGCCGTGATGAAGGTCTCCGACCTCGAATACCTGCCGGCGGCCAAGCGCTTCGTGCTGACCATGAACCGTTTCGTCTGGGAGGCGAAATCGGGCCTCTTTCGCCAACACAACGAGCGGCGGCAAAGCGTTTTGCATTTCGACCGCGTGCTCGGCGCCAAGACCAGCGGCATTCAACGCGACAAACCGGCCGAGGTGCTGTCGCTGCTGGCGGTCAGCTTCGTTGCGATCAGCAAGCCGGCCGGCATCATCGAGCTGGTGTTTTCGGGGGGCGGCACGATCATGCTCGACGTCGAGTGCATCGAGGCTCGGCTCGCCGATATCGGCGGTTCCTGGGAAGCCACCTCGCGACCCGTGCACAGGACCTGAGCCCGCATAATGGCCATCACGCTTAACCAATCCGACGCCGATTTCGAGCAGCGTTTCTCGGCATTCCTCACCACCAAGCGCGAGGTGTCGGCCGATGTCGAGGCCGTGGTGCGCGATATCATCGCGCGCGTGCGCACCGAGGGCGACAAGGCGCTCATCGACTATACGCTCAAATTCGACAAGGCCGATCTCGGCAAGCTCGGCATCGCCGTGTCCAGAGACGATATCGCCAAGGCCTATGCGGCGGCCGACCCCGCCACGGTCGAGGCGCTCAAATTCGCGCGCGACCGCATCCGTTCCCACCACGAGCGGCAGAAGCCGAAGGACGACCGCTATACGGATGCCGCCGGGGTCGAGCTCGGCTCGCGTTGGACGGCGATCGAGGCCGTCGGTCTCTATGTGCCCGGCGGCACGGCCAGCTATCCGAGCTCGGTGCTGATGAATGCGGTGCCGGCGAAAGTCGCCGGCGTCGAGCGTATCGCGATCGTGGTGCCGGCATCGGGCGGCGTCATCAATCCGCTGGTGCTGGTCGCGGCCGACCTCGCCGGCGTCTCCGAGATCTACCGCGTCGGCGGGGCGCAAGCCGTCGCCGCGCTCGCCTACGGCACCGAGACGATCAGGCCGGTCGCCAAGATCGTCGGACCGGGCAACGCCTATGTCGCCGCCGCCAAGCGCCAGGTGTTCGGCACCGTCGGCATCGACATGATTGCCGGGCCTTCGGAAGTGCTGGTCGTGGCCGACGCCGAGAACGACCCGGACTGGGTCGCCGCCGATCTGCTCGCCCAGGCCGAGCATGATGCGTCGGCGCAGGCGATCCTGATCACCGACACTGCCGAATTCGGCAAGGCGGTCGGGCAAGCCGTCGAGCGCCAGCTCAAGGCCTTGCAGCGCGCCGAAACGGCAGCCGCAAGCTGGCGCGATTTCGGCGCGGTGATCCTGGTGCCGACGCTGGAGGCCTCGCTGCCGCTGGTCGACCGGATCGCTGCCGAGCATGTCGAACTCGCCTTCGACGACGCCGAGGGCTTCCTAGCCAAAATGCGCAATGCCGGCGCCGTCTTCCTCGGCCGGCACACGCCGGAAGTCATCGGCGACTACGTCGGCGGCTCCAACCATGTCTTGCCGACGGCACGCTCGGCGCGTTTCTCGTCGGGCTTGTCCGTGCTCGATTTCGTCAAACGCACGTCGATCCTGAAGCTCGGCCCGGAACAGCTCAAGGCGCTGGCGCCTGCGGCGATCGCGCTCGCCAAGGCGGAAGGGCTCGACGCGCACGCACGCTCCGTGGCGATCCGGCTGAACATGTAGCGATGTCCGGCCGCCACCAAAACCGCGACAGGCTGATCGACGTCGAGCTCGACGAATCGATCGGACGTTCGACGCCCGATGTCGAGCACGAGCGGGCGGTGGCGATCTTCGACCTCATCGAGGAAAACAGTTTTCGGCCGGTCAACGACGATGGCGCCGGTCCATACAGGCTGAAGCTGTCGCTGGCCGAGCAGCGCCTGGTGTTCGCCGTCAGCCGCGAGGACGGCGGCGACGTGATCACCCACATCCTGTCGCTGACGCCGCTGCGGCGCATCGTCAAGGATTACTACCTGATCTGCGAAAGCTATTACGAGGCCATCCGCTCCTCGACGCCCAGTCACATCGAGGCGATCGACATGGGCCGGCGCGGCCTGCACAATGAAGGCTCGCAGACGCTGATGGATCGGCTCGCCGGTAAGATCGAGATCGACTTCGACACGGCGCGCCGGCTGTTCACGCTGGTCTGCGTGCTGCACTGGCGGGGCTGATCCTGACCGGGTTGCCGCATTCGATCCTGTTTGTGTGCGGCATGAATGTCGTGCGCTCGCCGATGGCGGAACAGCTGGCGCGACGGCTGCTGCCGGCCACCACCTTCGTCGCCTCGGCCGGCGTGCGCAGCGGCGAGCGGGATCCCTTCGTCGACGCCGTGCTTGCCGAGGAGGGTCTGACGCTTGGCGAGCGGCAGCCGAGAACGCTAGACGAGTTGGAAGACGATTATTTCGACCTGATCGTGACGCTGGCGCCGGAAGCGCACCATGCCGCGCTCGAGCTCACCCGCTCGCTCGCCGTCGAGGTGGAGTATTGGCCAATGCCCGATCCGACCGACACCGGCGGCACGCGCGAGCACATCATGGCGGCCTATCGCGATGTGCGCGAGCGGCTGAAAGCGCGCATTGCCAAGCGTTTCGCGCCGCCGGAGTGAAAAAGCGCCACCGATTGGGAACTTTCCGGCCTGGATTGAGCCGTTCTGCGGAAGGTGCCGATTCTATCCAGGCCGGAAAGGTTCTAAGCATGTTCACAAGCGGGCGATTATCATATAGGTTCCGCCGCAAATTCCGGCCGGAGTCGGATGATTTCCGGCCGGTTCGGCCGGAAATCATCCGACTCCAGATCAAAGAAATAGAGCATGATGTCGTCCGAAAACCGCTTGACACTTTTCGGCATCATGCTCTAGGCGCCGGAACCGCCATCCAAGCAAAGGTATCGAATGCCGAAGGAAGAAGTCCTAGAATTTCCGGGCGTGGTCACGGAACTGCTGCCCAATGCGATGTTCCGGGTGAAGCTCGAAAACGAACACGAGATCATCGCCCACACGGCCGGCCGCATGCGCAAGAACCGCATCCGCGTGCTGACCGGCGACAAGGTCCTGGTCGAGATGACGCCTTATGACCTGACCAAGGGCCGCATCACCTACCGCTTCAAGTAACAGTCTGGCGCGAACCGCGATGAGCATCCTGCAGAAGCTCGTGCTTGCCTCGGGTTCGCCGCGCCGGATCGAGCTGTTGCAGCAGGCCGGCATCGAGCCGGACCGCGTGCTGCCCGCCGACGTCGACGAGACGCCGCTGCGCGCCGAACATCCGCGCTCGCTGGCGAAACGCCTCTCCAAGGAAAAGGCCGAGAAGGCGCTGACCTCGCTGAAGAGCGAGGACGACTATGGGCCGGCCTTCGTGCTCGCCGCCGATACGGTGGTGGCGGTCGGGCGGCGCATCCTGCCCAAGGCCGAGACGATCGACGACGCCGTGAACTGCCTCGGCCTGCTTTCCGGCCGCTCGCATCGTGTCTACTCCGGCATCTGCCTGATCACGCCGGGCGGCAAGCTGCGCCAACGGTTGGTGGAAACCAGGGTCCGCTTCAAGCGGCTGCCGCGAGAGGAGATCGACGCTTATGTCGCTTCCGGCGAATGGCGCGGCAAGGCCGGCGGCTATGCCGTACAGGGCCTCGCCGGCTCCTTCGTCGTCAAGCTGGTCGGCTCCTACACCAATGTGGTCGGCCTGCCGCTCTATGAGAGCGTGGCGCTGCTTTCCGGCGAGGGTTTCAAGGCGCATCGGAACTGGCACGTCGCGCGCCCATGAGCCCGGACGACAAGGTTACTCCGCTCCGACCGAAGCGGCCCTGCCCCGAATGCGGCAAGCCTTCCGCGCGCGAACACTATCCATTCTGCTCGGCGCGCTGCAAGGACATCGACCTCAATCGCTGGCTGAAGGGCGCCTACGTCATCCCCCGCCGCGACGATGAGGACGAAGAGGACGATGGCTCGAAGCAAGGCCCCTCGCCCAAGGACGAGCCGTGAACGCGCGCGGCAATTGGCCGTTTCCCGCGATTTTTCTTTATCAACACCTAAGCGCTGGACAGGCCGAATTCCCGTGCTATAACCCACGCGCTTTCAAGGGGCGCCGCCCGGCGCTCTCGCGAAACCCGGCGGGCGATCCCGTTAGCCGGCACAGGCCCAGATAGCTCAGTTGGTAGAGCAGCGGACTGAAAATCCGCGTGTCGGTGGTTCGAATCCGCCTCTGGGCACCAACAACTTTAAGTTGTATTTTTTGGTCTCGCAAGTGCTTTATTTTGCTTCATAATTTTTTCATACAACCATTGCGCTTAGTCAAACGCTTCTATTGGTGTTGGTATTTTTGATGGTATCCAGCCACCTGATGTATTTTGGTAATTTGTTTGGATGAGCACCCAGATTCCTCAGTTATTACCGGTTTGAACCGCGCTTGATGCGCCCAGTTCGAATCCGGCAGCCGGAATCGAACCGCCGCCAGATTTCGTTGACGTTCCCGTTCAGCTCGGGCGTGACGCGCTGGTTGAACGCCGAGAATTTGAGCCTGGCTTCCTGGCCAGGCTTTAACTGGTCGATGTCCTGGGGCGCCACGCGCGCCTCCACGGTCAGTTCATCCGCCACCGGCACGATGAGCATGACGACTTCACCGGGCGTGATGACCCCGCCGACGGTATGGACCGCAAGCTGATGCACCACCCCGTCCTGCGGGCTGCGGATGTCGGAGGGAAGCGAGCAGGTCGCGCAAGCAGAAGCGCACGATCAAGCAGTTGCACGCGGACCTGATGAGCCTTGGCTATGAGGGCTCCTACGGCCGCGTTGCTGCCTTTGCACGTGCCTGGAAAGAGGACCGCCAGCTTTCCCCGTAAATTCGAGAGGCGATCAGTGCTTTGCTAAACTTTGACATCAGCGCTCAATCCGTCGTGCCGTCGAAGGAAACCCTGCAGCGGTGGCCGGCGGGAAGCTTTTGGCCGGCATTGGAAAGCTCCACACGCACACCGAACGTGCTGGAGGCGGCATCGAACACCGAATCGACGACCTTGACGGTGCCCTCATACGTGCCGGCGATCGGTTCGTTAGGCTTGACCATTGCCGGCATGCCCACCTTGATGCTGCCGAACTTGCTCACGGGGAGGAAGGACTCGACAAACAGAGGGTCGAGCTGGGCGATCGTGGCGAGTTGTTTGTCCTGATCGAGATATTCGCCCTTGGAGAGCGACCGTTGGATCACCACACCGGTGATCGGGCTGCGGATGGTCTTCTGTTCGAGCACGGCCTGCGCCCGGTTGAGCTCCAGTTCCGCAGCGCGCTTGCGCATTTCCGCGAGCGCCAACTCCCGTTTCACCACCTCCGCCTCCGCAATCGCGGCATCGAGGTCGCTCTTGGCCGATATGTTGCGCTTTACCAGTTCCTCGACACGCGCCAGCTTGTTTTGTGCAAGGTCCAGGCGCGCCCTTTGCGCCTCGATCTCGCTTGTGCTCCCTGCCTGCACCGTCATCAACGCTACCGTTGCCGACTCTACTTTCGACGAGAGCGTCGCGATCGCCTCACCGGCGGTGACCCTGTCGCCGCGGTTGATAATGACGGAATCGAGCAGGCCCGGAACCTGGCTGCCGACCTTGACCACGATTGCGGGATCAATGACGCAGTCGAACGATTCGGCCGCCGCCGATGCCGCGGTCGAAATCCCGAAGATCAGCCCCGCGGCCAACCGCCATGCCACTGCCCGAGCCAATCGACGGGGTTCCATTCCTTCGCTGTCGGAAGATCGCCGGGGGTGAGGAGCTTTCGCCGCGGTGAGCCTCACTCGTCGAACCGACGACCTTGCTGACATCACTCTTTCCCCCCCGAGAATGCCAGGAGCACACCCAGCCGCCCGTCCTGCGCGAGCAGATTCCTGCGGTCCCGCCTGTGAGCGAGCTCGGCGCGACGCTGAGCCAGATGAAAGAGCACCCGACCGAATTGCGACGATCGTGGCAGGCGCGCTGGCAGAAGTTCGAGCAGCGGGTCCTCCATGGAAAGCACCGTCTCAGTTGTACCCGGCTCGCCGCGCCTTGCGGTTCGCCCTTGCATCTGGCGGTCTATGCGACCCGCATCATGCAATTCACTCAATATGACATGGAGGCCGCCATCGTCGAGAAGATCGGGGTCGACGGCGATATCGACGCCCCGGCCAGCCATGTTGGTGGCCACGGTGATGCGGCCGCGGCGTCCAGCCTCGGCGATGATGCCGGCCTCGCGCGCGACGTTCTCCGCGTTGAGTACTTCGTGCTCGAGCCCTGCCTCCATGAGGGACCGGCTGAGCTGATTGGAGGCGAGCACCGAGCGCGTGCCGATCAGCACCGGCCGGCCGCTGGAGTGCAACGTCCTCACGCGTTCGACGATGCAGCGCCACTTCTCGTCCTGATTGGCGCAGATTATGGCGCCGAGATCTCGACGCTTCGATGGCACGTTCGGCGGAATGCGAACGACGCCGAGCCGATAGACCGACCACAGTTCACTCGTTACTTCACGCGCGGTCCCGGTCATACCGCAAAGCGTAAGATAGCGCCGAAAGAAGCGTTGATAGGTCATGCGAGCCATCGGCAGCTTCCGACTCGTTGTCTCGCATGCCTCCTTGAATTCAATCAGTTGGTGCAGCCCGTCGCTCCAGGACCGGTCGGGCATGATCCTGCCGGTGTATTCATCGACGATCTGCACCTTGCCGTCCTGGACGAGATAGTGTTCGCCTTTCCGGAAGATGTGCGTGGCCGACAGCGCCTGGCGGGCTCCTTCCTCGCGCCGGATGCGATTCAGCCAGATGCCGCCCACGGCCCGACCTTTGTCCTCGAGGCAAGCTCGTCCGGCATCGGTTAGCTCGATCCGCCGCTCCTCGGCCCGCATTCTGTAGTGGAGGCCCGGCTCCAGGTCCTCGATCATCCGGAAGGCCTGTTGCGCCCACTCCCGTTCCTCGCTGGCATCGGTCTCCCTTGAGATGATCAGCGGGGTGCGCGCTTCGTCGACGAGCACGCTGTCGGCCTCGTCGACGATGGCGAAATGCAGCCCGCGCATTGCCACACGCTGGCTGGCATCAGCATCACCAGCGAATTCTCTGAGCCTCGTGCGGAGGAAATTCGGTCGGATACCGAGCGCGATGCGATCGCGCAGATAGTCAAACGCGATGTCCTTGTTGCTGGCGTAGACGATGTCGCGGGCATAAACGGCAACCTTCTCCGCTGGCGACAGCTCGCTGGTGACGACGCCAGTGGAAAGGCCCAGAAAACTGAAGATCGGCGACAACGTCCTATGATCGCGCTCCGCGAGATATTCGTTCACCGTCACAACATGCACAGGCATCCCGGCAAAGGCGGCGGCCGCCGCCGGCAAGGCGACAGTCACCGTTTTGCCTTCGCCCGTGTCCATCTCGACGACGGCCCCCCCGATCATTGAAAGACCCGCGAGAACCTGGACGTCGTGGTGCCGCAGCCCGACGGTTCTGCGGGAAACCTCCCTCACCAGCGCAAAGAGGGCAACGATAAGCTGCTCGTCCAGCCCGTCACGACGCATCGTTGCTCGTATCTCGCGAGCGCGCCCCGCCAGACGAGCGTCCGACGCCAGTTTGAGTTCCGGCTCCAGCGCGGCAACGCCGCCGACCAACCTTCCGATCCGCGATCGCCACAGCCGCCTAAGAAGCGCGCTCGGGGCGGCCGTGGCGGCCGCCTCGATTGGATCCAGCCAGTGCTGTTTCGGGTCAGCCCGTTCCGCGTACCGTTCAAGAGCTGGCAGTGACCACATTTGCGCTTGCTCGCTCACCCGACTTTACTCCGCAAGCTGAGCAACTGCCCCAGGGACCGGTGTCCGCTCCCCCGCTCCCTGGCGATCGGCAATTTCGTATTCGCATGGCAGCAGGCTATGCCGAGGCTTCCTCGACCTTGGCGTTGCGGCCAGCCGTCCTGGACGGATGCCGTGATACCTCCTTGGTTATTTCGATGGGCTCGGCCGAGATTTCGGGCGCCGCACCCCTCGTGGCGATACGCTCGATCATGTCGCCGAAATGGCGAAGCGAGTGGAGATGCAGATACGTGCACTCGAGTTCGTCGTTGCGGAACATGGCGAGCAGATCTGCATCCGGCAACGCCTTCAGCTTTTCCCGGTTAACCGTCATGAAGCCCGAAAGCGACCGTCGCTCGCCGCTGTTGAGGTTGAACTGGGCTTGCATGGGCTGCAGAAGGTCGAGCGCTTTCAACCTGTCGCAATACTCCTTGGTCCGCTGGAAGCGCCCTTGGTAGTCTTGGAGGAAATTCAGAACGCTCTTCAGATATTGCGTCTGCTGGCCGTCATTGTCGAACAGGCGCTCTCCGCGCCCTTCCCGGTTGCAGCCTTCGAAGCTCTCATCGATGTGCAGGATGAACGTCTTGCCTGACTTGTCAGTGGAGAAGACGAAAGGATAGCGGCGGACGAAGGCCGGTATGTATTTACCTTGCCAGCCACCCTCGTCGTTGATGAACAGGTTCTCGGTTTGCTGGGCACCGAGCACGACGACAGGCATGACCGAATCGTCGGCCCCGGCGAAGACAATCGGATACTCAGCCGCTGCCTGGGCAAACTCGACGGCGGTGAGCGGTACGGAATTGACGCTGCTGGCGAAACGATAGCTTACCCCTGCCTTCACGGCGAGGTCCTTGTGACGCTCGGCACTGACCGGCGTTGCGTTTTGATAGAAAAGCAATTGTGTGGTCATGAAACACTCCCTTGTTAATCCAAGGAGAATCCTGACGCCATCTGCAGCCTAAAATGAGATTTACTTATTTCCGCCGCCAGCTTCCCCCTAATGAGCAGAGAACACCGTCATGGCTTTAATGTCCAGTCAGATTTTTGAAAGAATATGATTAATTATCAACACATGGATCGCGCCCATAGGAGAGATGTATCTTGTAGTCGTTGGTCGTAACGCTATCAGACAAAGGTCCTATATACAAAAGGGACCATAGTTCGGATTTCTGATCGTTTCCTGAGTAAATATGTAGCCGGCTATACTGATTATTTACCGCTATGCGCAAAAAGGATTGCTCCGACGAGCCGCATAACCGCATCGCCGTTCGAGAAATACCACAGCACACCGCTTAATAAATCTGAATTATACGACTTTACTAAAATTATATCTGAAAAACACGCAGAAATACCTGCCTGACGCCTCGATAGAGACGTCCTACAAGCGGTTCCGCCCCGTATGAGAAACGCACGTAGACGCGGCTGCCGATGCGCGGAATTGTCCGATCCTCATCCAGGCGCAAGTCGAGATGGAGGAGATTGGCGACCACGCGGCGCTGCTTTGGATCGGTGGGATCAAGCGAGATCGTGCCGCCGCCGACAGTGCTCAAGGCGGCGCTCGGCAGCGTGTCGCTCAGTGCCGGCACTTCCCGGATCATGGTGGCCGGAACGGCCCGCCACATATCGCCGACCAGTCTCACGCTGACATCTCGGGTGTGGCTGCGCACCAGATCCGCCTCGTCCTCCGGCACGACGACCCGGATCAGCGGATGGTCGAACTCGGCGACGTAGCCGACTGTCTCGCCGCGATGCAGGAAGCGTCCGACAAGGTCGGTCGCGCCCGGCAGTATGAAGGTCCCGGAAGCCTGGCTGCGTACAGTAAGCGACTTCTGCCTGTCCGCGGCCAAGGCAAGATCGGCCTCTGCCAGCCGCAGCTCTTCCTTGACGATGAGGGAATTGGCTTCATCGGCTATATCCTGCTTGGCCAGCCTCGCCTTCAGTTCCCGCACGCGGATCGTCAGCAACTCGACCTTGGCTGTAAGCAGCGGATCCTCCAGCCTGACCAGGGGAATGCCCTGCGCCACCTCGCTGTCGGGAGCGGCCAGAATCTCCTTCACGACGCCATCGGCCCCGACATTGACGATGCCGTTGCCGGGCAACCAGACGATTCCCTGCGCGATCGTTGAATGCGGCAACGGCACCAGAAGCAGCGCAACCGCAAGCGCGGCGATCGTGCTTGCAACCACACCGAAGGCGCGGCCGCGATTGTGTCGGAGTGCCGGGTTGACCAACAGAAACCACATCCCCTTCGCGACCGGCACGCCAAGCATCAGTATGACCGCCCACAATGCGATAAGCGTTCCTACTATGAAGAACTGCCGGCTGACGAAGGTGACGATCGCCGCCGTGATGGTCAGCCGGTAAAAAAACGCGGCGAATCCATAGAAGAAGAGCCAGCCCGCCTCCCCCGATGCCGTGACGGGAGAAGTGGCCGAGCGTATCCGGAACGCGTAGCGCTGAACCAGATAGCCGAGATAAGCATTGGCGCGACTGGCGAGGTTGGGAATCTCGATAATGTCGGAGAGCACGTAGTAGCCGTCGAACTTGAGCAGCGGATTGCCATTGAAGACAAGCGTCGACACGCCGCCGATCAGCATTACGTTGAAGGCGAAGGCCCGAACCAGCCCAGGCTCAGCGTTGACCCAGACAATCAGCGCCAGCGCCGCGAGTACGATCTCGACCAGTATTCCCGCACCGCCAACAATGGCCCTGTGCCATTTGTTCTGGAAGGCGAGGCTGTCGGATGCATCGACGTAAGGCACCGGCATGAAGACGAGCAGCATCACACCGATTTCATGGACGGCGCCACCCCACCGCTTTACCGCATAGGCATGGCCCAGCTCATGCACCGCCTTGATCATCGGAAAGGCGATGAGCAACAGGATCAGGTTCTCCGCCGACAGCACGCGATCGGTGACGTCCTTGGTGAGCGCCCTCCAATGCACCCCGGCAAGCACCAATGCATAGCCGAACAGTAGGCAGAAGCCGAGCGCCCCAACCCAGGAGAACAGCGGCCTAATCAGCGGCAAGGTCGCCTGCAGAAACTTGTCGGGGTCGATCAGGCCGAAACGCAAGGCAAGCGGATTGATGAAGCTCATCATGAGCTTGCGGTCACGCTGCTTCTTACCCCGATCGGCGAGTTCTCCGATGTCGGGCGGCACGTCGCCGAACAGCACGTCAGTCGTGTGCAGTTGTCCGAGAAGCTGGATGACCTCGTCTTGAGTCATCACCTTGTCCTCGAGTTGCGCGCAGGCCATGTCCCAGATCTCCTGGATCGTCCGCCTGCCGTCGAGCAGGCTGATGATGAACCAGGTTTCGGGCGTGAACCGGTGGAAGCGGCCGGACGTTCTGTCTTGCAGCACATACCAGAGCTGGCCGCGAAAGATTGCCCTGTGGATGCGGGCGTGACTGCGCAGCCTGAGCTTCAAGCCGGAGACCCGATACCAGGACGAGCTGAGGTAGGACTGTTCCATCGGCTCAACCTAAGGCAGCCAACGCCACAGGACGAGGTAGGCCCAGTCCAGCATCTTGCCGGCATAGCTCGTCACGAGCAGGCGCCGGTCGATCGCTGTCTTTGCGATACCCTCCATGCCTGGCCTGAGCCGCGGGCTCGGGTGATCAAGGGCAGCTTCCACCTGGAAGAAGTTCCGGCCGTCCTTCTGCATGGAAAGCGCGGTGATCCGCTCGATACGGTAGCTCATGGATTCCTGCGGCAGGGAGGCCACGCGCAGCACCCCCGCCTGGTCGAGCGCGATGTCGCCGATGTCGCTCTCGTCGACATCGATAACAACGCGGTACGTGTCGAGGGGCGCGATCCGGAACAATTCCTGCCCCCTTTCGACGGCGGCCCCGATCGACTGGCTCAGGTCGCCCTGGACCACGAAACCATCGAAGGGCGCGACGAGACGGGTGCGCCTCAGTTGCTCGTCGATGAGCTTCAGTTGCGCCTCCGCCTGTTCGATCTGGGTCTTGATGATCGCCGCCTCCGCGCGATCATACTTGGCGAGCGCGCGGTCGTATTCGGTCATCCGCTGCTGGCGCGAAGTGGAGAGCCTCAACCGCTCGAAGGAAAGGTCCTGGTCGTCGAGCTGGGCGAGCGTGTCGCCTTTCTTCACCGTCTCGCCGGCACGTACGTTCTCGCTGGCCACATAGCCGTTGAATGGTGCCACGATCGTTCTTTGGATCGTGCCCCTGACGATAGCTGGCGACGTAACGGCGTGGTCCGTGGTGGCCAGGCTGAGCCAGACCGCGGCAGCGGCAAAACAGAGTGTGGCGAGCTTGCGGCCGAAGTAGCGGGGCCCGAGCAACCGCTCGGCCTGCCTGGCGGACGCTTCCCATATCTTGACGAGGATGTTGCGATCGTTGCGGCGCTTTTCCTCGAGCACCGGCCCCACGACAGCCGCCACCGCATCGCACAGATCGATCTCAGCCTCGTCGAACTCCCGTCCTGCCGGTTTGATGAAGGTGATAGCGCCGATCGATCGGTGGTCGAACTGCAGCGGCACGGTGAGCACGCCACCGGTCTTGTGTTCCCTAGCAAGTTCTTCGTGCTCGCGGCTAACGCGGTATTCCCAGCCTTCCCTCGCAGGATGAAGCACGATGCTGCGCTGGTCGACAGCCTCGTCCATCGCCGCCGCGATATCTTTTATCAGGTTGATCTTTTTCGAGAAATCCGCCGCATGGGAGACAGCCGCGACAGAACAGCGGCGATGCCGGACAAAGCCGACGCTGACCGGGTCGCAATCGAGCCTGAGCGCAAGCTCGGTGACCAGGGCCGTGCTTGCGGCGGTAATGCTATTGTTGTCGAGCACGGTCGCCAGCATGTCGAAGGCGATGCGACTGCGCTCGCGCGCTTCCTGGTCGTCGGCCTGCATCTGGCGCCGCAGCAGGACTTCCATCCAGCCTGCGGCCCATTGCATGCGACGCAGCGTCTCGCCGGCGCCAATCTCATCGCCAACAGAGGAGACCGCGCACACGCCGTAGATCCGCCCGTCGACGATGAGGGGTTGGGCAATCTGCCGAACCGCCTGCGCTCCATCCGAACCGAGGCCGCTGGTGACGGCGCCTTGACGCTGGACGAGCGACTTCTCGGCTATGGCCGAGAGGCTGACGCCGACCACATCCTTGTCGGGCCACCATGCCACCGGAGTGAATGGACCGACATCGGGCTCGCCAAGCACGGCTACACCGGCCACCACACCCGGAACTTGCCGGCAAAGAAGCGCCAGCCACGCTTCCACGAATTCCTCTGGCCCCGCGGCGTTGCGAAACTTCTGCCACAAGGCCTGGTCAAGAACGGCGAAGCTCACCGTTCCTGAAGCTGAACCTGCCTGGCCCGGCGTCGGGCCCTTCAGCATTTCATTCATTCGCCGGGCATACCCTCATTTTTTACTCGCGTCCTATGACCTGCTGAACAGTCCGGCCAGTCTTTGCAGCAGGCCGGTACGGGCCTCCCACTCGATCATGCCACTAAGTTCCTCGATGGCATCGTCACCATGGCGAGACGACGCAGGAGTGGCCTCTCGATGGTTGTCGTTGTTCTCTTCGACAACCACATAGGCGTCGTCCGCACTGTTACCGCCGATCTTGGCGAACCGCATCAGTTCGAACTCCGACGCCTCCACGAACACACCGCTCTGCTCGTCGAAGAAGCCTGTCGCGCCGCCGTCGGACGACTTGCTGCCATTTGACGAGGCTGTCCTGCCAGCCGACACGGCCGCGACAGGTAGAGGCAGTTCGATGCTTGCTGCCCTCTCCCCGTTCCCGCCTGCCGAGCCGCTGACGAAACCGCCAAGCCCTTCGTCGAAGAAGACGGTGACGCTGAGGCCGGCATCGGCATCGACGGTGGGCAGACGCCGCTCGCCAACTGCCAGCACCTCACCCATCACCGTGCCCAGGCCGCCGGAGACACCGTCGTCATGGGTGAGGCCAAGACCGTGGCCAAGCTCATGGATCAGCACCGAGAGAAGGTCGATACGGCCATCGGCCGCGCCGCCGCTAACAGCAACCAGCTTGCCATCGCGCCAGGTGAATTCCTCTGCGGTTACCGGCGTCAGGTCGACGAACCAGCCGTTGCCGGCGGCATCGGTATCCAGGAACACCGTACCGTTCTCATAGCGTCCGAGGGTGCGGCCGTCGAGTTGGACAACGTCAATGGTGATGTCGGATAGCGACGCAATCTGCTCATCGTCGAAACGTCCGCTCGCCTTCAATACCGTGACCGCCTGGTCAAGCAGGGCATTGACCGGCGCCCCGGCCGTCAGGTTCACCGCGTTCACGGTCGTTCCGGACGAGGCCGCCATCAGGCTGGAGGCAGTGCTGAAGAACAGATCGTTCGTACGCACTTGGAAGCGGTCGAACGAGGTCGCGCCGCTGCCGGTCATCAGGCCGATCTGGCCGTCCACCAGCACCGAGTTGTATCCGTAGGTGCCGACGAGACCTCCATTGACCTGGATGCTGACCGACGCGCCCTTGAAGATGAGCCGCAGCGAATAGTCGACATTTGCGTCGAGAACCTTGGTGAAGCTCGCGTCGATCGTCATGCCGCCCTTCGGGCTGACATGGCCGACCACCACCTTGTCGTTGACGACGTCCAGCGTGATGAACTTGTAGTCATTCGCTGCGTAGCTGTCGAAAACGATGCCGCCGCTCGTGGCGGTTGACAGCTTGGTTTCGACTTCCAGATACGAGTCCGCTGCCAGCGACGCCCCGAGCTTGAACGTATTCGCGGTTGCCCCGCCATTGGCTATCAGCCGGCCATTGCTGAACGTCCAGCCTGCGGTTCCGGCAAGCGGGAAGCGTCCCTGAGCGTTGTCGAACTGATCGGTGTAGTCGAGAGTCAGTTCGGGCGGCAGTATCTGCAGGGTGAAGTTGTCGACCGCACCCTTGGCCCCCTGATTGCCGACGCCGATCATGCCCTTGTTCAGCCCCTGCGGCTCGCCATCCTCGATGCGCGGCGCGAAGGTGTAGCTGAACTGGTTCACGCCGGCCACCGACACGGTTACGTTCGTGCCATTGATCGCGACGAGCACGTCGTAAGCCGTACCCGCTTTCAACTGAACGGGCTTGTTCGACTTGATGAGTTGCTGCCATCCGCTCGCGTCGCGATAGCCCATTTCAATCTGGTTGTTCGAGATGTTGATGCCGGCATATTTGAAGTCGGTCGGCGACTGGTAGTCGAAGATGATGTAGGTGTTCGCCTTCCAGCCAGAGAGCGGCTTCTCCGCGGTGATCTTCGCCGAAACCTCGAAATAGACAGGCAGATACTGATCGGCGTAGAACACCGCCGCTGCCTGGTCCGTCGGGCTGTTGGACTGCACCGACATCGCAGCGTTGGACACTGCGAACTTGCCCTGGTCGGCCGCGAAGACGTCGAGCGTGCCGTCATTGAAGGCAGCCGTGCGCAGCACATCGCGCCGCCCGCCGGGAACATTGCCGGCCTGCGGGTCGGTCGGTCCACCGGTCTGGTTCTGCCAGTAGCCGTGGTCCTGCTGGGTCACCAGCCCAATCTCACCGTCGATGCCGCCCTGCATGGTCGTCACGTTCGAGTATTTCTGGTTGTGGTTCGACGTGCCGGTATCGGTGTAGCGGGTGATGTCCACGCCGTCCCCGAACGCCTGGGCGTAGAGGAAGTCGTACAGATGCGGCGGCACCTGTCGGCTGACCGTCGCGATGCCGAAGGGCGCGAACGGCACGATGTAGCTGTTGAACTCGCCTACCCAGTCGATCATGCGGTCGCCCTTGGTGTTGGCGATCAGGATGTCGAGACCTGCGCCGCCGAACACCCGGTCCTCATAACTCCAGTGCGTGTCCGGGCTCTCGTCGGTGCCGTGCAGCGGCAACTGACCCGGATTGGCATTGGGCGGATTCGGATTGATCGTGCCCAGATAGTCGTCGGCATTCATCAGGTCGTTGCCGAAACCGCCATAGATATGGTCGCGACCGGTGCCGCCGACGATCCAGTCATTGCCCAGATCGCCGAAGATACGGTCGTCCCCATCGCTTTGACGGTATTCCTGCGGCACGGTCGGATCAGGTGTCTGGCCGTCTGGCTTGAACGCGACGTAGCCAAGCACGCTGACGCCCTCATCGCTGCGCCAGTTGAGGAAGTACTGCAGTAGTTCAGCCCCACCAGTGATACCGTCTTGGTTTATGGGAGGCAGGCCCCCATTCGCTGCGGTGGGCCCATCCCAGACATGTCCCGCGGCGCCATCGAACAGGATCACACGGCGCGGATCATATTCATTGTAGAGGAAGAACTCGCCGGTCCGGCTTTGTACGGGCTTGGGTTCGTTCCAATGCGGATCGCCAGAACCGAAATGCAGTATATCGCCCGGGTTGTAAGGTCGGCTGAAGTCGGTCCGGATCAGCCCGACGAAATTGCCGAGGCTGTCGAAGCGCGGAGCGTAGGATTCGCCGAGCGCCTCCGCGCCGCTGATGGCATCGTCGCCGGAGCCGCCGTGCAGGAAGTCCTGCCCGAGGCCGCCGAAGATGACGTCGTCGGCGAATTGCTGGTCGGAAAGGAACGGATCGGCCGCCCCCATTTCAATGGCAGTCAGGTTGAACGGCGTGAGGTCGACCGACTTTGTCAGCGCGCCCGCCACGTTGATCAATTCGACCTGAACGTCGCCCGGCGTACGGATCAGTTCGTTCAACACGTCGCCCTGGCTGGTCCTGGTGTCAGGGTCCGTGGCGCGCAGAGCCAGGACGCCATAGAGGTTTTCGGCATTGGCCTGGCTGCTGGTGTTGCGGCTGGTGAAGATGCGTCCGTCGTCGCCAAGAATACCGTCGATGCCGGTGCCGCCGGAAATCCAGTCCGAGCCCCAGCCGCCGATGATGTCGTCGTCATCGGCATCGCCGAAGACCACATCCCCGCCGCCGCCCGCATAGACGAAGTCATCGCCGGTTTCGCCATGGATCTCGTCGTTGCCGCCGATGTCGACGCGAGCCCAAATCCCGGTATGGGGATCACAGCAGCAGAGCGAGAACATGGGCCGCATGTCGTCGTCGGCTGTGGTCGGGGTCGTAGCCGGATCGACCAGCGAGAAGTCCTCTGGCTTGAAGTCGGGTCCGCCCGGCGTGTAGTCGAGCAACCGGATACCGCGGACGACAATCTTCTCGCCGCCGTAGTTGTCATAATTGAAGGTAACGTAGTTCTGCCCGAACGGATTGGTTTCGGGGTGCGGATTGACGTCAGTGTGGTTGATGCCGACGATGCGGATGATGTCGCCATTGTCGCCTACGATCGCATCGGAATCACGGCCGTGCTTGCTCCCGAACGTCGTGCCGTCCGAGATCGTGACGATATCCTTGCCGTAGGTGGTCGCGCCCGCAGTCTTGCCCGCCAGCGGATCAAACCCATCATTGCGAGCGATCCGGAGGCCGGCGCCGCCGAAGATCCAGTCCATGTCGTCGGGACGGCTGTCGGCAGTCGTCAGACTGAAGAAGTCCGAGGAGCCGCCCACCAGATCGTCCTGGCCCAGGCCGCCGAAGATGACGTCTCGGCCGCCGCCGCCCTCGATATAGTCCTGACCATCGCTGGCTGCCTCGAAGCTCGGCACCACAAATAGCGCGCCTGCCGGGTCGTCGATGCCGGAGCCGTTAGGATTGGCCAGCCGCACAGGTTTGCGCGCGGCGCCGACATGGGCGGTCGCAGCGACCGCGCCGTCGATCGAGCCGTCACCCTGGATCACGTCATGGCCAAGCTGACCGAAGATCTCATCATTGCCCGCGCCGCCAGCGATGTAGTCGTTGCCGAAGCTGCCGACACCAGCATCGCCATTGTTGATGGCGAAGGTGTGATACTGGGCATAGTCGATCTTGTATTCCGCCCACCATTGCGGGCCGGTCGGGTCGCGATAGTTGCGCGCGACGCCATCGGTCAACAGCCTGCCCGACGTGTACTCGGTCAACGAGTTGGCACCCGTCGCGTCATAAGCATAGCGTGGATCAACGCCGGCCGGAACCGGGCGATCGGTGCGAGAATACATCAGCGTGCCGGCGAGCGTCTGGAAGCGGAGGTTCTGGATGTCGTCCAGCAGGTTGCCGTCATCGCCGCCATTGCGGGTCAGCTTGACGTTATCGCCGAAGATCAGGTCGTCGTCCTGACGGCCGTCGAGCATGTCGTTGCCACTGCCGCCGATCAGGATGTCGGGGATGTCGCTGCCATAGATGACATCGTCGCCGCCGTTCTGTGGCTCGGCGGTGCTGATCTCGATCACGGTCGACAGGTTGGTCGTCTGAATCTTCTGCAGCAGGACCGGAGGCAGGTTGGGATCGTCCACCCACTGTTTCACGATGCCGTGGTCGCCGAAGATGATGTTGGGGAGGTCCTTGTTGATGGAGCCATTGCCGTCAAGGAAGTCGTTACCGGCGGCCATGTCGTCGCGCATCGGCGTCTCGACCTTGACCGGCTTGAAGGTCTGGTCGCTGGCGCCCAGTCGCGGATCGATGGTCGGCGCCGGGCTGATATCGGAAGTGGCCACATGGAGAGCGCGGGTCAGGATGTCCACATTGAAGCCGCTGTCGCCGTAAATGTGGTCGCTGCCGCCCTGGCCGAGAATGGTGTCGTCGCCCGAGCCGCCCGCCAGATGATCACCAGCCTGGCTGCCGATGATGAGGTCGTTGCCGGCCCCGCCATAGGCGGTGAAGCCCACGCTCGGCAGATTGCCGACCAGGTTGCCCTGCGCATTGTAGAGATTGGCGAATAGCGCGCTGGCGTCGATGATGTCATTACCGTAGTAGACGAAACGGTTGGCGAGCGGGAAGACCCACTCATTGTCCTCGTTCTGCTCGTCCGGCAGTTCCGGGAACGGATCGAACGGCTTCTGGCCGAACTCCTGGCCCAGCCGGTCATAGGAGTGGCCGGAATACCAAGCGCCGTCCTGGCTGGTGTCGCCATAGACGACCAGCGGGCTGTTCGGGCCGGCGAGCACGCTGTTGGGCGTGGCCGGAGCGATGACGAAGTGATCGCCGCCCACTTCCGGACCGGCATCCTTCTTCAGGTCGATCCGGTAGACGGTGATCGTGCTGCCCTCGTCGATGACGCAGTCGTGGATCGCTGTGCCGTTCAGCACCAGGTCGGTCTTGGTGACTGACTTGACGGTGAAGCCGCCCGGCAGGCCTTCGATGTAGATCACCTGCCCTGCCGCGAAGCCGTCGTCGAGCCAGCTGCCGGCGGCACGCGTCAGCGTGTCGACCACCAGCGTCGCCTCGATCTGCACTTCCACGCGCTGCGGGATCGAACGATGCAGGTCGATGTTGTTTATGGTGGTCGCCGCACCGAAGTTCGGACCGGAGAGGATCATCACCGAGCCAGTGCCCCAGGTGGCGAACTCGCCGGCCGGCTTCGCGATGCCGTAATCGGCGGCGTTGCCGAAGCCGAGGATTTCGCGGGTCTCACCCTCGTTGCCAACCTGGATGAGCTGGCCGACGACGTAACGGTCGTTCTGCCAGTTGCGACCGTCGAGGCGGGTCAGGATGTTCTTGCTGACGTTTCCGCTCGTGTAAGTCTTGGTCTGGTAGGAGCCTATGGTCTGGACCGGCAGGTTGCCGCCGCCATGCACCATGGTCAGTCCGCCATGCGGACCCTGGACCCAGATGTTGTTGCTGACGTTGGTAGCGCTGTCGATCGATTCGCCCAGCACTTCCATGGTGTCGCCATTGATCGACAGGACGCGGTACTGCTTCGCCTGATCGAAGCTGCCGTTCTGGCCGCCGATATTGATCAGGTGCCCCTTGAGGAAGCCGTGAGCCTCCCAGCTCTGGCCGTCCTTGCGCTTCAGGATGCCGCCCGTCGCCGTATAGGCCACGTCATAGGCGACCGTCTCCAGCACCAGCGGATCGACGGCGACGATCTTGCGCTCGCCCGTCAGGCCAGCCGGCAAGGCCGGGCCGCTCAACACCAGGATCGAGTTGTCGTTGGGATCGCGCAGGAACCCGCCCGACCCGTTGGAAACTTTCTGGCCGTTGCCGTCGAGATAGAACGCGTCCTCGACCGAGATGACGGTCCAGCTTCCCGCAACCCCGTCGATCGTGACGGTCTGGCCGGGCAGGAAGCCCTGCGCCTTCCAGTCGAAATCGTCCCTGCGGATGGTGACATTGGCCGGATAATCCGGGTCATGGCCCACATTGTTGTACTCGAACACGTTCTGGGCCGAGACGAACGGCGCCGGATCGAGCGTGCCGCCGATGTCGAGGCGGTCGTTGCCCTGCCCGAGCATCAGGTTGAACACTTCGATGGTGCTCTGGTGGCCGTCGGTGCCGACGCTGGTCGAACCGTAGTTCACCTTGCCGAAGCTGATGCCGCCGGGAACGACGATCTGGGGCGAGCCTGCCGCAGCTTCACCATAGAGCGGGCCGCTCAGCCCCTTGAAGATGAGGTCGTTGGCCATGCCGAAGCCGCGCAGCGTCGTCTGATCCATGACGCCGGTGCCGTCTGCCTGGCTGGAGTCGTCGAAGATGTTCAGGACGTCGATCTGCTGGCTTTCCGGCGGCTGTGCGCCGATGGCGATCAGGAAGGTATCCTTCTCACCCGGCAGCTTGACGCCGGCGGTCAGCGAGCGGTCGGCGCCGGCCGGGCCGCCCTCGACGGCCAGCGGGCCGCGCAGCTTGGACAGAAGATGTGTGGAGACCGGGAAGACCTTCACGCCGTCGCGGGTCGGCGGCACGATGTAATCCACGTCGGCCGCCAGTTCGACGGTCTGCACTTTGTACCAGGCATCGGCAGCCGACGGGTCGCCGCTGAACACCGCCTCAGGCGCAATGCGCACAACGCGCACATTGTCGGCCGTGGCGTCGCCCAGCCATGTCGCGCTCAGCGTCTGTTCGACGCCGTCGATCATGACGTGGATCAGCTGCAGCTTCGCATCCTTGCCGGCGTTGTCGCCGCGGATGAGCTGGATCTTGGCCTCGATGTCGGGATGGCCACCATTGAGGTCCGAAATCCGCACCCACATACCCTCGAGGAAGCCCTCGGAGAGCCAGCCTTCCTGCTCGCCGGTCAGCCCCCGGTCAAGGAACTGGCCGGGGAAGGATTGCGGATTGGTCTCCTGGCCGTAATTCACGGTTCCTTCGAAGATGAAGCGTTCGGCAAGATCGCTGAGCACGGCCGGATTGGCGGTCGCGCCGGCGGCGGCCCACGAGCCCGTCTGGGTCAGGGTGATGGTCTTGCCGTCTTCCGAGATCGACGCGATCTGGTAGTCGCCGTCATTGCTGACGAGCTTGCTCACCGAGACTGCCGCGGTGGCGGTGCCAGAGGTCGTCCACGGATCGACCGCCGCGAGCGTCGTCAGGACGATCTGGTTGGCGCTGACCGACTGGATCACGTAGTCGCCGTCATTGGCGGAGAACGCACCTGTCGCGTCGATGCGGATCTTGTTGCCGACGACGAAGCCCAGCCCGCCAATGCCAGTAGCGTTGACCGCCAGATTGAGGCCATTGACGCCGAAGGTCAGCACGCCGTCGAACAGTTCCTGTGCGACCGCGCTGCCGCCGATGCGGATATGCTCGCCTTCGATCGGCACGAACTCGCTGAGAGCGACCGGCTGGGCGGAAGCACCCGCCTTGGCCCACACACCGGTTTTCGTCAGGACGATCTGCGTGGCGCTGACGCTGGACACCACATAATCGTCGTTGTTGACGTCAAAGCCGTTCGCCGAGGGCGCGCTGACACGGATCTTGTCCCCGGCAGCGAAGCCGAGCATGTTGAGGCCGACGCCGTTCAGCGCCAGCTTGCCGCCGCTGGTGGCGAAGGTCAGGTTGCCGCTGAAGACCTGATGAGCGGCATCGGAAGCGCCGAAGAAGCCCTGGTCGATGAAGCTGCCAAGATCGGAACCTGCGCCGCGCTTGATGGTCAGGAACCCGCCCTGGGTGCCGAACACCATATTGCCGGTGAACATCTGCGTGGCCTGCAGCCCACCGATAACGGCATAGTCTTCCGGCGAGATGACGGTGGAACCGATCTTGACGACATCGGCAAGGCCGTCCGTGAGCACGGCTACCCGAACCGTCGCGTCCGGCTCGCGGGTCAGGCGGATCTGGTAGGTGTCGTTCTTGCCGCTGCCGGCCGGAATGTCCTTGATCAGTTGCGTGCCGGTGCCGCTCTCCAGAATGACCGCGCCCGAGGTCTCGTTGTCGTGGACTTCCACGTCGAGGAGTTGCAGGCCCGACCGCAGGTTGGGGAACACATAGTTCGCGTCGGTGGTCAGAACGTCATTGCGCACGAATTCGACCACGGCGGTCTGCACATCCTCGCGGACGTAGTCATCGCGCGCCTCGACGCCGAGCATGATCGGGTCGTTCCAGTTGCCGGCAGTAAACTTCACCTGCCCGATCACCACGCGATCGTTCACCGCGTCATAGGTCGGATTGGCGAACAGCGTCAGGCGGCTGTCCGTGGCGCTTCCGTTGAGAAGGCCGTCATCGGCGAAATCGACCTTGTCGAAGAACTTGATCGCCTTGTCGGCGAAGTCGTTGAGCACGATGTCGACCACCACCGTTCCGGCCGGAGCCTTGGCCAGACGCAGTTCGATCTGATCGGTCAGCTTGGTGGTGTTGGTGCCTTCGATGACGATGGTGCGGTTGTCGAGATTGCCCGCTGCATCAACCTCACGGACATAGACGCCGGGGGTGTCGTTATCCAGGACGTCGACCTCGACGTTGCGCACATCGGCCCCGTTGTAGATGCCGACATTCGAGATGACCGAATGCTGGATCACGACCACGCGGTCGCCTTCCGAGCGCTTGTCGTCGGGGGCGAAGACGTAGACGTTCTGCTCCTGATTCCAGTTGCTTGCGTCGAACCTGAGGACGACGGCGCGATCCGGAATCCAGAAGTCCTGGCCGTCGATCGTGACCTTGTGCAGGAAGCTGTCGTCGGCAGTCGTCGCAAGGTCGCCGTCGGCGTAGGTGTTGGTGTGATTGCCCGACATCGGATCGGTCGAAAGCCAGATCGAGTCGCCAAGCTTATCGCTAAGCGGATCGGGATTGAGATCGTAGGGAAGACCGGTCGCCGGGTTGATCGTACGCTCCTCCTGCGGCGAGCGCGCCGCGGAGACCGTGACGTAAACCACTTGCGTGCCCGTCAGCTGTTGCGAGAGCCGAACCGTGTAGAAGTCGGCAAACTGGTTGGCCAGCGTGGACTCCTCGCGGACAACGGTGTGTCCCGAGCTGGTGTCGCCGGCAGCTTCCTCATTGATGACCACGAGACCTTCATGCGCGGTCGAGACGTTGTAGTCGAAGCCGTCGACAACGAGACCGTTGTAGAGCGCATCGTTCGAGGTGACGAGGTGGTCGACCGCGCCGGATACGCCTTCCAGCTCGCGGGTGACGATGTCCTCGGTGACGTCGCCGGTGACGTTGATCGTGTCGGAGCCGAGCCCGCCGATCACGCGGTAGGCGACGCCGAAAGCGGTCGACTGCACGAAGAACTCGTCGTCGCCCTCGAGGCCATCAACCTCGACGACCTCGATGGTCGAGTAGCGCACGTTGAGGCCGGCGCCGAATATGCCCTTGTCCGTGATGACGATGTCGTCGGCAAATTCGGTGCCGAGGATGACCAGCTTGTCGAAGCCCGTGCCGCCGTCAACCGAAACCGGCGCGTTGATGTTGTAGCGGACCTCGTCCTGGCCACCGCCAGCGCGGATGTCGGGTGCCTGGGCAACCGAGAATCCGAGTCCGATCTGGGGCGTCGCAACCCCCTTGCTGTCGAGAACGATGACGTCGTCGGTCGGATCGCTGGTGATCAGCAGGTCGAGATAGTTGATGCCGCCGTCGCCATTGGTGTCGAAGACGTTGCCGATCTTGGCCTGCAGGGCCGTGCCGTTTGAAAGCTGCGCGAAGGTGAGCGAGCCGCTCTTCAGCCCCTTCAGGATCGCCACGCCGGCATCAAGGTCGGCCTTGTTGATCGTTCCGTCACCGTTCCAGTCGAAGTCGGTCGTCGCCGCCAGCGCGAACGCGCGGACGATGAACAGATCGTTGTCGTCGTCACCTTCCAGGCGCAGTTCGGCCTGGTTCGAATAGACGCGGAAAGTGTCGTTACCGGTGCCGCCCTGGGCGACCATCGGCGACGACGAGCCAGCCGACAGCCAACCGCGGGTCGTGGCCACGAGGTTCGGGAAGACATCCTGCGGCAGCAGCCCGCCATCGGCGGAATCGCGCTGCGCGCCGAATATCTGGCCAACCTGGAACTGATCGTCGCCAGCGCCGCCGTCCAATGTGGTGATGACGGTTGTGTCGTCGGTGAAGAAGGCGTCGTTGCCGCCGCGACCTTCCACGGCGAGCCGGCCGTTCAGCCCAGTGTCGTAGTTGATCCTCTGGACCTCTTTCGAATCCTCGTTCCCCTGCACGACGTCCTGATACGGGCCGAGCGTGCCATGCAGCAGGGCCACATAGCCCGGCCGGTCGGCCGTCTCGTGCGGCAAGTAGGCCGCCGCGCGCAGCAGGAAGATGTCGTCGTTCTGGAAAGCGGCGCCGTTGTTGGCGCTGTCCCGGCCGAAGATCGAAAGCGTGTCCACGCCATCATCTTCCTCGCCCGTGTCGAGCACGTTGATGATGTAGTTGCGCTGGTTGCCCTGCGAGCCCAGCGTGTAGACCTCGTAGGTGTCGGTGTCCGACTGACCGTCGAGGGTCAGAGTGTGCTCGGCGAGCACATTCATCTGGTAGGTATAGGCTGGAAGCGCAGCACCGGTCGTATATTGGTCGGTGGTGAAGGTGACGCCCACCGGCGTGATCGCCGGCGAAGTCTGGGCGGCTGCGTCCTGCAGGAAGTAGACCTTGAAGCTGTCCTCGCCGTCGTTGCGGTCATTCGGCGTCGCATAGCTGCCGGTCGCGGTAACGTCGCTGCCATAAACCCTAGTCTTCGACCCGATGAAGACGTAGCCCGCGCTGCCCCAGGCGGTGCCGCCTGCGGAGCCGGTCGTGTCGCCGAACTGGAAGAAGTCACTGTCGGCGTTGCCGAAGATGCGGGTCAGCCTGTCGGCGTTGGTGACGCCGGCCGCGTTGTCGTCAGGCCGCCAGGTGCCGATCGGCCGCGACGCGGAGGTACCGGAAGGCGAGCCCGGCGAGCGATTGCCCGCCACGACCATGATCGCGCCGGCGATGATCTGGCCGCGCAGCAGGATGTGCGTGCCATAGCCCTCATCGGCGTCCGCATGGTCGCCATGGATGTCGATCTGGTTGCCGGCGACGATGGCCGAATTCTCATGCGTCTCGACGTCGTCGCCGACGCGCAGCGTCACCGAGCCTGTTTCGGCAAGGATGAGGCCGTGCGGCAGCGGACGCAGGGCGTCCACATGCAGGCCGGGGAGCCTGGAATTGCTCTCCGCGAACTGCGCGCTACCGCTCTTGACGAGTTGCAGGTCCTCGCCCGTCGACGTGGCGTTGGCGGATTCGCGCACCGTGATGCGGATGTCGCCCGTGTAAGTATGGGCAAGCAGAAGCCGCAGGAGCCCGTCGGTTTCCGTCACATAGATGCTGGCGTCGGCCTCCATAGCGACGTCGTCGCCATTCTGGTCGAGGGTCAGCGTGGGCGACCCGCGCGAACTGTCGATCTCCAGATCGTTGCCGGACGAGCCGATGCTCGCACCGACGCCGTTGGCGTCGAGATCGATAGCATTGCCATACACGTTGGCGTTGTCATCGCCGAGGCCGTTGTTGCGCGCGTCGCGGATCGAGCCGTCAACGGTGCGCAGGCTGACATTGGCGAGCGACCTGACGGTGTCGACCTCCATCGGGCCGAACAGCTCGTCGAGGTAGATGCCGCCATGCGAGACGATACCGGCATTGTTGTCGAAGGCGTTGAGGACGCCGAAGCCGTTATTGCGGTCGACATTGATTTCCAGGAAGTCGGTCGCAAGGCCGATGCCGCCGAATGTCGCGGCCTGTTCGGACGAGGCCACCCCCGAGAACATGGTGATGTTGACGGCGGTCACGTCGACGGTCGGTAACCCGTCGGCGTCGAGGATCTTCTGCGGCGAGCTCAGGATGACGTTGCCCAGCGTCGAATGGATATGACCAACCAGCATGTCGCCTTTGAGTTCGGTGGCGGTGATGTTGCCGTTTGTGGTCAGGAAGATTTGCGGCGTGCCGTCCGGCGGCGTCCCCCCGGTCCAGGCGACGTCGGTGTTGACGATGAAGTTGATGGTCGTGTCCGGCGTATCGACGACAACGTCGGCGCCATAGGGCGTGCCTTCGATCGACGTCGTCCGGTAGCTGCGCGGCTCGTCCCCCGTGTAGAGGGACGTGGTCGTGACGTGGCCGATGTCGATGTCATCGCCGGCGCGGACCGCCGTGAACGTGTAGGTGGAATCCACCTCGTCATACTCGGTGCCGAGGCTGCGGCGCACGAAGTTGTAGAGCGAGATGCCGGTGACGTCCGGGCTGAAATGGTCGAAATATTCGCCCGTGCGAGCCTGGGTCGTGACGAGGTTGACCAGCGGGTAGTACGTGCTGACATGCACGCCGTCGATGTTCGACAGATTGTCGCCGGCCCTGGAGTCGTTGACGACCACGTCGACGTCATCGCCGGCCGTGATGCGGTCGATGGTAACGGCGAGCGAAGACAGCGCCGGATCGGCGGAGCGGTCGTGCAATGTGATGTCGAGCACCGCATCGCCGCCCGCATCGGCGGTAAGATGGACCTCTTTCAAGGTGGGCGTCTGGCCCTTGTCGACCGCATGAGTGATGCGGATGAGTTCGACCATCAGCGCCTTGCGCGGCTGCCCTCCGGCGGCATTCTGGTCACCAATATTGCCGGATGCGTCGACGTCGAGCGTGTTGGTGCGGATCAGGCCTTCGTCATAAGGATGCCCGCTGGCCGGATGCGTGTTCAGGTACAGGCCAGCGAGCGCCGCCTGCTGATCGACGAGGTTGAGTTCGTCGACGAAGATGTTGCCGCGCTGGTTCTCGATCTTGGTGAAGCCCAGCGTGTTCTCGATGCCGCGGTAGAGCAGTATGTCGCTGTTCGGCACGCCGGCCGCTGCGAGGTTGATGATCCTCACGTCGGTCTGAGGATGCCGCAGGTTCACGTCGAATTCGAAGGTGGGCGTTGCCGGTGTTACCCCGTCGGCCCGCTTTGTCGGATCGTCCGGATTCAGAGAGATGTTGTTGTCGGCTGGATTGTTGCCGGTATCGCCGTAGATGGTGTCGACCTTGATGTCGACGACCGAAGACCCGTCGAGCGTGTCGATGTGGTTGACCACCAGGTCGAATTTCGACGAGTTCGTGATCTTCACCGAATCCCAGGTGCGTTGGCTGTCGACCAGCCCGTGATTGCCCCAGATTCGGCCGTTTTCTCCAGAGATTGCATTGGCATAGAAGGTCAGCTTGCCAGCCGAGTCATAGACGATATCGTCGATGATGACCTGCGGATTTAGAGCGTTGGACGCAACCAGCGTGTCGCCGATCGTCTTGCCGGCATTGACGCCCAGGAAATTGATGTTGGCGATTTTGGTGATGACGCCGTCCTTGTCGATCTCCAGCTCGGGATTGGGCTCGCCGAGCAGGATGACATGCGCCTCCCAGAAGATGTCACGGTTGCGGTCGGTGGATTCGCTTCCGCCCCTATGAGCAGGGCCGATATAGAAGCCGCCGGGACTCCGGTCGCGCGTATTGCTGAAATTGTAATCGAGCGCGTTGACGTCGACCGTCGTGGCCTTGAGCACGGCCTCCCAGAAGCCCTCGATTTTGGCGTTGTTGGTCACCTCATCGGTCGCGTTTGCGGTCGTCGAGCCGCCGATCGCATAGAGCTTCGCTCTTGCCGTCGCGCGGTTGTCCGTGCCGGAGTAGAGCGACTGGATAAGGATGGACTCGTTGGCGAGCACGAATGAGCTATGCTGGAGAACAACTTCGTTGCTGCCGCTGATCCTCGCTGTCGAGTTGGCGACCGCAGAGCCGCCGGCGCCGCCGGCAGTCGTGTTGGTGTTGGCGTTGGCGCGGTTGCGGACGATCTCCGAATTCACCGTCACGGTCGTGCCGACGAGGTCGGCGTTGCCCTGAAGGATGATTTCAGCGCCCTTGTAACCAACCGCGGCCTGCACTTGTGCGGTCGCACTCACATTGGTACTGGCCCCGAGGCCGCCGCCATAGGCTTCAGCATGCGCGGTCGCGTTGTTGTCAACCTTGTTGTCGACAACCAGGGCATGGCCGGCCTTAAGGTCGCCATTGATCTGCTGCTTCATGCCGAAGCTCAACGTCGACGTCGCAGTCCCGTCGCTTGACGCGCCCAGGCCGCCGCTCGATGTCTGCGCCTCCGAAGAGACATAGGACTTGGTAATGCCCCTGACCGTCAGGTCATGAAGCGCCTCGATGCTGGCGTCAGAACCGATGACAATGTCGCTCTTGTTGACGCCGGTGGCCGTAGCCTGGGCCCCTTCGAGCGAGATGCCGCCGCCGCCACCGCCGTCCGCGGTGGCGACCGATCCCATCCGGCTGTCGGTCTGAAGCAGGACATTGGCGCCCTTCAGCATTGCGCCGGCGTTCACCGTCAGGTTTGTCGACACCGTCTGAGAAGAGGAAGTATTCGAGTCCTTGTTGTTCCAGGCGCCGCCGGACGAGCCGCCGGCCGAACCGGTGACCACGCCATCGGCCGAGGTCGGCACGTTGAAGCCGGCTGCACCGCCGACACCGTCGAACAGGCCGGAAATCGAATTGCTTGTGATGTTGTAGACCAGAGTCTGGCCCGAGGCAGGACCTGAGTCCTGCAGATCGACGCCTTCCTTGACCAACCTATGCGTGCCGGTGCTGCTATTGCCGTTGAGATTCAGCGCGACCGGTGTGCCGTTGAGGCTGGTCGACAGCTTGTATCCGGCGGCATCCTTCTGAACCACGTAGTAAGCTTGACCCGAGTTCAGGTTGCTGAGCGTCTGCTCGCCCACGCCGATGAGCGAATTGTCAGTGAAAGTGTTCGAGAAGGCCAGGTTCTTGACGACCGGCGCGACATAGAAGTCGTCACTGGTATCACCGGGGGTGCCGGCGTTGTTGATGAAACCAACCGTATCGCCAGGATTGTCAGCCAGCCGAATGAAGTTGGCGTCAAAATTATATGCCACGCCGACGGCGCCGGTATAGCTGCCGCCGTTGATGACATAATATGTATGGCCGCTGACCAGCCCGGCTATTCCTGAGCCAGTATAGATCACCGCCTGGCCGTTCGAGAATCCGTGGCTGGGCAGATAGATGCGGCCGACATTGGAGTTGTCCTGGCTCACGGAGAACTCGTTGGCGTCGGTCGCCGGATTGTCGAGCGTGACATTGGCGTCGACGAATGCCGGAATGAACGTGCGAGGCTGCGCCGGGCGATACGTCACCACGTCGCCGTTGTTGAAAGGCGTGCTCGCGTCGAGAATCTTGTCGTTCGCGTCGTCGATCATGCCGCGCGTAAATGTGTCCGACACCTCCACGAAACCGATCGTCTGCAGCTTGATCGTGTTTTCGTCGATGACCTTGACCTGATACGTCGTGCCGTTCGACAGGCCGTCGATTACGTCGCCTGCGTTCGAGTTGTAGATCAGCTGGTCACCGTCCACGAAGGTGTGGTTGGGGATCGTGATCGTGTCATATTCCGCGTTGACGGCGCTCGAGCCGAACCTGGCGCCGAGCTGCACAGTATTCCCGTCGCGCACGACGACGGTGTATTCCTTGTTCTGGACAAGACCGCCTGTGGTGGCGCCCGTCCAGGTGATCGTCGCGCTGTCGCTCAATTTGTGTGGCTTGCCGAAGTCGATGAAATTGCCGGCGTCGTTGGACCCTGCAACCGTGCCGTCCGACACGTCGCCGCCGTTGGCGCCGTGCTGGGCGATCATCTCGATGTTGCCCTGCGCTTCGACGCGTTCGGAATCGCCGATCACGAAATTCACCGTGCCGGTCGCCGAAGCACTTGTCGTCACCGAGCTATCGCTGATGAACCCGCCACCGCTGACGCGGCCCGCCGAGTCGGCGTCCGTAACAAGGTTGGCCGTACCTTTGATGTTACCGCCAACGCGCATGACGCTACCGACGCCGGCAAAGGTCAGGTTCATCGTATGCACGGTCGTCGAATCCGCGCTGCCGGATGCGAAATTGGCGAGGCCGCCGCCGTCCGACGACATGGTCGAAGTGGTCGTGGCAAGCGCTACGGCATCGACATTGATGTTGTTGGCGGCACTGTTCGTATCGTCATCCACATCGCCGCGGAACTTCACCGTGGTCGAACCGCCGGCCGTCACGTTCACATCGACCGAGGATACCCGGACAATGCCGCCGCTAGCCGTGGAACCACCGCCGAAGGCCTCGTTGCCATGACGGCCGGCGATGTTGATATCGCCGGATGCGGAGGTCAGCGACAGGCCCTCGTCGATGTCGAGGTTCAGGGTTGAACTGGCATCGGCATTGACCTGCGTACTATCGACAGCCGCCAGGCCGCCGGTAACGTTATTGGCAGATGCGACTGCGCCGCGCGGCGTGGCTGCCGAGACTCGCAGGAAATTGGCGCCGTCGTGGTTCAGAAGGGCGGCTATGTTGACGCTGTTCTCAGCGTGGATCGAGCCGCCCTGCCCGCTGGTAAAGTCGATGGAGGCGTCGAAATCCGAGAAGGTATTGGAGTTGGAAATGGCAATTGCGCCGGCGGTCAGCGAAGTCGCAGCGCTGATCGAGTTGCCGACCAGCTTTGCCTGCATGTCGAAGCCAGCAGCCGAAGTCACATCGACATTGCCGCCGATCCGTCCGATGACCTGAGACTGGTTGGTCGCCCGTGTGATGACGTCGCCAATCGACGCGCCGACACTGAGCGTTGTCGCCTTCGCAGTGGAACTGACATTCGACGTCAGGTCGGCATCGAGGTCGATGCCGCCCGAGGTGGTGATGATCTTTGTCGTGCCCTGCGAAGCATCGCTTGCCTCGGCGCCGATGCGGATTTCCGCGCCGCCGGTATCCTTCGAAGTCACGTCCAGCGCCGTGACCGAGGCCAGACCGGCAACGCCGGTGCCCAGCGCCGCCGCAGCGGCGGTGTGGTGGCCTTCCGCCAGGAGCCTGACGCTCGTCGCGGAGAGTTCGCCGTCCTCGCCGATATAAGCGCGGGTATCGCTGTCGATCCAGGTCGTGACGGTTGTCGACGCAAAGGCGATACCGCCGGCGATGCCGACGCCCTTGGATTGTGGCGCCGAGGTGGACGTGCCCGTCGCGGTCATGGACAGCGCGCCGCTCAGCGTCACGTCCGCGCCGTCGGCCACGAACACTTCGGTGTCATGCGCGGCCTTGGCGGTGATCGTGGTGCTCGTAATAGCAGCAAGGCCAGCGGCCTTGAAGCTGGTCACATCGGCATTGACAGTCGTATTGGAGGTCGCGTTCAGTGTTACATCGCCCGCGGTCACCTTGGCGCTGTCGCCGATATAGGACCGGGTACGTGAGGATTGCCCGGTTCCGTCGCCGATCGTAGCGATTGCCGTGATGTCGCTGGCCGAAACGCCCAGCGATCCCGAGGCAGCGTTGACGACCGCATTGGCCATCGACGCGCCGGTCGCGGTCGTGGCGATACCGGTCAGGGCAGCACCGCCGAGATCGATGATCGAATCGTGGCCGACGAAGGTTTCGGTAATCCGACTGGCGGTCGCACGGGCTTCGAGGTCGTTGACATCGGCGAGCCCACCGAAACTGGTGGCGGTGACAGTCGAATTGGCCGCGGCGGTTGCTTCCGTCGCGGTGAGATTGACGGTTCCTGCCGTCAGGTCGGTGTATTTGCCGACATAGGCGCGGGTCTTGCCCTGCATGTCGGAGACAGCGGTGGTGATCGACACGCCGACCAGACCGGCGATGCTGAAGCCTTCGGTGACGGCGCGCGCCTCCGTTCTGCCGGTGGCGACCGCGTCAATGCGGCCACGCGACAGCCCGTCCTGGCTCAGTATGTCGATGTTCACAATAGAAGTTTCGGAGGCATCGTCGTTGCGGCCGACATAGGTTTCGACGTCGTTGGAGGTCAGCGCGGTGGGCGAGAGGCCGGAAACGGATGCAAGACCGGACACTGTGACGTTGAAGAGCTTGGCATCGGCCAGCGCATCCCCATCGGCCGTCAGGTTCAGGTCCGTCACGCGCAGGTCCGCGCCGTCGCCGGCATAGGCCCGCGTCTTGCCGCCGGCGATGGCTGTTGGCTTGTAAAGTCCGACGGTGACGCCGAGCGCGCCGCCGCCGCCTTCGGTGCGGGCGATCGCGTCGATGTCGCCGCGCGCCGAAATGTCGACGGCGTCAGCTCCGCCGGTCACCTTGACCACGGCGTTCGGGTCGCCGCCGGCGCTCACGCCGTCTGCTGCGCCAATATAGGCTTCGATGATGCCGCTGGTTTGCGCAACGGCCTCGAGATCCTGCACGGTGCCGACGAGCGAGACGCCGACGCTGTTGGCTTTCGCCTCGGCCTTGTTGACAACCCTGTCCACGCCGCCAAGCTTGCCCGCACTGACGTCGAGCGTGCCTGCCAGCAGGTTCACGCCGTCTCGCACGAAGGATGACGTCTTGCCGCTGTCGGTGGCTGTCGGCTTGTAAAGGCCGACAGACAGAATCCCGCCCACGTCGACGCCCAGGAGATTTGCGACCGCATGCATGTCGCTGTCTGAAACGACAGTGATCGCACCGCCGCCCACATTGACGTCGGTCGTCACGTTCGCCGCAACCTGGCTGCTGCCGGCGCCGATAAAGGCTTCGACGACACCGTCTACGGTGGCGTTGGAGGTAACATCGCTGCCTGCGACCAATCCGCCCACCGCGATGCTCGCGCCCTGCACATCCGCCTTCATCTCAGGCGCGTCGGCAAGGATGGCCACGCCGCTTGCGTCGACATCGACGCCCTGGCCGATATAGGCTCGAACCGTGCCGGAAACGAAAGCGTTCTGTTCAAGCAGCGAGACCGTGGCGAGCCCGGAAATCCCGACATTCAAGATGTCGGGCGTCGCCAGCATGTTGCCGATCGCGGTGATGTTGACCTGACCGTCAATATCGACAACGCCGATGTCGGAGGACGGTGCGACGCCGGAAGCCGAACCGACATGTGCATCGACCTGGCCCGTCACCTTGGCGGTCGCCTTGATGTCCGAAACGCTGACCGCACCCGAGACGGCCACGGCCGTCGTATCGGAGTTGGCGTCATAATCGCCGTCCGCCTTGACGTCGAGCGAGGCGGCCCGGAGCGTGCCGCCCTGGCCGACAAAGGCGCGGGTCTTGCCGGCCACGTCGGACAATGTGTCGAAGACGCTGATGGTGGCGACGCCGCCCACATTGAGCGCAAAGCCGCCGTTGTCGATGCCGCCGGTCGCATTCATGTCCGACCAGGCGTTGACGGTTACCACACCGGTAATGTCAGTCATGCCGGTGCCACCGGTGACCGGACCGTTGAACGGCGCACCGATATAGGCCTCGACCGTTCCATCGACCAGCGCATTGGCCGTGAGAGTCGAGACGGACGCGAGGCCGCCGAGGCTCAGCATAAAGGTTGTTGCGGTTGCGTTGTACTGGACGCGATCCGCCGAATCGCCGGCCTCGATCTCAAGCGACGCGGCCTTCAGGGCAACGCCATCGCGCACATAGGCGCGGGTCTTGCCGCTCAGTTCAGCTTTCGGTTCGGCAATGTTGACGGTCAGGCCGAAGCTTGCGCCGACGAGGAACGTATCGGCGACCGCATCCATGGTCGCATCGGCATCAACGACGACGGCGCCGTCACCGGCGTCGCTGCCGGAGATGGTCAGTTGAGGCGCCAGGGTCGCGGAGGCACCACGATCATTGTGTGCGCCGATGAAGGCTTCGACTTCACCGGTCACCTTCGCGAGCGAAGACAGACCCGTGACCGAGGCGATGCCGCTGATCGTGCCGGATCTCACCGTTGCGGTCGCATCCATCACGTCGCCATGGGCCAGCACGTCGAGCCGGTCGGCGACGACCGTCGTGTTCTCGCCGACATAGGCGCGCACTGCGCCCGACACGTCCGCCGTAGGCAGCAACACGTTGACGGATACCCCGAACGACGCGCCGATGCCCTTGGCCTCGGCCGTCGCCGTCTGGCTGCCGTTCGCATCGATCAACAGGCGGCCGTCCACGCCGACCGCATCGGTGAGAGTGACGACAGTCGGGGCGCCACTGGCCGGTGTGACGCCTGCCTGCGTCCCGATGAACGCCTCGGTGCGGCTGTCGATCGTGGCGTCGGCGATAGTCACGTTTACCGCGATAGCACCGCCTATGGCGTAGAACTCGTTCAACGAATAGGCGCCGTCATGTGACACGGCCTTGACATCGAGGCCACCGGCCTTGACGGTCGCGCCTTCGCCCACATAGGCGAGAGTGTCGCCGACGACGCTCGCGGAGGACTTGGCGACGCTTGCGCCGCCCAGCAGGCCGAAGCCGGCCGCAAGACTGTCGGCCCGCGCCTCGTAAGTCGAATTCGCCAGCACATTGAGCTTGTGGGCGCCGATGTCCAGCACCGTCGTGGTCAAAGGTGCAGGGTTGAGCACCTCGGACGGGTTAAACGCCACATCGGCTATCAACCCCGCACGGATCAACTGATGGTTGGTGCCGCTGCCAAGGGAGGTCAGGTCGATCGCAATGCGGCCGTTGAGATTGTCCTGTTCCGCCAGCGGCTTGATGTTGTTGCCACCGTCGCGCAGGATTTCGGCCAGCATGATCCGCCCGTCGGAGCTCTGGAAGACATAGTACTGCTTGCCGCTGACGAGGCCGCCGATCGCGGTTCCGCCGCCAGCCGAGTAGGTGACGATCTCGGCGTCGCCCCACGCCGTTGCCGGCTGGTCGAGCTGGATGCTGTTGAGCCGTGTATCGACCACAAGCTGCTTGCTTGCACGCCGGCCGACGAAGGCTTCCGTCACGCGATTGACCTGCGCGTCCATGATCGCGGCCGCGCCGCCGATCCCGCCACCAACGGCGACGGAGTCGCCGTCAGGCAGCGCGTGAGACAGACTGTCCGCCGTCACATTGGTATCGCCGGAGGCACTGACTGTGGAATTGCCGTCGATATAGGCGCGCGTTGCGCCGCTGACGATCGCGGTCGCATCGACCACCGAAATCGCGATGCCGAGCGAGGCAGACAAGCCGAAGACTTCGGGGGTCGCTCTGTGGTTGCTATCGGCGTCGACATTGACTTGTCCGGCGGCGATGAGCGTCGAGCCGCTGGCGAAGGCGTCAACACGCGACGCAACGACTTCTTCAGCGACAACGCCTACCGCTGCCACACCAATGCCGGCGCCGATTGCAGCGGCATCGCTGCGGGTGATGAGATCGGCGTCAAGCTGCTGGCTATCCGCGTCAATCAACAGATTGCCGAGGCCGGATTGTACCGTGCTGCCTTCGACGGACGCCGTGGTAACCGACGCAATGTTGTTGCTGGCCAAGGCGACGCCAGCCGCGAACGAAGCCATGCCGACACTGAGTGAGAACACGTCGACATCGGCCTTTGCCTTAAGAAGGTCGTGGGCCTCGACTGTCAACAGGCCGTTCAACGCCCGCACGTCGGACTGGTTGCGAATGAAGGCTTCGGTTGTGCGCGTGACGGTGTTGCTTGCTTCCGCCCCTGCGCCAGCGGCCGCGCCGCCAAAACCGGCCGCCGCGGCAAGCGCATAGGCTTCGGGCGTGGCGATCAGCTCGCTTTCCGATTTCGCCTTAACATCGACGTCGCCACCAGTGGCTTGTACCTTGCTCTTCCAGATGCCGGCGCGAGTGGTGCCTTCGAGGGAATTGCTCGCACGTGCGGCTGAAATCGCCAGAGCGCCCGCCGCGAAACTCGCGGCCCCTGAAACGGTGGCGGCCGACGCGTCAGCCGTGCTTTTGATGGAATCAGTGGCGCTGAGAAGCACATCGTTGCCGGCGGTCGCACCCTGGCCTTCAGCGGCCTCGCTGTCGCCGATTTCCGCAATGACGTCCTGGCCGATGACGTTGGTGATAATGACGCCCGCGCCGGCGCCCGAAAGCGAGAAGCCGACCGCGGCGGAAAGCGACACAGAGACACCTACGCCATTGGCGTCGATCGTGCCATCGGCCAAGGAAGTGAGTGTAATATCGGTTCCGGCGTCAACGTCGCTGTCGTTGATTTCGGTCTTGACCGTGCCGTCGATCGACGTGTTCGATTGCGCATAGGCGATCGAGAGCGCAATCCCTGCGCCGCCGCTGATTGCCCCGGCGACGCTGACCGAGTCGACATCGCTGGTGAACAGGGTTTCGTCGGTCGCGCTTAGGATCACCGACCCCAATGTCGCGTCGACATCCGAATCGGCGACAATCACTGCCGCGACAAGATTGGTCGAATTGATGATTGCAATCGCGCCCGCGGCCGCGATCGAACCCGAGACGCCGCCGGATGCGCCGAAGGATACGCCTACGGCAACCGCGTCCACATCGACGGATCCGGTTGAGAGCGCGGTGAGGCCGACATCGCCCGTTCGCGCGAGAACCTTCGATCCCGAGATCAGCGCCCGTGTGGTCGTGCCAAAATCCACTTGCGCGACGGAGACCGCGATCGACGCATTGACGGAAACAGCGCCCGCGCCGCCAATGCTGACGGAAGCCGCAACCAGGGTAGCATCCACGGCCGATTCATCGGTCGCCGTGGCGCTGACGGAGTTCGCCGCAACATTGGACCCGTCGACAATGCTGGCTTCGACCACATTGGTCAGAACAGCCGTCGCCAGGACCGCGCTGGCCGCGACATTGATGGACACGCCGCCAGCGCCGCCGACCGACACACCGACAGCTATGCCCTCGGCCTCAATCAGGTCGTCGGCGAAAGCATCGACCGTGACATTGCCTGACGTCGAAGTAACGGTGGAATCGTCAATGGTGGCCAGCAGGCTGCCGCTCATCGTGTTTTCGGCATAGGTGACCGACACGGTAACGTTGACCGAGGCCGCACCGGCACCGCCCGCAGATACGGTGACGGCCAGCAGTTCGGCCTTAATGCCCGCCCGATCCTCGGCATGGACAGTCACATTGCCGCCCGCGGTTGCCGTGCTTCCCACAATGCTGGCTTCGATGCCGTTGTTGATGTCGTTGAACGCCACCACGCCGGCACCGCTGACGTTGACGGAAACACCGCCCGCGCCGCCGGCGGCGATGCCGACCGCAATACCGGTCGCATGGATGGTCATTCCGCTGGCCGACCCGGCATCGTAGTTGGAGGCTGATACGGCAACCGCCCCGGCTGTATCAACGCTTGACGTTTCAATTGACGCGACCATCGAGTTCGCGATGACGACGTCGTCAGACGTGCTGCCAGTGAGCAGCAGATCGCGATTGGTGATGTTGCCGTCGCCATCAATGTCGAAGCTCGAACCGATCAGGTTCTTCAGCGCCGTCTTGTATGCAGCGCTCGGTTGTCCTGCTCCAAAGACGCTCAGATTGCCAAGAGCGTCGATCGCTTGATCGACGGTCAGATCGTCGGAGGGGACGTTATCCCCCAAAGTATCGGGATCTCCGTCAGGGCCGGGCTGATCGCCAATTACGCCGTCGTCGCCGATCTGAAGGTCATGCAATGCGGTCAGCACCGCCAGGCCCGCATGAATGTCGTGGAAATCGATGACGCCGTCGGCGTTCCAGTCGAAATCGGCACTCGCCGTCAAGGCATTGTTGGCATAGACGAATGCGCCGGCCACGTTGACCGACACCGCTCCGGCTCCGCCGGCAGTAACCGACGCCGACGCCAGGGTCGCCTCGATCGAGGACGTGTCCAGCGCGTTGACCCTAACGAAGCCGTTGGACGCGTGGTTGGCGTCGACATCGCTGCCGCCCTTGATGCTGGCTTCAGTTGCGCCGGCAATGATGTTGGTCGCCACAACGGCACTGAGGGCAACATTGACCGAAACGGCTCCAGCGCCGCCCGCCGCGACGCCCACCGCCACGCCGAGCGCTTCGATGGTCCTGTCCGCGATGGCGTCGACAGTCACTGCGCCATCCGTCGTGTTGACGGTCGAGCCGTCGATGGTCGCCAGCAAGCCGCCGCCTATGGTGTTTTCGGCTACCGTGGCGCTGATCGCAACGTTGACTGAGACGGCGCCTGCGCCGCCGGCAGCGATAGAGGCCGCCACGAGCACGGCCTTGATCCTTGCCTCGTCCGTTGCCGCGACCGAAACCGTACCGTGTGCAGTGACCGTGCTGTCGACGATACTTGCTTCTATGCCGGTGCTGATGCTGTTGGTGGCTACCGCGCCGGTGCCGGCGCCTTGAACCGACACACCGCCCGAGCCACCGGCCGAAATGGCCGCAGCCACAGCTGTCGCCGTAATGCCCATGCCTCGCGCAAGGGCGTCGTCGTAATTGGTCGCCGCAACGGTGACCGCGCCGGCGGAAGTGCTCACGGTGGAATCGTCGATCGTTGCCAGCAAGGCGCTATCGATAGTGTTTTCCGCCAGCGTGACCGCGACGGACACGGACACGGCAAGCCCGCTGCCGCCAGACACGCCGACCGCAGCTGAAACAAGCGTCGCCGAAATACTCGAAATGTCGGTCGCCAGCACATCGACATCGCCCACCGCCGTCATCGACGATCCGATGATGGAGGCTTCGACAGAATTGGTCGTGCTGTTGGCTGCGTAGGCACCCGAGCCGGCGCCAGAAATCGACACTCCGCCGCTGACGGCGACGCTGACGCTGATCGCCGCCGCCGTGGCGGAGATCAGCGTATCAGCCCGCGCTTCGACGGAAACCGCACCCATTGTATCGACGGCGGAATCATCGATCGTCGCCTTGAGGGTCGAGCCGATCTCGTTGTTGGCGACCGTTGCCGAGACCGAGAAAGCAACGCTGGCGCTGCCGCTGGCCGAAATTGATGCGGCAACCGACACGAGGGTGGCCTTGATCGACGATGTGTCGGTGGCGCTGACGCCGACAAGACCATGAGCGCCAATATTGCTGCCGGAGACAATGCCGGCAGTCAAAGAATTGGTCAGTATGTTTTCCGCAATGACCCCTGCAACAGCAACAGAGCCGGCGAAACTGCTGCCGAGGGCTACCGAGATGGCGACCGCGACAGCGATTGCGTCAATCGAGTTGTCGGCCGTCGCCGAAACCGTCACCCCGCCGGCCAACGCATCGACGTCGGAATCGAAGATCGTGGCGCCATAGACGCCGCCGATACTGTTGGTGGCGACGGTTACCGCGACCACGCCGGACAGGCCAACGCCGCTGGACGCCGAGACGCCGACGGCAGCCGCCACAATCTTGGCCTCGATCACCGAATCGTCTGACAAGGTGACCGATACGGCGCGTCCGGCTTCAACTGTCGAGCCGACGATTTCAGCCAGGACCTCGTTGGTCGTGGTGTTGGTGGCCGATGCGCCCGCGCCGGAGCCGGAAAGCGCCACGGTGCCGCTGCTGGCCGAGACCGAGACCGAGGCCGCGACAGCAACCGTCTTGATGGTGTTTTCGGTCGTCGCTTCGACCGTGACGTCGCTTGCTCCGCCACTGGCTGTGACGGTTGAACCGTCGATGGCGACGCGGCTGCTGCCCGAGATGGTGTTTTCCGCCAGAGCGACCGAAACCGCCAAGCCGACCCCGGCAATCCCGCCGGAAACTGCGACGGAGACCGACGCCGCGATGACGTCCGAGGTGATCGAGGAGGTATCCTCCAACGTCAGCGCCACCGAGCCGTCCGCCGTCACCGAACTCTGCGTGATCAGCGCCTCGGTCGATCCCATGATGGCATTCGTGGCCTTGGAGAAGGCCAACGCCGCCGAAATCGACGCGGAACTTCCCACCGACACCGCAATCGCCACACCCACCGACACCGCGTCGATGTCCTTGCTGTTTGTCGCGGTGATATCGACCGCGCCGCTCGCGTCGACAACGGAGCTCTCAATGGCCGCCAGGACGTCGCTGGATATGCTATTCGAGGCCAGCGCAACCGCCGCCGACATCGACAGCGTGACCGTGCCCGATCCCACCGCGACGGACGCTGTCACTGCCACCAGCGTGGCGTGAATGATTCCGGCGCTCGTCGCGCTGATGGTCAGCGGCCCGCCAATGGTCGCCGCCTGGCTCTCACCGGCATCAGCATCGAAGATGCCCGCCGTCGTCGAGCCGCCAATAACGTTCGACACCTGCGCGACGCCAAACGCTCCGGCCAGAGTTGCCGTGCCGGAACCGATCGAGATCGAAACCGAGACCGCGACCTGCAGGGCGGTGATCGACTTGGTGGAATCGGCCTCAATAGTGGCGCTTCCACCCGAGGTGAGGCTCGAGTCCACCACATGCGCGGCCACGATGTCGTTCACCGTGTTCGTGGCGACCGAAACGGCCGCGGTCAGCGAAACGGTCGCCGAACTGCCGCCAATGGATGCCGAGATCGCGGCCGTCGCCACATTGGCATTCACCGTCGCGGAGTCGGTGGCGAAGATGTCGGCATTGCCGTCCGCCTCGACCGACGAACCGCCGATGACGCCCGCCTCGATCGTATTCGAGATGGCGTTGTCGGCACCGGCCCCGGCGCCGGCGCCGGAAAGGGTGACGTTGCCGCCGCCGACACCGACGCCGATCGACGCCGCCACCGCTGTGGCGGTGATCGAACCGGTCGAGGAAGCGTCCGCGGTGAATTCGCCGCCGGCGGTGACGTTCGATCCGTTCTCGACCACTGCGCGGGTGATATTGGTGATGGAGTTCGTGGCGTCGATCGCCGATACAGTCAGCGTCGCCGACGCGCCGCTGCCGCCACTGACGCCGACCGATGCGGCGACCGATACGATCGTGGCGCTGATATCGGTCTGGTCGGCGGCGGTGAGCGTCACGTCGCCCGAAGCGCCGACATCTGCGGCGCGAATGATCGCAGACACCGAATTGTTGGTGACGTTCGAGGCGCCTGCGCCTGCGCCGGTCAACGAAACGCTGGCGCTGCCGGAGCCGACCGACACGCCCACCGAAGCGGCTGTAACAATGGCGTCGATCGACTTCGACGACGACGCCAGTATATCGACGTCGCCGGTAACCGTCGTGTCGACGTTGTCGATAATGGCTTCCGTCGTCGAAGCAATGGAATTTTGGGCAACCGACGCGCTGACCGTGCCGGCCACCGACACGCCGCTGCTGCCACCTGCCGCGACGCTCAGGCCGACGGAGGTCGCGTCGGCGTTGATGATGCCCGAATCCGTGGCGCTGACCAACAGGCCCGCACCGGCCGAGGCGCTTTGGGGATCGCCGCCGGCGTCATCGGTGATCGCGGCTTTGGTGGTCAAGGTTAGGTCGTTGGTCGTGGCTGCAATGTTCGCGCTGACCCCCACGGCGGCAGCCGAGGAAGAGTTGGAAACCGTCAGCGACACGCCGAAGGCTGTCGCATCTATGTTGCCGGTGCTGCCGGCCGTGACCGAAATCGCGCCTCCGGCGAACACCGAGCTGTCTTCCACCAAAGCGAGAGCGCTGCTGTTGATCTCGTTGATGGCGATCGCCAGGCCGAGACCTACGCCGACCTTGGCTCCACTGCCGCTGCCGACATTCAAGCTGATGCCGACTGCGCCAGCCGTGGCCGTGATGGTGGCGCTGTCGATCGCGGAAACCGTCACATCGCCGGTAGCGTTTACGATGCTAGGATCGATGCTCGCCGTGGTCGTGGACGTGATGTAATTTCCGGATCCCGAGCCGGCGCCAGCCAGCGACAGTGGACCGTTGCTGGTGTTCAGCGACCCGGAGATGCCGAGTGTGAAGGCACTGATGGTGCCGGTGGAGCTGGCCGTCACGTCGACATTCGCACCGCTCGCATTGACGTTCTGCAGCGTTGCCGTCGTCGTCTTGGTGATCTCGTTGTCGGCTGCAGCAGCACCCACGGCGATGGCGCCGAGATTGCCGCCGTTGGTGGAAACCGACAGAGCCCCTGTGCCGGCATCGGCGTTGATCTGGCTCGAATCCGTAGCCTCGACCGTTATGTTGCCCGTCGCCGTCAGACTCTTCGTTCCAGACGGATTCAGCACACCAGCCGTGGTCGTGGAGACGACGAAGTTGCCGGAGCCGGAGCCTGCGCCGCCCAGCGCATTGCCACCAGTCGAGACGGACGCCGAGCCGGCGATCGTCAGCGCATCGATGACAGCGCTGTTGTCGGCTGTAACCAACACATTGGCGGCCGAGATGGAGGTGTCCGTAGCCGTCGCCGAAATGGTCTGGGTGATGTCATTGACCGCGACCGACGCGCCGACGGAGCCTGCCGTTGTCCCGTTATTGGTCGAGACGGTTATAGCGACACCGCCGGAATCCGCGGTGATTGCCGAATCGTCGCTCGCTTCAAGCGTCAGGTCGCCGGTGGTCGAGACCGCGCTGCCGGCCCCGATATCGGCCAGCGCCTCCGTCTCGACCATGTTCACGGTCACCGCGCCAGCGCCGGAGAAATTGACGGAACTGTTCTTACCGGAACTGGACGAACTGGTGCTGACGACGCCGGCGACAGCGATCGTCACCGCATCGATGTCGACCTTGGCGTGTGAATCAAGGCTGACCCCGCCCCCGGCTGCGTTCAGCGTGTTGTCGCCGAGCGCGCTCGCCCAGACGAAATTATCGACCTCGTTGACAGTGACCGAGCCGGTGATTCCGGCGTCGCCGCCACCGAGGGTGATCGTCAGGCCGCCCGTGACGTTGGTCAGATTGGTCTCGCCGGCGCCGCGCAGCAGGATTCCCTGCGCCGCATTGGCCCCGGTATTGTCCGGATTGACCGCGACGCCATTGCCGATTGTGGCCTTGGTCTCGCCCTTCAGGACCGCAACGCCGACCGATGCCGCGATGCCCACCTTGGTGCCGCCGCCGGAGCTGCTGCTGCCGCCGGAGCCGCCGCCCTGGCCGCTATTGTCGCTGCCCAGCGAGCCGGACGCCGCGATTGCCAGCAGGAACACGTCGCCATAGCTGGTCGCGGTAACGGCAAGACCGCGGACGGATGCCGAGCCCTGATTGCCGTCACTGTCGAAGATTCCATCGTTCACAGAGGCGGTCTCGCCTCCGAGCGCGGTGATGGTGGACCCTGCGCCCACCGTTGCGGTGGTCTGGTCGAGGTCGACCACTATGCCGATAGAAACGCCGACCGCCGATCCGCTCAACGAGACGCCGAGCGAACCTGCATAGCTTTCGATCAACGTCTTGCTGTCCGCGGCGACGACAACCGAACCGTCGGCATCGATCGCTGCTGTGCCGGTAGTCGAAGCAGCATCCGTCGGGTCCCGCCCGACCAGCGCCCGCGTGGTGGTATCGTTGACGAGCACATTGAGCCCGCCGGCGCCCGAGGTGCTGTTGCCTGCCCCGGCATTGACGGTGAGCTGGAAAAAGTCCTCCGACGAGGTGGCGTCGACGGCGACGTTGCCGCCGGCGGTGACCGTGGTCGCCGCGCCGTTGCGCGTCGCGACCAGCGCTTCGGTCGTTTCGTTGAGTACGGTGACGTCAAGACCAATGCCGACGCCGCTGCCGCTCTTTTGCCCGGAGCCGATGGTGACGGCGATGCTGCCCGCGAAGTCGATGACGTTCACGTCGCTCGATGCCGTCACCGAGACGTCACCTGCCGACGCAGTAACCGTCGCTCCGGAGCCGATGCTCGCCCGAGTGGTCACGTCGAGGACGTTGATGACTGCCGAGCCGGCGCCGGTGTCGCCACCCGAGCCGATGGCCGCGCCGATCGCCAGATTGGTGACGTCGACGCCCGTATCCACTGCCTTGACGAAGGGCGAGACGATCTCAAGCGGCTTGAACGTGGTCAAGGCGCTCACGTCGACATTGCCGGTGTCCGCCGTGACCGTGGCGTCACTGCCGATCGTAGCCAGCGTCTCGACATCGAGGACGCCGATGGTGACCGCTGCGCCAACCGTCGTGTCGGAACCGCCGCCTCCGCCCCCGCCCCCACCACCGGAGATCCTCAGGGCACCGCCGCCGGCGATGTTCTGCATGCCGATGTCCTGGCGCGCGGTGACCGTGACATCGCCGTTGAGCGCCGTGACGGTTGCACCATCCGCGATGCTGGCGCTCACCGTGTTCGGATCGTCAGTCGCCGGTGAACCGAGGACGCTGAAGGCGACCGCGCCGGCGATGCCGAGGCTCGATTTGTCGCCGCCGGTTCCTTGCCCGCCGCCACCGGAACCGCCCTGGGTGGCCCCGCCGGTGCTGCTCTGCTGCGAGCCGGCTCCCGAGAGAGCCAGCGCCTTGAACGCATTCACCTCGCCGGCGCTGGTGCCAGCCTCGATGGTCACCGACCCTGCTGTCGTGGTGCCGTTGCCCAGCCGCGCTGTGGTGTCCATCAGCGCGACGTTGAACGCTACCGCGGCGCTCACATTGTCGGACGAGGACGAGCCTTTGGTGAAGGCGATGCTGACCGCTTCGGCCTGCGCGTCGGCGTCGCTGATCGCCTTGACCGACAGGTCGCCGCTGGCATCGATATCCACATCGTCCGCGATCTCAGCCGCGACCTTGGATACGATCACCGTTCCGCCGATCGACGCAGCGATCCTCAGCACGCCACCGGACGTCTGCGTGCCCGCCTGATTGGCGTTGGCGTTACCCTGCCCGCCCGGATTCGTCGTCTGGTTCTGCGACGTCTGGTTGGCGCTCGCCACCTGGGTCTGCGGGGTCGGTTCGGTCAGGCTGGAATTCGTCCTGGCATTCAGGAAACTGGTCTGCGAACCGGTCTGGTTCTGCGAAGTCTGGCCGCCGCTGTTGGCGTTCTTCTCGCCCTCGGCGCTGCCCGTCGCCAGCACCGTCGACGTGATCGTGCCCTTGGCCTCCACTTTCACATCGTCCGCTACCGCCGCGCCCGTCGAGACGCTGCGCTCAAGCCGCGCGCCAACGTCGTCCTCGGTCCACCCGAGCGCGATCGCTGCGCCGACGCCGGTACCGCCAGAGCCGGTCACTTCGGCATTGGCTTCGGTCGTCTGGCTGACAACATTGTCCGCCGTAATCGTCAGGTCGCCCTCGATTTCGATGGCCAGGCCCGCCAACACGCGCGCGTCGGTGTGGTTGTCGGAAACCCCCAGCGCGATAGCGCCGCCAACCGAAGTGCCGCCCTGGCCAGCGCCAGCGCCGGCGGTCGCCAGCGTGATCAAGCCGTGGCCACCGTCGGCATCGACCGTCAGGTCGTTCGCGGTCACCGTGGCCGAGCCTTTGATTTCGGCGAGCGTGTCGTAGCCGGCATAGCCGACGGCAAAGGAGAGGCCCACGCCCGTGGTCGTTCCCGTCGCCGCGGTCGCCGGAAACGCACGCGTCAGCGTATAGGTCGTCGTCTCGGCCTTGACGGCCGAGGCGCCAATGTCCGTGTCGGCATCGTCACCGTCCTGGGCGGTGATGGCTGCACCGTCGCCGAAAATGGCGCTGGTTTCGCCCTCGGCGACGTTGATCGCCACCGAACCCGCCACGCCGATCTTGCCCTTGCTGGCGCCCGATTTGGCGGTCGCGTCGGTCGAATGGCTGGTTTCGGTCAGCTTGTGGCCATCACCGGTGCCGGACGAGGTGATATCGATCGCCTCGCCCTTCAGGGCCTTCGCACGATCTTCGGCGAGCTTGATGTTTCCGCTGCCGTCAACGATGGCGAAATAGGTCGTGCCGTTGGTCAGGCCACCGATGTCCGTATCGCCGCCGCCACCGTTGGAATAGACGACCTCGTCACCGGTCACCACGCCGGGCGACGAGAACCGCGCTGCATCGGGATCGAAGGTGATGTCGTCGTCTTCCGCGGTATCGGGGCGCTGGAGCTTATGTGCGTCGCCGGAGCCGAGGCTGGTCAGGTCCACAGCAACACCGTTGTCGGCGTCATCCGCCGATGCTGCGAGTTGGATCAGGCCCTTCTCGCCCTTGATGACGAAATACTCTGCACCGCTCGTCAGTCCGCCGATGTCGCCGCCGCCCCCGTTGGAATAGACGACTTTCTCGCCGGTCTCGAGGCCGGGTTGCTCACCAACGAAAATGGTGTCGGCGTCGAGATCGATGGTGGGGAGCGCCTCGCTCTCGCGTTCGGCCATCCCTGCCTCGACGGTGACGCCGTCGCCGGTCACGGTGGCATGTTCGATCAAAGCATGGTTCTGGCTGTCCGAGGCGTTGACCGCAACGGCCGCGCCAATGGCGGTGGCGTTCGAGGTGGTCACGGACTTGCCGTCGGCGGTTGCCGCGGCATCGTGATTGGCGAGGCTCTTTACGGTGACGCCGCCCTCTGCAGCGACCGTGATCGGGGCTCCCGACACACCACCAATGACTGCACGCGAAGACGTGTCCTGCACAATGTTGATGCCGATGGCCGCCGCCACGCTGAGCGGGCCGGACGAAGTATTGGTGCCGGGCGAGGTAGCGTTCGCGCCGCTGGCATTGTTCGCTCCGGCGACCTGGGTATCGGTCTGGCTCTGGGCCGTGTTGCCGCCGTTGTCGCCTTCCTGCTTGGAGCCGGTTGCGCTCGCCTTGGAATCGGCACGGTTGGCCGCCCGGCTGGTCGCGGAAATGAGCACCGCGCCGCCCGCCGTGACGCTGCGTGCCAGGCCGGCGAGCAAACTGTCCTGCGCGATCGTCAGCGCGAGGCTCGCGCCAACCGCGGCCTTGGTGCCTTTGGCGGCGCCGCTGGCGGTAGAGGCCGCTTCGTTATCGTGCTCGGCGTTGACCGTCAGATCGCCCGTGATCGTCAGCGTCGATCCAGCCAGGATGTCGGCACTCGTGTCGTTGAGCGCGACCGCGGTCGCGACAACCGGAGTGACAGCCGTGCCGCCCGTCGCGCCGCCCTCGGCGGTGGCAAGAACGTCATGGATACCTTTCGCCGAAACGGTGATGTCGGCGGCGCCGGAAACCGCACCGGAAATACGGGCGACCGTGTCGTTGTCACCGACGCTGATCGCCACCGAAGCGCCGATGCCCGTCGAGTTGCCGCTGCCGTCGACGGTGGCCTTGGCGGAGGCCTCGGTGGCGGTAGCGGACTCCGCCGACACCGTCAGGTTGGCGCCGTTCAGATTGACGTTCGCGTTGCTCTCGACGAGCGCGGTGGTGATGGAGGTGACGACACTGAGGGCGAGCGAGCCGGCGAAGCCGGTCTTGCCGCCGTCGCCGACGCCAGACGTGGCCTCGGTCTTGTAGGTGCTGCCGGCATCGAGCGTCGACGTCAGCGCCACGTTCGGGGCTGTATAACTGCCTGTGCCGCCCAGGGAAACGAGCGTCTTGGGCGCGATGATGCCGATTGCAACGGCGACGCCTACGCCGGTGCCGCCGGATGGCGGCGGGTCCTGGGCTTCGCCGGTGTTGGACCCATCGGCGCTGGACGTGATGGTATCGGTGGTCGTCGCCGACAGCGTGATGTCGCCGGAACTTGTTATGGAGCCTGAAGTATCGCTGGAGATCTCCGTGACCGGCCTGTAGACGGTTACTGCCACAGCGCCTGCAAATTTGATGGAGCCCTCGGCGGTCTTCGCATTGTTGCTGTCGAGTTGCTGTTCGGACTGGTTTGCACCGCCATTCTCATCGCCACCACCCTTGGTCGAGATCGCCGAGGTTGTGATGGTGCTGGTGGTCGTCGCGGCGAACGCGACGGACGTCGGCGCAGTGGTGGCGCCGATCGATGCGGAGTCGCTGAACTTCACGCCGGTGGCGGCAACGACCACCGTCGCGGCCACGGTCGCGCCTGCGCCGCCTGCCGTTCCGTCCGCGACGTTCTCGATCTCGAACGTCGATGCGGCATCGATACTGACCGCACCGGCTGCGTCGATCGTGCTGCCGCCAAAAATCCCGACTTCGGACTTGGAAATCAGCGTAGTGACCGCGATCGCGGCGTCCAATTTGGCTTCGGTGTCGCTCGAATCCGCCTCGTCTGCAGCCGTGACGGTAACGTTCACGGCGGTGTCGAGATCGACCTTGCCCGTGGCCGAGATATGGGCGCTGGATGAGCCGTCGCCCAAGGTGATCGTGGCCTTAGGCAGTCCGACCACGATAGCGCCGCCGATGCTTCCGATCTGGCCCTGGCTGGGTGTGAGCGAAGAGGTAGCAGTTGCGCTCATCACGACGTCGCCCGCAGTAGCGGTCACACTGCCCGTGACGTTGATGGTGGCGTGCGGCGCCGCCAAATAGAGACCCTTGGTGAGTTCCGTCGGAATCAGGCCGTTGCCTTCGCCGACGGCCTCAAAGTTGACGGACGTGCCGGAGACCGACGCGCCCGCGTCGACATTGATCTCCTCGGCCTTGAAGTGGATCGCTCCAGCGGTCAGGGCGCCGGTCACGATGATGTTGTCGAGCCCATCCTCACCATCGACCGTCAGACTCGCCGAGCCGAGATTGATGGTGCCCTGGAAGGTGATCGCATCACCCTCAACGAAGGCGGCGATGAGGTTCCCCAAGTTGGCGCCAGCGAATACGTCCTCGCCCAAATATTCATTGAGAAGCGGGAAGAGACCCTGGTCGTTGCCGAGTTTGATCGTGACGGAATTGGTTGGTAGTTCGAACGATGTCTGCTCGAACGTCGGAATGCTTTGCGACGCGACGGTTACGGTCGACCCGCTCATCGTCACGACTGCATTGTCGGAAGCGGCGCTGAGGTCGATGGTGACGTTTGCGGCGTTGCCGAGGCTGACCGGCTCGAGGCCGGCATAGGTCAGCACCGCGCCGTCGCGCGTGATGGTACCGGAATGAGCGTCGTCGGCCTTGTAGACGATTGTGCCGGAATTGCCTTCCAGAACCATGCTGTCGAAGCCGCCGGCGCCGCCGTCCATGACACCGCTCATGACGCCGCCTGCGGAAACGAAAAAGGTGTCCTCGTTGTCGGCCGAACCCCGAAGGTTCTCGACCTCAACGAAGGACACCCCTGAAACACTGCCCGAATCCCGTCCGGTTATGTTCCAGGTGGTGTCTGCCGGAGGGCCGGTCACCGCGTCGCCGCCCGCGCCGCCGCTCAGCAGGATCTTGCCGGCGAGCGCCGTCTCGAAGTCGTCGTGGACGAAAGTGTCGTCGCCCGCGCCTGCGTCAATCGTAAGCTTAACGTCCGGGTGCAGGAAATTGTAGGTAAGCGCGCCGCCGGCGCCGACCGCGTCGATGGTCGAGATACCGTCGCCCACGGTCCCGTTGTCGCCGATCCTGAGCGTCTGACCCTGCCCCGTCGCGTCCCGGAAGATGCGGTTACCGGCCGCGTTCCCATCCAAAACAGTGCCGACGCCGGTGAAGCCGATCGTCTGCGGTCCAGCCGCGCCGCTGACTGTGACCGCCCCGGCGCCGTCGCCGGTCATCGTCACTGTGACGTCTGTGAAGGACCCGCCCGCCAGCGCCAGCACATCGTCGCCGTCACCGCCTTCGAAGTCGATTTCGATCCCTTGCAGGAATTCCTTGGCGAAGTCGACCGTCAGCCGGTCGTTTGCAGCGGTGCCGACGACACGGATAAAGTTGATTTCCTGCGCGCTGCGGCTGTCGATCAGCATGCCGCTTCGGTCGTCGAAAACCTGAACGGCTTGGATAAGATTGTCGTACTTCAAAGAATAATGCGCGCCGCTCGCGTCGCCCATCATATCGACCCGGAAGGGGATTATGTCGGCCGAGAGCAGGAAGCGCGGCTCCAACGGCTCCAGCCTAAGACCGGGAAGATGACTTGTGGCAGAGTGCGGTTTCCGATTTGCCTTGCGCTTCCTGCCCCATCCGAGCAACCGCGCCCACATGCTTCTTCCGGCATTTCTCGATTCTTGCACCGTTTCCCGCGATGATGAAGAACCCACAGCGAATGGACGCAGCATCCCAAGCCCCCTCGGTAAGATACGGAATGTCACTTCCTTATCATGCCAATTCTCGTCGCGCCATGGGAAGAACATGAACTACATCTTTTTTTTACTTTTTTCGAAAGCGGATGAACGACGGTAAAGCTTCGGTAATATTAAGTAGTGACAATTAGAAGAAAATTAAACTTAGCCGGCTCGGAGAACCGGCGGTCGGCAGGATTTCGCCCGAAGCAATTCCGGCGCTACGGTTCAAACGAAGCAACAGCCACCAGTTGCTCACGAAGCCAAGCGTTCCCGGTGTCGCGATCAAATCGGCGGTGCCAATACATTGTGACGTCCATAGCCGGCGGTTCCATCGGAGGTATGAAAATATCCAAATCGAGACGTTCGGCCACCAGACGCGCAAAGTGGACCCGATCGAGGTCGACGCATCTTCTCTGACGTCGGGAACATCGCTGGTGGTGACCTGGCGCGATAAACGTGTCGTCGTGCGCCACCGCACCGAAAAAGAAGGGAAGGATGGCGAGGCTGTCAACTTGGCCGACCTCAAGGACCCGATCGCCCGTAACGCCAATCTGCCTGCCGATGCGCCGGCGACCGATGCCAACCGCGCCGCGCCCGGCAAGGAAGCCTGGATCGTGATGGTTCAGATCTGTACGCATCTGGGCTGCATTCCGGTCGGCCAGGAAGGCGATGCCGGCGGCTGGCTCTGCCCATGCCACGGATCGCAATACGACGGTGCCGGACGCATCCGCAAAGGCCCGGCTCCGGAGAACATGGCGGTGCCGGTGTTCCAATTCATTCCCAACACCAAGATCCGTATCGGCTGAGGCAGAGGACACCTCGATGAAGGAGGGACGCTCGACCTACAAGCCCAAAGCCGGCATCGAACGCCGGTTGGACGCCTGGCGCTGCCGCGGCTGGTGCATGACTCCTTCATCGTCTATCCGGTGCCGCGGAACCTGAATTTCGCATACACGTTTGGCGGTATCCTGACGATGATGCTGGGGTTGCAGATCGCCACCGGCATCGTATTGGCCATGCACTATGCGGCCGACACAAATCTCGAGCGCACCGGCCGGAAACAGACTGTGATCATCGAGGGGCAGCGTTTCCAGACCAGCGACCATCTCGGAATGCAGCCGGTGATTGCGGTCCGGCTGAATTAGCGACTCCGAGATCGCGGTCGTCTCGCAGTCCATTGGGAATGGTAAGTGGTCCTGCTCGCTTCAGCACTTCGGCCTGCTCGACGGAGGACGGATACTGACTGACCTGGAGAGCATGGATATGAGGTGGGTTACGCGTCTGAGCGGGGTCAATCGTGAACCGTCTTAATCTCCGCAGCCAGAAAGGTTTGGCGACCTTCGCGGACCGTAGCGCGCCCAGCGCCGCACCGACGAAGAACGCGTCCCAAACCTGCGTGTCGACCCAGATATCCGCGCCTTGCGATGCGCGAGTCATGGAAACGGCAAAATCATCATCTTCGAGCGAGCCCGGAGGTACCCATCCACCCCCGGATGATGATCTGGCTCGCGGCGATTGCTCGACCAAGAACGCGGTCTTCCAGTTTCCAACGTTTAGAAAGAGTATGCATCAGGAAATGCCGTTAAACGGTCCCGACGCAGCAATTTCACTGGATCGACACCGCCCTCGCCCAGATCGAACTGAAGCAAAACGTCCGCAGCTTTCTCCAACACGACGAAACCGTTCATCCCTTGGAATAGATCCGGGATCGCTTTGGGTTCCCTCTCACCGCCAGCCCACATGACGGTGGGAAAGCACTCAGGTCCGAGGGCGATGCCCTCGTCATTCAACGCCTGGAAATTCTCTCGATAGGCTCGGTCACCAGGGACTGGCTCGGCCTAGCCATTGCCGGGATGTATCCAATGGCGCATCCCACCTCCGCCCGATCAAATGATTAGTTGGCGACTTTCGGGCTCGTCAGTCGATCCGGGAACGACTCGTATGAGGCGCGGAGCAGTCATCCAGGATCGAGCGGAAGAGTTCTGTGGATTTGCGCGATCGTGCGTGCGAAGTGCCGTCCGCCGCAATCAACGGCAACGGGGAAGAGGCGGTCTGGCAACTGAACTAATCCACAGAAATATTTTGTTGGTATTTTTGTTGGTCACCACCTCCGCCGAGCGATCTCCAAACAGTTGAAAACAAAGTCAGATTTCGTTTGCTTGGATTCCGCCTCTGGGCACCATCCTCTCTTCTCCCCTGTACCCTTCCGCCGAAGCCGCCACGCTTCTGGTTCTGCAAACTGATGAAATCGTTGAATTTTTCGGTGCGTACGGCGCACTTGAGCGCGTTTCACGGATTTTCGGCGTATTTGGTCCAACGAGCCGGCGTGTTGGCCCCGTCTTTCGATACGCCATCGATGGCCTGTGCAACGACAAAAAGTCGAAACGGTGAGGTTCAAGGACTTCAAGGTGTCACGTATGTTGCGTCCCGATATTCTTGGGTTTGGATTCTGAGGCGAGATGCAAGGTGGCATCAAAGACAAACCGGCGCGGAAACGAACTGTCACATTCAATCGTTGCCGAGTTGATCGCGGTCTTGGTCGCGGTGACAAATGGTCAACCGCGCGTGATGACCATCGATAGTGGCAAGGCCCTGCCCTCCGGCCCGTTCGAACTTGGGCACCGCTCGCTGCAGTCCGGCTTGAGGGACTGGGTCGAACAGCAGACGCGGCATCCCCTTGGCTACATCGAGCAACTCTATACCTTCGCCGACCGAGATCGCGTGGGCGACGCGTCGCGACGAATCATTTCGATCAGCTATCTAGCCCTCACCCGTGAGGAGCAGTCGGCGCCCGCCGGCAAGGCGACATGGTGCGATTGGTATGATTACTTCCCCTGGGAGGATCATCGCCACGGCGTCCCGCCTGCATTGCATCAGGTGATTGTCCCGCGGCTGAACGCCTGGGCAGACGCCCCGGACAATTTCTCGATGCGAGGCGAACGCCGGCAGCGGATGGCCATTGCCTTCGGTCTCGAGGGTCACGGCTGGAACGAGGAGCTGGTGCTGCAACGCTACGAGCTGCTTTATGAGGCGGCCCTGGTGGAGGAAGCGCATCGCGGCTTGAACAATGATGTCCGATCGGCCACTGGCTCGTCCATGGCGGCGGATCACCGCCGCATCCTGGCAACCGGCATCGCCAGATTGCGCTCCAAGATCAAGTACCGGCCTGTCGTGTTCGAGCTGATGCCGCCTCTCTTCACCCTGCTTCAGCTACAGCGGACCGTGGAAGCGCTGGCCGGGAGGCTGGTCCACAAGCCGAACTTCCGGCGCCTGATCGAACAGCAGGAGCTGGTCGAGGAAGCGGGAGAGACAACCGCCGACACGGTCGGACGGCCGGCGAAGCTTTTCCGCTTCCGTCACGCCGTTCTCGACGAGCGGGCGGTGGCGGGGACGAAATTGCCATTGTCGCGGGCTTGACAACCCTTATTCTCACAGTGAGTATATGCGTCAATTATACTCATATTGAGAATAATTGGAGCGCCGATGCACAGTTCGCTGCCTACCGCCGCGTCGCTTTACGATCGCGTCCAGCGGGTGATCCCGCCGATCGAATGGCCGGCCTTCACCGACGACATCGATGCCATTCTCACGCTGAAGCGCGAGCGCAACGCGGTCATCCTGGCGCATAATTATCAGACGCCGGAAATCTTCCACTGCGTGGCCGATATTGTCGGCGACAGCCTTGCGCTTGCCCGCAAGGCGATGTCGACCGAAGCCGATGTCGTCGTGCTGGCCGGCGTGCATTTCATGGCCGAGACGGCCAAGCTACTTAATCCGGACAAGACCGTGCTCATTCCGGATCTGGACGCGGGCTGCTCGCTGGCCGACTCGATCACGGCTTCGGACGTACGCCTGATGCGGCAGCGCTATCCCGGCGTGCCGGTCGTGACCTACGTCAACACCTCGGCCGCCGTGAAGGCCGAGTCCGACATCTGCTGCACCTCGGGCAATGCATTGGCGGTGGTGGAATCGCTGGGGGCGCCGCGGGTCATCATGCTGCCCGACGAATATCTGGCCAGGAACATCGCGGCTCAGACAAAGATCGAGATCATCGCCTGGAAGGGGCACTGCGAAGTGCATGAGCGCTTCACGCCCGCCGATATTCGCGAGCTGCGGCAGGCGTATCCCAATGTCACGGTACTGGCTCATCCCGAATGCCCGCCGGAGGTTGTCGCGGAAGCGGATTTCGCGGGCTCGACGGCGGCGATGTCCGACTATGTCGGACGGCATAGGCCCGCGCGCGTGGTGCTGATGACCGAATGTTCGATGAGCGACAACGTTGCCGTCGAGCACCCTGAAGTCGAGTTCGTGCGCCCCTGCAATCTCTGCCCGCACATGAAGCGCATAACGCTCGCCAACATCCGCGCGGCGCTGGAGCGGAACCGCCATGTCGTGACCGTCGATGCCGAGGTGGCTGGACGCGCGCGGCTGGCCGTGGAGCGGATGCTGGCCGTATGATCCTGGATGTCCAAGACCTCGCAGGCCGGCCGGTCATCGTCGGCGGCGGCATAGCCGGACTGATGACGGCGCTCCATCTGGCGCCCGAACCGGTGCTGCTTTTGTCACGCTCGCCGCTTGGCGCGGATGCATCGAGCGCGTGGGCCCAGGGTGGGCTTGCCGCCGCCCTGGGCGGTGACGACGATCCGGAACTCCACCTTGCCGACACCCTTGCCGCCGGCGACGGGCTTTGCGATGCGGAGGCCGTGCGGCGCATCGTGTATGCCGCCCCGTCCGCGATCGAAAACTTGGCGCGGCTCGGAGTTCGCTTCGACCGGACGCTCGAAGGAGCATTGCGGCTTGGGCTGGAGGCGGCGCACAGCCGCCGGCGCATCGTTCACGCCAGTGGCGACGGCAGCGGCCGCGAAGTCATGCGCGGACTTGTGGCCGCCGTGCGGTCGACGCCCACGATAACGGTCCTCGAGGGTGTCGAGGCGCGCCGGCTTGCCGTGTCGGATGGCAGGATCGTCGGTGTGCAGGCGAGTTCAAACACAGGTCAAGTGCTCTTTGCCACGGGGCGGGTCGTCCTCGCCACGGGCGGGATCGGCGGGCTGTTTCAGGACTCGACAAATCCACTTGGCAGTTTTGGGCAGGGCCTGGCGCTTGCCGCACGCGCAGGCGCCTTTCTGGCCGACATGGAGTTCATCCAGTTCCACCCGACCGCGCTCGACGGGCCGGGCCGTCCGATGGCGCTCGTCAGCGAGGCGGTTCGCGGCGAAGGGGCAATCCTGGTCGATCAGACAGGTCGGCGCTTCCTCGATGGCGTGCCGGGCGCCGAACTCGCGCCGCGCGACATCGTGGCGCGCGCGGTCTGGAGACATCTGGCAGGCGGCCATCAGGTCTTCCTCGACGCACGCCAAAAGCCAGGCCCGGCATTCGCGCGGTATTTTCCAACGATCGCATCTGCCTGCCGCGCCGCCGGCATCGATCCGGCGCTGGACCTCATTCCCGTCAGGCCGGCGCAGCACTATCACATGGGCGGTGTCGCAGTGGACCTGGCAGGACGCACGTCGGTCCCCGGACTTTGGGCATGCGGAGAAGTCGCCTCGACAGGACTGCACGGCGCCAACCGGCTCGCCAGCAACTCGCTGACCGAAGCGATCGTCTGCCCGCGCTGGGTTGCCGAGAGCGTGGCTGGCTCGTTTGCCACCGCCCCTGGGACGCGGCTTGCGGCAACTGAGGGGCCGAGGCCCGACCCAGGGCCTGCGCGCCTTCTCCTGTCGCGCGCCCTCGGCGTCACGCGGGATGGCGAAGGCTTGAAGGACGTAGCGGGCGCCTTGCTGCCGCTGGCGCAGCGGAACGACGCTTCATCCGATGCCGCCGCCGTCGGTTTGATGATCGCGATTGCCGCCTTGCAGCGTCAGGAAAGCCGGGGCGCTCATTTCCGAACGGATTTTCCCGGCCATGCAGCCGTCGACCGGCGCCCCAGAATGACGCTCGACGCCGCCCTGGCGGCGGCGCATGAACTCGATCACGTCCGAAGGCCAGAAGAGGCCCTATGAAAAACCTCTCGCCACTACCCACAATCATGTTCGAAGCGCTGGTGCGAGCAGCCCTTCTCGAAGATCTCGGCCGGGCTGGCGACCTGACCACGGACTGCATTGTTCCGAAGGACCGTCGAACCACGACCGTCCTTGCGGCGCGTCAGAGCGGAACTGTCGCCGGGCTTGATATTGCAAGGCTCGCCTTCCGGCTGCTCGACCAGGATGTGGACGTGGTGGTGCACACTCCTGACGGCAGCAAGGTCACGCAAGGGCAAGCCGTCGCATCGGTGAGAGGCCCGGCCCGGGCCATCCTGACGGCAGAACGCACGGCGCTCAATTTCCTGTGCCGTCTCAGCGGCATCGCCACGGCAACGGCGTCGATCGTTAATGCCGTGCGCGGGCACAAGGCGGAAATCGCCTGCACGCGCAAGACGACACCCGGATTGCGCGCGCTCGAAAAATACGCCGTGCGCGCAGGCGGCGGCTCCAACCATCGTTTCGGCCTCGACGACGCCATCCTGATCAAGGACAACCATATCGCTATCGCCGGCGGCATTCGCCCGGCGATCGAGCGGGCGCGGGCCGGCGCCGGCCATCTCGTCAAGATCGAAGTCGAGGTCGACACGCTGACGCAACTGGATGAAGCCCTCGCGCTTGCCCCGGATGCCGTCCTGCTCGACAATATGTCGGCCGACGAACTGCGCCAGGCGGTTGGCATGGTAGCCGGCCGGGCGATCACCGAGGCGTCGGGCAGGATAATGTCCGCGTCGGCGCCGGTCATCGCCGCGACCGGCGTCGACCTGATCTCCATCGGCTGGTTGACTCACAGCGCCCCGATCCTCGATATCGGGCTCGACTTTCGGGAACTCTGAACGCGGTGTTTGACTAGCTTGAGATGCAATGCGCTCCAGCTCGGCACGGCCAAGCGGCATCAGGCCAGGAGCTGCCACATTCGCACACGACCTGTGCCGCGCAATTCCGTTTCCGCGAGTGGGTCGCAAGCAAAATCTGGTCCAAGCAGTTTGTGAGTTGCATCCGAAATACGGATTTCATCCGGCTCCGCGGACTTTTGAATACGTGCGGCGAGATTGACGGTGTCGCCCCACAGGTCATAGACAAACCGCCTTTTGCCTATGACGCCCGCCACGATCGGTCCGGAGTGAATTCCAATTCTGAGACTTAGCGGTTCGCCTGCGAAGCGCTCGCGCCTGGCCGCCTCCCGCAGCTCGAGCGCATAGTGCGCAAGGGCTTCTGCATGATCGGATCGCGCGGCGGGCAGGCCAGCGACCGCCATCACACAATCGCCGATGGTCTTGATTTTTTCGCAGCCATGTTGTTCCGAGAGCAGATCCGCCGCCTTGAAGAAGTAATTTAAAATAGCGAGCGTCGTCACGGCTCCGACGCTCCTCGCTCTTTCCGTAAAACCGACGATATCGGCAAAAAGCACGCTGACCTCCGCGTGGTTGTCTGCGATTTGCTCGTCCGCTTTCAGCCGCTCCGCGATCGACGCCGGAAGAATGTTGAGGAGCAGGGACTCGGCGCGCTGGTATTCACGCGTCAATCCCTCCTGGCTCTCCCTCAATGCCTCGTTCGTCGATTGCAGCTTCGCATTGAGTTGACGCTCCCTCTCCTGCAGGAGCGTCATTTCATAAGCCTTCTGTTGAAGCCGCTGCTGGTTGTCGCGTTCGGCAGTGGCGTCGAGAAAGAGCAGCCACACCGAGCCGCCGTCGCCAAAGAGATGAAGGTCCGCGACACGCCCTCCGGGCAGCTCCACCATGGGCATATGATATGGAAGCTCCGGGCAAGGCAGCAGCCCTTCCATGAATTCAAGCTGATCGGCAACAGGCTTGCCAGTGCGAAGCGACGAGAGTCCGTAATGTTCAATGTTGCCGCCCTTCGCGGCTATGCATTGCCGGGCGTCAATTTTCAGATATGCGGCAGAGCGCTCATCATAGAAGAAATCATATATCCAGCTTCTGACTTCTTTCGGCACCCTGGGCATGGTCTATTTGGCGACCATCGAAGCAAGGTGACGAAACGCATCGTCAACATGTTCGCCCGAAAGCGCGCTTGTCAGGTAGATTTGCCATCCACGCTGCTTCAGTTCGTCGATCTCACCATCCGATATCGCCCACCGATCGGTGAGATCGGATTTGTTGAACAGCAATATGAACGGCATCACGCCGAATTCGGCCTCGACCCGCTCGCGCAGCGTGAGCGCCACGGCAAGAGTAGCGGGCCGGGTTCCATCGACGACAAGCACCAGCCCGGTCGCACCTCGCACATAGCTGACGCGGAATGAGCCGATATCGTCTTCGCCGGCCAAATCCCACAAAATCAGATCCACGGTTTTGTCCGCGAGTACGACACTCTTCTTGTCGATTTTCACGCCCACCGTGGTCAGGTAGTTTTCCGAGAAGATGCTTTGCACAAACCTGCGCACCAGGCTCGTCTTTCCGACAGCGAACCCGCCCAACATGCAGATCTTTTTTTGCAGCATCCTGGGCTCCGCACTACTCCAGGTTCACAGTAATCGAGACCCGGCGATTGGTGGAGTTCCCAGTTCGACTATTTTCATTTTCGGGCACCGCCGGCTCAAAGGTGCCGGCGCCCCGAACCTGCAGCAGTTCCGGAGCGACGCCGCGCTTGTTGAGAAGCGCGCGAACTGTCTCGGCGCGGGCGGCGCTGATCGACGCGTTGGCCGTCTCACGGCCCGTTGTGTCCGAATGGCCGGTCAACATGAACCGCGCTGTCACGCCTGCCTTGCGGGCATTTTGGGCGAATTCCTTCAACTGATCAGCCAATCTGTCGAGCACCGGCGTCTGCTCCGCTCCCGGGACAACTCTACCGGAAGAGAAGAAAATATCGGTCGTCTGGATAGCCTCTCTCAAATGATTAAGTTCTGCAAGGTTCAGCTCGCGCAGCTGCGAGACATCCAGAACCACTCCGTCCGCCGAAAGTTGGTCGGCGGCGGCCTGCGCCCGGCTGATCCAGCCGGCAGGTGCCTCGCCCACGACATCGATGCGACCCTGGACGATCGAAAGCCGAACCGATTTCGGCGGGGACAGCGACGCCGTCAGCCGCTTCACCACGAACTTCGGATCAAGACTCTGATAGAATTGCCACTGTGAATGAACGCGGGCAGGATCAACCTCCGTTCCGGACAGCAGAGCTTGCGGGTCGGCGGCAAGAGGGTCTCTCAGACCGGAAATGTAGAAATGTCCGCCCCGCGCCGTTTGTTGAGCAACGATGATTCCCGGTTGGGCCTCAAGTCGCGACACATAATACTGCCAATGCTCCGCCGCGCGTGCATCGGGGCTCACATCACGAACCTTGGAGATGTCGAACTCCGGTCCGCCTGCCGAAAGCTGTCTTGCCGCTGCGCGCGCCCGATCTATCCAGGTGTCGGGAGCCTCACCCTCGGCAACGATGCGGCCATTGACGATCGAAAGTCGCACTTTATCCGTCGGATACAGCGACGCCGTCAGCCGCTTCAACACGAACACCGGCTCAAGGCTCTGATAGAATTGCCAGCTTGCATGAACGCGAGCGGGATCGACCTGCGTTCCCGACAACAGCGACTGCGGGTCGACTGCAAGCGGGTCTCTCAGGCCGGCAATATAGAACTGGCCGTCGCGCATCTTTTGTTCGGAGACGACGATGCCCGGCTGGGTCTCCAGCCGCGAGACGTAGGCCTGCCAGCGTTCCGCCGCGCGTTCTTCGGGACTCATCACATCGCGGACCCTGGCGATATCGAATACCGGCCCGCCCGCCGAAAGTTGCTGGGCGGCGGCCCGCGCGCGGCTGATCCACGCGGCGGTGGCCTCGCCCTCGGCAACGATGCGGTCATCGACGATCGAAAGTCGTACCGAATCCGGCGGCGCCAGCGACGCCGTCAGCCGCTTCAACACGAACGCCGGCTCGAGGCTCTGATAGAACTGCCAGTTTGAATGAACGCGAGCAGGATCGACCTGCGTTCCGGACAACAGCGACTGCGGGTCGGCGGCAAGCGGGTCCCTCAGGCCGGCAATATAGAATTGGCCACCGCGCACCTTTTGTTCGGCAACGATGATGCCCGGCTGGGTCTCCAGCCGCGACACATAGGCCTGCCAGCGCTGCCCGGTTTGCCAGGAAAGAAAGAACCAGCCGCCTGCCGGAATCAAAACCAGCAGGACTGCCGTCACCACCAGCCACGGAAATCCCTGGTTTGAATCCGCGTGCTGCAGTTCAACACAGGTCTGCAACCGCGTCTCCACGCCGGCCAGCTGCGAGCTGTCGCCGTCAAACTGCTCTAAAGCCTGTGAGCAATCTTCATGGATGCGAAGCAATGCATCGCGAATTATTTCATGTAATTCCTCCGGCGGATTTCCCCGGATCACCGCAACCAAGGTCGCAAACGGTCCAACCTCCGACCACAGGCGAAGCTCTCCGAACCGGATAGTGTCCAGCCCGCTCTGTTCTTTCTCGTTGAATGAGTCCCTTACAAAATCTTGAATTGCGCTAAGCATCGAAGAAATCAGTTGAGGGTCTTCGCTCGTAGCGTTTTCGGCAGTTACATGCGCGATCAAAAGCCCGGAAGTGCGGTGAATGAGAAAGACGTGTTCTACACGATAGACGAGAGAATGATTAAGGACAACTTCCGAGAAGCTTGTTCCCGTTCTCCAAGCTTCAAATCTCCACTTAAGTCCATGCCAGGTAAATATATGTCTTAAAGATTCATTCAGCGACTGAAAGGTTTGGTCGATTTTTTCGCCGATCGACTTGCGAATAGCCGGCAGGAACACCGGGTATAATATATCCGTGAGCGTGCTCGGGTTCTTCTGAATGGACCGTTGCGCGGCCCTCTCGACAGCCGGCGCAAGGGCCTCGCCGAGTTGCGCATGAGGCGCGAGCGAGGCTGCACTGGGGAGAACGCCTCCCACTGCAGCCGCAAGCTGCTCTGGTTCGTCGAGCAGGTGCGTAACGCGTGAAAGCTCCGAAATTTCGCCGCCGACCAGCAACTGGCGAAGCGTTTCCATGCGAGGATCGGCGGTCGGAACTCCTTCCAGACGCGCACGATGGTCCGGATCAACGTTTCGGGCAATTTCGATCAAAAGGCGAGCCAGAGCCTCGCGATCAATCTCGGTATCGTTCGAAGCTGCTTTTTGAGGAAGGCTGATTGGGTCGACGCTCGACGTCAAGTTCCGATCAACTCGCTTTCCAGTTACGCTCCGAGTTGCCCTTGCTGCCGACGGGATCCTGATTCAGACATTTTGCGACCTCGACAAACAGGCCAGCCAGAAGATTTCGGTCGGTCTTGACGTTGCTGAGGTCGGAAAACACTTTCTCTATCAGCATCTGAACGCTTTCGTACTTTTGCTTGATTTCCTCACGCAGCAAATGATCGTTTCGACTGATCCGGTCCGCAACTTCGCGCTCGAGATCGCTCAATTGATCCGACAGCGCGCGCACCTGCTTTTCAAGTGCCTGATTTTGATCGCGAAGGTTCCGGTCAATCTCCTTGTCGGCCTCGGCCCGTGCATCTTTTTCATTCCGCAATTGCGTCGCAAGCGAGTCAACCTGCTTCTTCGCGTTTGACTCGTACATTTCGAGATTGCGCTTGGCCTCGGACTCGACATCCTTGAAGCGCTGCAGGACCCGTTCTTCAAGCTTGGAAAAGCGGCGGTCATAGTCCTGCATCTGGTTGCCGAACAGCAGATCACGTATCTTGTCGACACCTACGGCATCGCCCGAGGCCCCACCCTCGCGAGCCTGGCCCGCCATGAAGTTCAGCCCGTTTCCCTCTGCATTACCTATCAGATTTGCGTCCGCTTTATTTGCTGAAGAAGCGGCACTCGAAGATTCCTTAGCCATCACTATGCCCCAATTGCCCAGTGCAGAACTCGGAAGCAAAAAATTATGTCAGACAAATACCCGACCCGCAAGCCGAAATCTTCTTGGTTCGAGCCGATTCGTGCGCCGCTTGTACGCCTGTTGGACTGACAACAAATGCGCGAGTTCCGATTGATGTCGCTCTTTACCTCTTTTGATAGCGGAAATAACCAGATATCCAAATTGACCATTTGATGCAATCTACTACCGAAAGGAGTAATGTCAGGCTATATCTGCTGGATCGAAAATAAATTTAGAATAGTCCTTTGGTGCATTGCAGTTCGTTAACCTGGAGGCGCAGGTACTGTCTCGCACCCGGATGTATACTGCGCCCGTCAGCCTCCGACGCGGGCCCACCGTTGGAAGGAAGCTCTTCTTTCGGACGGAGAATGGCTGTTCGAGAATGCAGGGACAACGGCTGTTATTGGCGCAAGGCTGCTTGCGACCTTTGCATTAGCGATGTCTACTTTTGATGAATCGACAGGACTTTAGAAATGACTGCCATGCGGCGCATCCCTGACAGGCCAGCTTGAGGCCGGCACCGGACTGTCAGGTTTCGGGACGGCCGGGCTTTCAAATGGAAGCCGCTGTGGTATCTCGGGAGAGTTCGCAGGAGACTGTTTGGACGCAGCGTCCCTGACGACCGTTTCCGTTGGCCGGAAATCGCCGGCTATGTCTCGGGGCTCTTGCCCTACCTTCGAACCAGGCGCGGGTAAGACGGCGTGGCGCATAATCCCTTGGTCTCAATCGTGGTTCCTGTGCACAACGCGGAGGCAACGCTGGCGCGCGCGCTCGATTGCCTTCTCGATCAGGAGATAGTGGATTGGGAGGCGATCATCGTCGACGACGCTTCCACGGACCGCACCCCCGCGATCATCGCCGGTTATGTGGAGCGCGATGCCCGATTTCGGACGCTGAGCTCTTGCGCGCATAGCGCCGCCGGCGCGCGCAATAGCGGGACTTCGACAGCGCGCGGCCAATGGCTCATGTTTCTGGATGCGGACGATTGGGTGGCTGCCAGCTTCCTTGCCAAAATGCTGGCCGCACTGAAAAGCGCTCCCGATGCAGCGGCCGCCTATTGCGGTTCTCGGCGCGTGATGCCCGATGGCGAACTCACCCCGTCGAGCATCTCGACGGAGGTTGCGATCCAGCCCTTCGAAACATTCGCCCGCCGGTGTGCCATTCGCACTCACGCGCTGCTGGTCGACCGGGAGACAATTGTCGAGTTGGGCGGTTTCGATGTGTCGCTGCGCACCTGCGAGGACTGGGATCTGTGGCTGCGCCTCGCACGTTTAGGCAAGCGTTGGGTGATGGTCGACGAACCGCTCGCTTTCTATCGGGTCGGCCCCAAGTCGCTCACCCGCAATTCGACGCAGATGTTGGCAGATGCGGAAATCGTGATCGCCCGCGGCTTTTCTCCTGATCCCAGGGTCAAACGCCCAGCACCGGCTCACGCCAATGGAGCGATTTCGGCGAATGGCGGCACCGCTTCCGAAGCACTCGCGTGGTTCGCGTTGTGGAACGCCGCGTCGGATTGCGGCCGCGGCGCGCGCTCGATCGACCCGCAGTCCCTGCGCGCGCTGCCGGCAGGGCGCAAGTGGGCGGGTGAGATCGCCAAGGTGGCCTTCGACGGCCTTATGGCAGGAAGCCTATCGGCGCCAGCCCAATTGGCTGCCAGGTGGGACAGGTTCGGCGGTTCCATCACCGAGTTGATCGTTGAACTCGGCAAGTTCTGGAACGATCCCGAAGCGGCTCGCCGCGTCCAGTATCACCTTGAGCAAATGCTTCTCGACTTCGACGACCTTGCCGCGCCGCGCAGACTGGCGCGGACACTTGGAATCCGCGTCGACGCTCGAAATCCGGCCTCCACCGACCTTCCGGAAGGAATCGATCGAATTTATGCCTATCTGATGATGGATGGCCGGATCGAGGCTCGCGCGCAGTTCGGCGCACTCGGGAAAGTGACAAGGCGTCATTGGATTGAGTTGGCGCTGAATTTCGTGCCCCCTGAGCGGCTTGCACCGCAAACGGGCGCCGGCGCCGACAAGTCAGACATGTTTGCAGCCAAGGCATCGTCGTCCATGGCGGCACCCCGGCCTGATCGGGACAGCCACTTCGGCAAACTCGCGCGATTGGCCGCGGAGGCGCAGCGGCTGGTTCGGTCGAGCGCCGAACCTGCGGAGCGTCTTGCAACGCCGCGCCGCGCACGAGCCGCGAATGGCCACGACAATGATCGTACGTCGTTCTGGAATCGCCGTTTCGCGACCGAGGATCCCTGGAACTATCGTTCGCCCTATGAGCAGGAAAAGTATGAGCGGCAGCTCGAAATTCTGCCCGCCGGTCCCATCGGACGGGCGCTTGAGCTGGCCTGCGCGGAGGGCCACTTCACGCGGCAACTGGCGCCGCGAGTGGGCCATTTGACCGCAACAGACATCTCCGACGTAGCCGTCGGGCGGGCGCGCGCGCGATGCAGCGATCAGCCGAATGTCGAGTTCGGCGTACTGGATTTCTCGGCGGACACGCTGCCGGGCGAGATGGATCTGATCGTCTGTTCGGAAGTGCTCTACTACCTGGATGATCTCGACGAGTTGCGGCGCATCGCCAAAAAAATCGTTGCGGCGTTGGCGCCCGGCGGCAGTTTCGTCAGCGCACACGCATTCGTGCTCCGTGACAATGTAGAAAGGACGGGCTTCGACTGGAACACTTTCGGTGCACAAGCGATCTCGCAGACGCTGGCAGCGACCGAAGGCCTCGTCCTCGAGCAATCGATCCAGACCGAGCTCTATCGCATAGACCGCTTCCGCCGCCTGTCACCGGACGGCATGGCCACGGAACCGGTGATCGATCATGTGCCAATCCGCGCGCCCATCGGTATTGGAGTCGCGCGAAATGTCGTCTGGGGCGGGGCACGGGCCTTGCGCCGCGACGTCGCACGCAGCGAGCGGCGGCAGCGTATGCCTGTCCTCATGTATCACGGCGTCGCCGATGATGGTCCGGCCGCCCTCGCCCGTTTTCGGCTCACGCCCGCCGCATTCGGCAGCCAGATGGCGTGGCTGCGCGCCAACGGCTTTCACGCGATCACGTCCGAGCAGTTGGGATGGTCCATCGCCAACCGTCAACCTTTCGTTGGCCGCCCGGTGCTCATCACCTTCGATGACGGCTTCCAGAATTTTGCCGACCATGCCTGGCCGATCTTGCGCGCGAACGACCTGACCGCGGAAGTGTTCCTGGTAACGGACTTGGTGGGTGAAAGTGCACGGTGGGATGTCGACAGCGGTCCGCCGACGCAGCTTATGGACGCCGGGACGGTGCGACGCCTCGCCGGCGAAGGTGCGTTCTTCGGAAGCCATCTGGCGACGCATCGCGCGATCGATGGTCTGTCGAGTTCTGAGTTGGCCGCCGAGCTCCTGCGCTCCCGCATGTTCGTCGAACGGTGGACCGGTCGGCCGACCACGGCGTTCGCGGCACCCTTCTCTGTCACTGACCGACGGCTTGGCCGGTTGGCCAAGGAATGCGGCTATCGGATCGGCTTCGGCGGCAAACATGGGCCTGCGGACCTCGATTGCGATCCCATCGACCTTCCGCGCATCGAGGTTCGCGGGGATCGCTCGCTCGATGACTTTGTTGCCCGTGTCGAGGCCGTGCTCGAATGAACGGTGGGCAGCGTCTAGATTTGCGACAAATTGGTTCCGCTTTTCCTTCAGCGTCCCGCCCGTCGCCTCGTTCGCAAGTCTATTGGGCGACCTGGGACACGGCTGACATCAGCTCCTGCGGGTTCGGCGCCCCAAACATGTATCGCCCACCCTCCGGAACCTCCGTGAAGCTCCAGCGGACGACCCCCTGCCGGTCCAGCAGGAACTGACCGATCAGTTGTCCATGTCCCGTCGCCATCATCTGCTCGTCGGCCTCGGTCACTTCGTAATTGTCCTTCTTGTCGAGGAATTCGCTGGCCGCAAATGGATCCATTGGACCAGGCAACTCGCCCGGTACGTCGACCCGCATATCCTTTGCCGCCGCCATCGAGACCTTGTACGGCCAGACCGTCTCGTTTTCGGTGAATTCGAGATTGGGCAGTCCAAAAGCACGATGCGAAGCGCGTTCAGGGTCGGAGGCCGCAAGCAGATTCGGCATCGGGTGGTAGCGGAAATAGAGACGCGCCCGTTCGATCGGCGTGTTTACCACCGTCAGGCTCTCCACGCCCTTTTCGCGCAGCTCCGGATCAAGTCGCGCCTGGGCGGCGATATGGCGCCGGCAAAACGCACAATGCAGGCCTCGAAACAGGCCGACCAGCACCGGTTTTTGTCCGCGAAAGTCGTCAAGCGCGATCTTGCCTTCCTGGGTAATGGCGTCGAGCACCACATTCGGCGCACGGTCGCCCGGTTGAAGCGGTAACAAGTCAATACGCGCGGACATTTTCAACCTCCCGCCCGGCTAATCGAGAAAAGGCAGCACCACAAGCGCTTCCGGGTCGAGCCCGTGCTGGGCGCATATACCCTGCGCCAGGGAAAAGTAGCGTTCGGCCTCGGCCAGATTGTCGAGGTCGAGATTGAGCGTTGCCAGACCATCATAGCACGGAAACAGCAGTTGGGGCTCGCCCGTTTCGCGGGCTACGTCCAGTGCTTGGTGGAACAAGCCAACCGCCAGTTCCGGACGGCCGTTGCACTGGTGGATCTGCCCAAGCACGATCAACGGCACCGGCAGGTGCTCGCGCTGGTCGAGCGCCCGGTCGATCTCGATGGCCTTCTCCGCGGCAGGCACGCCCTCCGTTGGACAGCGATCGGTGAAAGTACAACAAGCGACCGCCAGATTGGCGAGGAGGCGCGCCTGGAAACCCAAATCACCAATGCGGCGCGCCACTTCAAGACCGCGCCGACAGACCTCTATGGCCTGCGCCGGATTGATGGTCGTGTAAAGCACGCCGAGATTGGTGTAGCCGCGGCAGGCCGCTCCCAGCAGACCGGCGTCTTCGGCCAATTCAATGCTACGCTCAATCTGACGCACCGCTTCAAGGTTTCGCCCAAGGCGAGCCAGCGCGACAGCCTTGGTGTTGAGTGCCTCGGCGGTCACAAGAGTGGCATCACGCCCTACCTCGGAGACATGCTCCGTTGTCAGAGTGCGTACGCCGTCCAGCGCCGCGTCCGCCCATTTTGCCGCGAGAGCGTGATCTCCGCTACGGAACGCCTGTCGGCCACGTTCTTGCCACAGATGCGCCTGCTCGATCGGGGCATCCGCTCCATCGAGGAGCGCTGCGGCTTCAGCGTAGCGGGATTCGGCGCTGTCCCGCTTGCCGACGTCCCAGAGCAGCCGACCGATCTTGCGCAAAACTCGCGCCGAAGCGACACGATCGGCTGCGTCGCGGTATGCCTGCAACACCGTCTCGTAGTGGTGATGCGCGATTTCGCGGCGGCCTGCCGGGCCGCTCAAATCGGCAATGCTTTCTGCAATTGCCAGTTTGAGCGGCGTTTGCCCGATCGCGCCCAACGCGGTCAGTGCTCGCTCGTAGAAACGAAGGGCGTCATCGTTGGCGTATATCATGCGAGCGCGATCGCCCGCCGCCTGCAGGTATTGCGCGCCCTTCTCCCGCTCGGCGCTCTGTGCGAAGTGATGGCCGAGCACGGTCAAATCCTCGAGCCGTTCCGGCTTGTCGCCGCACATTCGCTCCAAGCCGGCACCGACCCGCCCGTGAATGTCGGTCCGGCGTTGCAGGAGCAGATTCTGGTAGATCACGTCCTGCAGCAATGTTTGCGTAAAGCGGTAGCTTTGCGACGAGACCGAGCCCGATCCGGCGACTTCCTCGATGATTTCGGCATCGCAAAGCAGCTCGCAGCCGGCTTCCAGCCGGCCAGGGTCGGCTGTCACGGCTTTCAAAAGTGTGGCATCGAAGCGCGGGCCGATCACCGCGGCCTCCTGGGCCAACCGGCGCACCTCCTGGGGCAGCCGGTCGACGCGAGCAAGCAGCATTGCCTGGATGGTGGCGGGAATGCCGGTTGCGACTTCGCCCCCCACGGTCCGCCATCGCTGGCCCTCGCGCGTCAGTACACCGCGATCGATAAGGCCGCGAACGATCTCCTCTATAAAAAGGGGGTTGCCGCCCGCGCGCTCGAGGATCTGGTCGAGAAGCCCTCCTGCGGACTTTACCCAGCTCTCGCCGAAAAGCGCCGCCAGCAAGCTGCGTCCGTCACCACTGTTGAGCGGTGAAAGCCTGAGCGCTGTGTGACTGACCCGACTTGAATCGAGCTGGCCACTGTCCGGCGCCGGCCGATGCGTGACCAGCACCATCAACCGCGTGCGTTCCAACCTGTCCATCACGAAACGCAGTGCCTCGAGCGAAGCGGCGTCGGCCCAGTGCAGGTCTTCGACGACGATCAACAGCGGCGACAATGCAAGCCGCCGTTCGACGATTGTGCGGACTGCATAGAGAATTTGCCGCCGCAGCTGCTCGGGCTCGACATGCTGCAACGTAGCATCGGGGTCGCCAAGGCCAAGCACATGGTAGAGCAAAGGCATCAGCCGCTGCGCCTCTTCGCCCTGCAGACCGAGATCGGTAAGCAAGGCTGCGAGCTTCCCCCGCATTTCGTCCCCATTGTCGTTTTGCATCATCCCGGCAGCGCTGCGCATCACTGCGCCCAAGGCGCCAAATGATTGTTCGCCCAGCGGTGAGCACGTGGCCTGCCGCACGGCGACATTGCGAAAACGATCCTCGTCGCCGACGCGGGCGACGAACTCCTTCACCAGCCGCGATTTTCCGATACCGGCTTCTCCGACGAGGCGGACAAGTTGCGCCGAGCCGCTGCACGCCTGGTCAAGGCTCGCCAGCATTCTCTGGAGCTCCGCACCACGACCTATCATTGGCGCGCTGAGGCCGAGCGCCTCGAGTCCGCGCGCTGCGCGCGGCGCCGCAAGCGGTGCATCCAGTCGATGGACGAGAACACTGCCGGCCTTGCCGCGAAGCACGACATCACCCAGCGGCTCGTAGGCGAAAGCATGCCGGGTCAGCCTGTGAGTGAGCTCGCCTACCAGCACCTCACCCGGTGCAGCCAGCGATTGCAGGCGTTGCGCCGTATTCACCGTGTCGCCGGTCACCGAATAGGATTTGGCGGTGCCGATGCCCAATCCGCCAGTGACGACCGTACCAGTGTTTATGCCGATGTGGAGCAACAGAGGCGAGCCGGAATAGGAGGAGGTGCTTTGGCCGAGCCGCGCCGTCCGGGCGATCATGTCGAGAGCGGCGCGAAGCGCGCGTTCCGGATCGTCCTCATGCGCGACCGGCGCACCGAACAAAGCGAGCAGCGCATCGCCAATGAATTTGTCGACGAAACCACCGAAGCTTCGCACGGCCGCCGTCAATTCCTTGAACAGTTCGTTCTGCAGCGCTTGCATCACCTCGGGGTCGAGCTGCTCGCTGAGCGTGGTGAAGCCGCAAAGGTCGGCGAACAGGACCGTTACCGTCCTGCGATCGGCATCAGAGACGGGATGCAGCCCTTCTTCGCTTTCGATGTTCGGAAGCAGCGACGGAGTTCGAGAAGGCGGCACAATGGTCCGGCTCGGTGTCGGAGCAGGCCGTTCGACGGCTTTTGCCGGCGCACCGACGCTTGCCCCACATTTCGGACAGAACTCGAAATCAGGTGCGCAGAGGTAGCCGCAACTGGCGCATGGCACGGGCTGGCGCCTGCCACACCTCGGACAGAAGGCGTAACCGCCCTCAACCTCGAAACCGCAGCCCGAGCAGTCCATGGAACAAGACCTCACTTGGGGCCGTGACGGCGTGACCTCGCTACGCCATTTCACGGCCGCAATATTCACAAGGATGAACCGATAACCGTCGACCAGCAAGCGGCAGCGCAAATGGCATCGAGCGATCCGTGCAGGTCCGGTGGCAGAGCGCCGCCGATTCGGGCGGCTGCGTGGCCGTCTTTTGCGAAAGTTCCCTCTTACCCTCCGTCTCCTGCTATCGTGGAGATGAGGTGACGGACCCATGAGCGAAAATCGTAAGCTGGTCGCAATCCTGGCTGCAGATGTGGTCGGATACAGCCGGCTCGCGGGCGCGGACGAAGATCGTACCTTGGCGAGATTGCGGGCGCTGCGCAGCGACCTGACGATCCGACCATCACCGTGCACCACGGGCGGGTGATCAAGCGCACAGGGGATGGGGCGCTGGTTGAGTTTCGCAGCGTGGTCGATGCCGTGCGCTGCGCCGTTGAGGTTCAAAACGGTATGGTCGAGCGCAATGCCGGCGTGCCGCAGGACCGCCGCATCGAGTTCAGGATCGGTATTCATCTGGGGGATGTGGTCGAAGAAAGCGACGGCGACCTGATGGGCGACGGCGTCAACATCGCCTCGCGTTTGGAGGGCGTCGCGGCGCCGGGCGCCATCTGCCTGTCCGAGGATGCCTATCGCCAGGTCAAGGCGAGGCTCGACCTCTCGGTCAGCGATCTCGGCAGCACACAGCTCAAGAACATCGCCGAGCCGATCCGGGTTTATTCGCTGCAAGTCGGCGCCGGGACCAAGGCGGCCGCGACCTCGGAAACCGCGACGGGCCGGCCGGCGACGGCAGCGCCGCCGAAACTGTCGATCGCCGTCCTGCCGTTCGCCAACATGAGCGGTGACGCCGAACAGGATTACTTCGCCGACGGCATCTCTGAAGACATCATCACGGCGCTGTCCAAACTGTCGCAGCTCTTCGTCATCGCACGCAATTCGTCGTTCACCTTCAAGGGCCAGAACGTCCAAGTGCAGGAGGTGGGCAAGAAGCTCGGCGTGCGGCATGTACTTGAGGGCAGCGTACGCAAGTCGGGGAACAGGGTGCGCATCACCGCGCAGCTCATCGATGCGACCTCGGGCGGCCATCTTTGGGCGGAGCGGTTCGATCGCGACCTGACCGACATATTCGCCGTGCAGGACGACGTGACGCAGCAGATCGTCGGTGCGCTGGCGCTCAATCTGACTGAGGGTGACCGTCAGCGGCTGGCGCCCGAGCACCCGCGCAACATCGAGGCGTATGACTGTTTCCTGCGGGGTCGAGAGCTGTGGTACCGGCTGACGAAGGAGACGAACATCGCAGCCCGCGACCTCTTGCAACGTGCCATCGAACAGGATCCGGAGTTTGCCTCTGCCCACGCCTTCCTCGCCCTCACGCACGGGCTCGATTACCTGAACAGGTGGAGTGCGTCGCCGCCGGAATCGATGGCGCAAGCGGAAGAGGTCGCAACGCGAGCGGTAATGCTGGATGACAGCGATCCCTGGGCGCACTGGGCGCTGGCTATCGTCAAGCTGTACACACGACGGCACGATGGGGCCATCAACGAGGCCGAGCGCGCGATAGTCCTCAATCCGAACTTCGCCGAAGGGCACGTCATCCTCGGCGAGGCGCTGTACTATTCGGGCAGGTCCGAGGAGGCCCTCGAGAGCTTCGCCCGGGGGAAGGCCTTGAATCCATACTTTCCGGATGTGCTTCTGCACTTCCAGGCTTTGGCCTCGTTTCAACTAGGAAGGTACGAGGAGGCCGTTGACCTCTTGATGCAACGGCTGGCTCGCAACGCTGTCACCGACGTCTCGCGCGCGCTCCTGGCCGCCAGCTACGGCCATCTGGGCCGTTTCGCCGAGGCCCGCACGGCCTGGCAGGAGGTGCTTCGCGTCAATCCCGACTATTCGCTGGACTACCGTCGCAGAGTCTTGCCCTACAAGAACCCTGCCGATTTCGAACTCGTGGTGGAGGGGCTCCGCAAGGCCGGTATTGTGCAATGACCGGTGAGGCCTTGTCAGGTTAGGCCTTGAACTGCAGCCGATCGCGATGGACCCTCCGCGACCGTTTGTTTTCCGTTCGATTGCCGTTGAGGCCTGAAGCGACGCTCAGGTCGCTTTGATCTCCGCCAGGCCGATCTTGCGCCACCGGGAGTCCTCGCGAACCAGTTTCAAGTTGTCGGTCGTGTCGGCAAATGTCCGGAAACGATATTGCCGGAGCAGTTCCGGGAAGAGCGCCCGTTCCGGCAGGCCGGCAAGCTGCTCGCGGACCGATATCTTTTCATCGATGACCCGCATGCCCCAGGCATTTTCCCGAACCTGCAGCTCCGCAGCCAGATCGCGCTCTTCCGGCGCGTTTTCATCCAGCGCAGCCAACAGGATCGAGTGGAAAAGCGCCACATAGCCAATCTGTCTCAGGCCGCCCACAACCCGCACGCGCGGCAATATGGCGAGGACGAGGAACGTCAGGAACAGGTTCGGCAGCAGCACGCCGTCCAGCAGCGCCTGCTTGAGATGCGGCCGCTCGAACGGGATGGAAAGACCATGCGGCCTGTCGGGCTCGATCAGGTACCCGTTCTCGAGGACGAGCTTGCGCACGCGCTCCTTGCGGATGCCCCAGAAATAGGCCGTGGCATCGGGCAGGAATCTGCCAAACGGGCCCGATGCGGCCTCTTTTAAGGCACGTTCGAGACGCTGGCGCCTTGCGGGCTCAATCAGCAGCCTCGAAAGAAGGCTGCCGTCATATTCCAGATGCCGCGCCATGGCAGCCGCGGCGAGCCGATCATCGATGAAAACCGGCAGAGCCAAGCCGGAACGATCCCAATCGGCGACCAGATCCTCGTTGAGGGCCGTCAGCGCATCGGCGGCGGTTCCAAACACCTTGTCCTGGCTGGCAAGCAGTGTGCCCAGCCAGCGGCTGGCATCCGTCTCGTCGCCCACCGCTTCGAGCGCGCGCTTGTTGAGAGTGACGGGACCGGCCGCGCAGGCGCTTTTGCGGCACAGTTTGTGGCGCCCCATGCCAAACAGGTTGACCTTGTCGTCGCCGACATCGAGCCATCCCGGCCCCTCCCGGCCAATTGTCTCCATGGTCATCGTCGTTCCCATGAAGCCGAAGAAGGCCGACAGCCCGTTTTCGACCGCGCCGAGCCAGGCAAGCAGGAGGGCATCGAAGGTGATCCGGTCCATCAGAAGCAAGCAATGCAGGCCGGCCTGAATCACCGGTCTCTGCTCGAATTCTTCGAGGGCCTTGCCGATCTCTTCGGGCTGCATGATCACACCAAGGCGCCGATGCAGGACTTCGCGCAGGATCGAGCGGGCAGCGATCGCCGGGCCCGATGCGGGCTTTGCCACCGGCCGCCACAGATGGCGGGCGTAATCGGAAACCGGTGCATTCCAGTTCTGCTCGATGTCACGCACGACTTCCGGGCAGAGCAGCGACAGCACAGCCAGAATTTCCACCGGAGGCGTAGGGATAGGGTCAACTGCGGCGGTCATTGGTTTCGTCTAGCCGCTTTGCGGTGCAAACGCCAAGGGAGACCAGACTTGCTGGATGCGGCCGGCCACACGAAGATCGTCAATTCGATCAAGATGGTGTGAGACGAAATTGACCGTATCCAACGGAGTTCTCCAGCAATCACCTGTTCGCGGGTCTCGGCGCGAACTGTTAGACGGCTAAACAGTCAGGGCCAAACAGCGGGACTCAGAACCGCAGCCGGGCCATGCTCAGGAGGTCTTGGTACTGCCCGTCGGTAAAACCGGCCTTCACATGCCGGCCTTCGACCTCGAAGCCGTGGCTTGTGTAGAGACGGATGGCCGGTTTGTTGTCGGCATAGACGGTCAATTCGACCCGCTTCAGGGCGCGCCAGTTGTCGGCCACGTCAAGCAGCGCGCCAAGTATGGCAGAGCCGATACCCTTGCCGACAAAGGCATCGTCAAGGCCGATATTGATCTCGCCGACATGCGAACGGCGCGGCGAACCCTGCACGACCAGCCTGCCATGGCCGACGACCTTGCCGTCCAATTCCGCAACGATCCAGGTGGTCTCCTGGCCGGACTTGGCGATGCGCCGCTCCACCTGCTCCACCATCTCGAAGGGCATCCTGAGCGTGCCCCGGCGGAAGCCCGGCATGTTGAAGATAGCGCAAAGCGCCTCCGCGTCGCTTGGCCGGACTGACCGGAGCTGCGGCCGGATTTTCTCGGAGGATGGCGAGGTCGTGCTGGTCATGGCGTTCCGGCGAAGACAATCGGCCCGGCACGATGCACCGGACGGCACCTGAAAATCCAGCCGTCTCTGCAACCTATGATGCCGATTGCGAGCTAAAATACCGGGAGGCGGCGTAGAGTTTAAAGACGCCGCTGACGCCGATCCACCCGAAAAGGGCGAGCCACGACAATGTCCCCATCGCCCTCCAGTCGATCCGGTGCACCGCAGCGTCGGTGAGGGCGAGGCCAAGGATGGCAAGCAGGCCAACCAGAAACTGCGCCAGGCCGAGCACCAGCAGTTCCTCGCGCGGCGCGCTTCTCCAGACGAGATATGTACCGCCGGCACCGGCGAGGAAAATGGCGCTGTAGACCTGAGCGTGGAAGCTATCGACCGGCCATGGCCAGAAGCCGCCGAATGTCAGGGGAAACAGCAGCAGGCCGACGCCATAGAGCCCAAGGATCGCCGATTCCACGGCCATGTAGCCGCGCCATGCGGGATTTAAGGCCGCGCCTTTTGCAGAAGGACGGGCCCTGGTCCGCCACAGGAACAGCCCGGATACAGCGACCGAGCCCAGATAGACCAAAAACCAGAGCCAGGGCGCTTTGCGCTCGAAGTTGAAATAGCCGAGATTGGCGAACGAGGCCCCCGACACGATGACGGTGAAGATGAAGGCCATAACGAGCACGAGCCTGCCGGGCGACCAGCGATTCCAGAGCAGCAGCGCCGCCATCACCACCATTTCGGCCGTGTAGAAGCCCCCGAGGAAGCGGGCATTGAACGGCGTGACGGCCCAGGGCCAGCGCGGCTTGACCAGCACAGGCGCGAAAAACAGGCCGGCGCCTACGATCAGGACGATGATGACAACCGCCGAGAAAAGCCGCAGGGCCGCGGGAAATGGCGGGTTGTCGGATGTCGGCATGGGAGAAGCCCCAAAGATGAATGCCCTAGGGACCATCATAGTGCCGCTTGCGGCCGGTGAAAATCCGCCGAACGGAAATTGAACTGTCACCAGGCTTATCCATTCGAATGGCCGTACGGCCCGTTTCGAAGTAAGATGGAACGCCCGGACCGAGGACCGGCCGGTCAACACGGCTCGGGGCGCATTTTCCGGAGCCTGCACGATGAACGAAGCTCAGGATCTGTTCTCGCTTCTGCGGCAATCGACCGACGTCGATCCACAGGCAATCGACGCGATCAAGCGAACCGTTACGGAGGGCAAGGAACGCGAACTTTGCCGCATCAACGCGCCGGCCTTCGCCAGCAAGCATGGCCTCGACGAGGAACGCACCATAAGCGCCTTTCTCCATGCGGCGCGGGTGGGCATCTTCGACATTTCCTGGAATGTTCTATGCCCCGGCTGTGGCGGCGTGCTCGACACCAACGCCACGCTGAAAACCCTGCAGAAGGACGAATACACCTGCGCGCTGTGCTCCGAGGGCTATTCGCCAACCCTCGACGAGATGGTCGAGGTGACGTTCACCGTCAGTCCCCGCGTGCGCAGGATTGCCGCCCACAATCCACACGAACTGCCGTTGGTGGAATATTTCCGCCAGATCTACTGGGGGTCCGGCGTCGATCTGCCGGAAGAGGATTTCGCGAAAACGATGGAAGCGTTCTCGCTGGAGGATATCGAGCTTGCGCCCGGTGAAAGGGCGGTTCTGCCCATACAGCTTCCGTCCGAATTCATCATCGTCTTCGAGCCGGTCACCCATTCGGTGCAGTTCATCGACGTCAAGGGCGAACCAACAAGGGAGCGCCGAAGCCTCTCTTTGGTCTTCGACCGCGAGCATGTCCAGAGCCAGACGCTGGAGATGCTACCCGGCCCGTTGCGCATTTCGCTGGAAAACAGGACCGACACCCGCGTGCTGCCGACGGTCTTCATCGCCGGCCGGGAATTGCATGATCTCCTGGGCAAACGCCGGCCCTTCCTGACCGCCAAGCGCCTGCTCACCAACCAGACGTTCCGCGATCTCTATCGCACGGATACGCTCGACATCAACCAGCGCCTGAAAATCACCAGCCTCACCTTCCTGTTCACCGACCTGCGCGGATCGACCGAGCTTTACGAGCGGGTGGGCGATCTTTCAGCCTTCGATCTCGTGCGCGAGCATTTCCAGGTTCTGCACGAGATCGTCGCGGCGGAGGCAGGCGCGGTGGTGAAGACGATCGGTGATGCGGTGATGGCGACCTTCCCGACGCCTGATCGTGCGATTGCTGCGGCCCTCAGGATGCGCGATGCTATGCGAGCGCTTAACGACAAGAGCGGTCGCGAGGATCTGCTGCTCAAGATCGGAGTCCATGCCGGCCCCTGCATCGCCGTGTCCATGAATGAGCGACAGGACTATTTCGGCCAGACGGTCAACATTGCCTCGCGGGTCCAGAACCTTGCCAACGCACAGGCGATCTTCGCCACTCGTGCGGTGGTCGACGACAATCTTACCGCCGATCTGTTGCACAGGAACGCGCTGACGCCCGTGCCCCACGAAGTCTCGCTGCGCGGCATTGAGCGGGAGATAGCGATATATACGATCCCCTGAAGACTTCGGTCGTCTCGGGCCCTCACACGCGCCTGCAGACAAAATAACGATCGGCAGGCACCGAGGGCGGCGGCGGGAGGCGTTGCAACCGCGGGTGATCGAGCGGCGTGCCGCTGACCGCGATGCCGCCGACGCGAAGCAGACGCGCGGTCAGATCGGGAAGCCAGGTAGCGGTCACTGCATCGCGATCTTCATAGCCGGTGCCGATGTCGGCGTGAACAAGAGCGGCGTCGATGCCGATGAACCTGATCGCCGTCTCGCGTATTTCGCCGAGCACGAGGTTTTCAGGCTCGGGAATTGAGCTGGCGTGTGCGGCAAGCGCGCGGTCGAACGCCACGATCCGGCGTCCGGGCAGGCGCTCGCGCAGATGGTGGAACGTCCGTCCATTGCCGAGGCCGAACTCGATCACCGGCCCCTCCATCTTCGCCACTTCCGCGCAGACTTGATCGAGAATGTCGCGCTGTGCCGTCATCCTGCGGATGAAACTATCGAGGCGACTCATATGCGATCGTATGTCCTGAACCGGTCCACGAAATCGGCAATGCCCCCGACCAGAGCGTTTGGCGGCTGAAACCCGAGGGCGGCGTGATAAACCCCGATCGGACCTTGCCGCGTATAGAGGCCAACAATGAACATTGCAACAATCGGACAGGCCGCCGACAAGGACCTTACCGGCACCCCGCGCGGTGGAATAGCGATCTCATTTGTAGGGGTCTGCGGCGTCCCGCAAGCCGTCGCCGAGGAAGTTGAACGCCAGGATGACGAGAATGACGGGGAGTATCGGCAAAAGCAGCCATGGATAGAACGCGATCACGCTGACGCTGCGGGCCTCGGTGAGCAGGATACCCCAACTGGTGATCGGCGCCCTCAGGCCGAGCCCGAGGAAGCTCAGCGCCGTCTCGCCCAGGATCATGCCGGGTATGGAGATCGTCGCCGCCGCGATCAGATGCGACATGAAGCCGGGAATGAGGTGCCGCCGGATAATGCGGCCGCTGCTGGCACCCATCAATTGCGCGGCCAGAACGTAATCCTCCTCCCGCAAGGCTAGAAGCTTTGAACGCACGGCCCGCGCCAGTCCGGTCCAGTCGAGCAGCCCGAGAATGACGGTGATGCCGAAATAGATCAGAATCGGACTCCAGGTTATCGGCATGATCGCCGCCAGAGTCATCCATAACGGAATGCTGGGGATCGATTGCAGAACTTCGATTATCCGTTGAACGACCAGGTCGAAGATGCCGCCGTGATAACCGGCCAGTCCTCCGATGACTATGCCGAGCAGGAAGCTGAAACTGATGCCGACGAGGCCGATTGTCAGTGAAATCCGTGCGCCATAGATGATGCGCGAGAGCACATCGCGCCCCAGCCTGTCAGTGCCGGCCAGAAAGAGCTGGCCGTTTTCGGCAGGGCAGACAAAATGCCTGTCACCTTCGATCAGGCCCCAGAACCGGTAACTGTCGCCCTTGCAAAAGAAACGGATCCGCTGAACATCGTCCTGTTTGTCGACGTAGTTCCGCTTGAGCGTGTCCATATCCAGCGTCATCTGGCGGCCATAGACGAAGGGCCCGACGAACTGGCCGTTGTGGAACAGGTGCACCCGTTGCGGCGGCGCATAGATGTAGTCCATGTTGCGCGTGTGCAGATTGTAGGGCGCCAGCCACTCGCAGATCAGTATCCCGAAATAAAGCGCTGCCAGGAATATGCCGGATATAAGGGCAAGCCGGTGCCGCCGGAATTTCCACCACATCAGCCGCAACTGCGACGCCTGAAAGACCTTCGACTGCTCCGGCGTCATCGCCTCGACCGACTGCAGGTCGAAGGGCGCGATGGAAACGTAGTGTTGCAGCGGGGCACCCGGAGCGGGCAGCGGCGATTGGGTGTTCATTTGGTGCTGCCGCCCTGCAATCGAATTCGCGGATCAAGCAGCGCCAGCGCCAGGTCGGAAATCAGGACGCCGATGACCGTCAGGAAGGCGAGGAACATCAGGAACGACCCTGCCAGATACATGTCCTGGCTTTGCAGCGCCTTGATCAGCATCGGTCCGGTCGTTTCCAAAGACAGCACGATCGCCGTGATTTCGGCGCCGGAGATGATGGCCGGCAGGATAGAGCCTATATCCGAAATGAAGAAATTGAGCGCCATGCGCAGCGGATATTTGACCAGCGCCTTGAAGGGATGAAGGCCCTTGGCGCGAGCCGTCACGACATATTGCTTGTGAAGCTCGTCGAGCAGATTGGCGCGCAGCCTCCGGATCATGCTCGCCGTGCCGCCGGTGCCGATGATCAAGACCGGGATCCAGAGATGGGCGAGGATCGACTTCGCCTTGGCCCAGCTCATCGGCTCGCCGAGATATTGCTGGTCCATGAGATGGCCGATGGACGTGCCGAACCACATGTTGGCGAAATACATCAGGATCAGCGCCAGCATGAAGTTCGGAATGGCAAGCCCGAGAAGGCCGAAGAAAGTCAGGCCGTAGTCGCCCCAGCTGTATTGATGCGTGGCGGAGTACATGCCGATCGGAAAGGCGATGAGCCAAGTGAAGACGATCGTGACGAAGGAAACCATCACGGTCAGCCACATTCGGTCCCCGATGACGTCGCGAACCGGCAACTCATATTCGAAGGAATAGCCGAAATCGCCGTGCAGCATCCCGCCGACCCAGTAGAAGTAGCGAATGACCGGCGGCTTGTCGAAGCCATATTCCTTCCGCATCATCTCGATGCGATCGGAATCCACCGCTTCGCCCTGAGCCCGAAGCTCGGCGACATAGCTGTCGAAGTAGTCGCCTGGGGGAAGTTCGATGATCGTGAACACCAGCGCCGATATGATCAGCAGCGTTGGAACCATCACAGCGATGCGCCAGACAATATATCGAAGCACGCTCAGGACTCTCCAAGCCAGAATGTATCCGGCATGTAGACACCGAAATAGGCGGTCGGGTCGTAGCCGTAGAGCGCCTTGTCAGGCAGATTGCGCAGCCGCGAGGATGCCAGGACCGGCTGATACGTTCCGTTTACCGTGCCGATCGAAAACACCTGATCGGTGTAGATCGACAGCATTGAATTCCAGATTTCGGCGCGCTCGGTGGCTTCGGTCGATGCGTTCCAGCGCTTGAGTAAAGCCATCAACTCGACCACAGGCGGAAGATCGGGCGCCTCACCGACCGTGCCATGAGACAAGTAGTGAGCGCCCCAGAGCGGCCATTGCAGCTGGTCGTCGATGGTGGGGGCCAGTTGGTACGGGTTCATGTCGGCGGTCGGCACGCCATTGTCGATGCCCGACCACATCGACATCATGATCTGGCCGCCAAGCGCGCGGCTGCGGAAGATGTCGCGCTGCGAAGTCCGGATGAACAGGGCGATGCCGATCTGGCGCCAGTGATCGGTGATGAGTTCGAGCGCGTCGGTTTCCAGCGTGCTTTCGCCGGCCGTCTCCACTACGATCTGCGCCGGGCGCCCGTCGGAAAGTATCCGCAGGCCGTCATCGTCACGCGTCTTAAGCCCGACCTCGTCGAGCAGGGCATTGGCCTGGTCCGGATCATGGGCGACCCAGGCTTTCGCGAATTCCGGCCGGTAGAGCGGGCTCTCCGGCAGGACCGTATCGGCACTTTCCTGCGCCAATCCGTAGAACACGGCCAGATTGATCTCGCGCCTGTCCACAGCGAGCGAAAGCGCGCGGCGCACGCGCACGTCGCGAAGAAGGCCACGCCACACCTTGTCGGCACAATTCAGATTGGGCAGCAGCGCCAGCCGCGAGCCCTGTGTGCGCTTCCAGAGATGCATCTTCACCGGGTAGCGCTTCTCCGCATCCTTCAGGAAGGCGTAATCGCCGAAGTCAATTCCCATGCCTTGCAGGTCGCTCTCGCCCGCACCGGTCTTGGCGGAAATGATCGCCGACGAGCTGACATTCATGACGATCCGGTCAACATAGGGAAGTTGCCGGCCATTCTCGTCTATTCGATGAAAGAACGGGTTCCGCTCGAAGACGAACTGCTCAGCCGGCGGCTTGGTCCGGTTCCGCCAGGGATCGAGCGTCGGCAGATCCGGGTTCTCCGGGCGATACTGCCGCGACATGCGGATATGCAGGAGCGTCCATTTCTGGACCCGGTTCTCCTTCATCAGGCCGGCGAGCCGGAATGGATCCTGGTATTTTTTGTGGAACTGCTTGAGATAGGCGGCCGGCAGAACGAGCGATAGCGGCGAAGCGGCAGCGAGCTTGGGCAGAAAGTCGGGATTGGGCGCATCCCAACTATAACGGACCGTCAAAGGATCGACGATCTCGAAGCGCGGCGGCTTGCCGTCCGCCAGCAGGACCGGGGCGAGCCCGCCTTGCGAAAGCTCATCGTTCAGCCAGACATCTTCCCAGCAATAGCGAAAATCCTCTGGCGTCAGCAGGCTGCCGTCAGACCATTTGTGTCCTTCCCGTATCTTGAAAGTGAAGACGCGATCATCCGCTACGTCGAAACTTTCGAGAATGTCGGGCTGCATGTTGAGTTTTTCGTCATAGCCGACCAGGCGAGCATACCCGTAGATCGTCATCATCCGGATATCTTTCTGGCTGCCGATGATCGTGCGCAGCGTACCGCCATACTGGCCGGGCTGCCGGCCCATCGCAGCGAGATTCAACGCGCGCGGGCTCTTGGGCAGGCGTTCGGCGAGTGCCGGCAGCGCCCTGGCCTTCAGTTGCGGCTGAAGAAATTCCGGCTCCAGATCGCCGGCGCGCAACGTGCCCGGCAGAAATGCCGAAGCCATGAAGCCAAGGACTGTGCGCCGGCTGATCAATGGCGTAGCTCGCTGACATCGGCCGAACGTCGGGCCAGCACGAGGTGGCCGCCGCCAAGATCGAGCGGCGACAGCATGTCCTCGTCGCCCTCGTCGCGGAATTGCGGCCCCCACGCGCTGGTGTCGGAAGCGCCGCTGAGCTTCAGCGTCTTGAAATCCATCGGCCTGTCGAGGTCGGGGAAAGGCACCGCGGCGACCAGCGAGCGCGTGTAGGGGTGGACGGGTTTCCTGAGCAGAACTTCGCGCGGCGCAAGCTCGACGATACGCCCGCCGCACATCACCGCGATGCGGTCTGCCATGTAGTCCACCACCGCCAGGTTGTGGGATATGAACAGATAGGTCAGGCCCAGTTCCTTCTGCAGGTCCTTCAGAAGGTTCAGGATCTGCGCCTGGACAGAGACATCGAGCGCCGAAACCGGCTCGTCGCAGATCAGCAGTTCAGGTCCCAGCGCCAACGCGCGCGCGATGCCGATACGCTGACGCTGCCCGCCGGAGAAACTGTGCGGATAGCGCTTGATGAAGCGCGGATCGAGCCCGATTGCCTGCATCAGGCTCTTGACCGTGGCGAGACGGGACGCGGCATTGCCACGTTGATGGATTTCCAGCGGCTCGCTCAAGATGTTCTCGACCGTCATGCGAGGTGAAAGAGATGAAACCGGATCCTGGAAGACCATCTGGATTTTCGCGCGCAGCATGCGCAGGGCGTCGCCGTCGCCTTGCAAGACGTCGATCGCTCCATCGCGCCCGTTGAAGATCACAGAGCCGCCGTTGGGGGTGACAGCCCGCATGAGGATCTTGCTGACGGTGGTTTTGCCGGAGCCGCTTTCGCCGACCAGCCCCAGGCACTCACCCCGCCTGATATCGAAGCTCACGCCGTCCACGGCGCGAACAGTGGTTTGATGATCCCCGCCGAACCATCCGGACTTGTGGATGGTGAAGACCTTTTTCAGATCTCTGACCGACAGCAGGATGTCGTCCGGTCCCTTCCATGCCGGCGCCGTCTGCTTGCCGAGCAGGTTCCCGACATTCACCGGCACCTCACGGAGCGCCTTTAGCCTTTCGCCAGGCTTCAGGTCGAAATGCGGAACGGCCGCCATCAGGCCCTTCAGGTAAGGGTGGCCCGGCCGGCGGAAAATCGCCTCGACAGGTCCCGCTTCCATGATCTCGCCATGGTAGATGACCACCACCTCGTCGGCGACATTGGCGACCACGCCGAGATCGTGCGTGATCAGCAGCATCGCCATGTTCAGCTTGGTCTGAAGCCCGCGCAGCAATTGCAGGATTTGCGCCTGGATGGTTACGTCCAACGCCGTCGTCGGCTCATCGGCGATCAACAGGGCCGGCCGGCAGATAAGCGCCATGGCGATCATGGCGCGCTGACGCAATCCTCCCGAAAGTTCAAAGGGGTACATGTGATAGGCGCGCTTGGGATTGGGAAAGCCGACAAGGCCGAGCATTTCCTCGGTCTGCGCCTTGCACTCCGCCCGAGCCATAGGCGAATGAATCTGCAGGGATTCGCTAACCTGGTTGCCGATCGTGTGCAGCGGCGATAGCGATGTCATCGGCTCCTGAAAGATCTTGCCGATGCGGCTGCCTCTCAACGCCCGGATTTCGGGTCCATCACGCGGCATCTGCAGGATATCCTGCGTCGTGCCGGGCTTTTCAGGATCGGAAAACAGGATACGGCCGCGAACATGGGCCGAGCTTGGCAAAATGCCCATCACCGCCTGGCTGAGGACCGATTTTCCGGAACCTGACTCGCCCACAAGCGCGGTAACCTTGCCGGGCAGGACGCGAAGATTTGCGCGCCTGACGGCATGCAACGGTCCCCCGATTATGGCAAAGGAGATGCCAACATCCTCGATCCGCAGCAGATCAACACCCGAATTCATTCCACACCAGCCCCACTCTGGCAGGTCCAGAAAGCGAGACTAGCGCATTGCCAGCCCAGAGCAACTTGGATTCGCAACGGCCGTCGGCGGCGTAACCGGCGGCTACCGAGGCGTTCGGATCTGATCGTGGCGGTTACTGGAGCTTCCTCGGGTCGCCCGCCGACAGCCGCGAGGCATCGCGGTGAAGCAGCATGACCTGCTCGGCATCCGACATTCGGTCGTAAATCGGCTCCAGCGCACCGTCTTCATCGAGTGCGAGAGCGCCCGATAGATCGGGTGAAAGCACCGTCAGCTTCTGCTTGATGCCAGGCAGTTCCTCGTTGCCGAGCGTCAGCCAGCTGCTGTCGCCGCAATAGCTGGCGAAGTCTTTGCTGGCGAGAACGCTGTGCGGATATTTCTTGGTCAGGATCTGGAGGCGCTGAACCTCGTTTACAGCCGAGCCGAAGACAGAGAATGTGAGCCGGTCGGTAAGCCCGACATTGCCGAACATCACATTGCCGACATGCAGACCGATACCAAATTTTATGTCGGACAACCCCTCTTCCTTTCTGCGCAGGTTGAGATCCACCATGCGCGCCGCGGCTTTGTGCGCTGCCGCAAGAGCAGCCTGGCAGGCGGTCTCGGACTGCGAGCGATGCCTTTCGCAAGGGTAGACGGCAATGAAGCCATCCCCGATGAAACTCATGATCTGCCCGCCTTTGCGATTGAAAGGTGCAGCAACGGCGTCGAAAAACTGGTTCAGCGTATCGATATAGATTTCGCGGCCCGAGGTTTCGGCAAGCCTTGACGACCCGCGCATGTCGCCCATGACCAGCGCGGCCCGGATCGTATCGCCCTCGCCGCGCTTGATCTGACCGTCAAGCACGCGCCTGCCGGCGTCGCCGCCGAGATAAGTGGTCATCATGTTGTCGGCGAGCTTGGTGAGCACCGCCATCTTGGTTGCGATGGCGAGATGGCTCTGGATGCGCAGCAGCGCCGAAATCATGCTGTCGCTGAAGCCCGCGGCACTGTCGGTGGACCAGGACCCCATCATGCCCTGACTGGTGTTGCCGCTGAAGGGAAGGACAAAAGCCATGTAATCGGTGATGCCGATAAGCCGGAGGTCATCGAAAACAGGAAACTCCGACGGCACCGATGGGTCGAGCCGGCGTCGCAGATGCTCGAGCTTGTTGCTGAGCAGATGGTAGTATGGGCTGGTCAGGAATCTTTCAGACGGCAAGCCGGCCTTATGGCGGAAGCCTTCCACTTCCATGCCCTTGCCGCGAAGCCAGGTAAAGCCAAGCGCATCATAAAGCGGATGAAGCATCGAAAAGCTCAGATGCACCCGCTTCAGCGGCAGGCCGGCAGCAGCCAGCCGTTCGCAAAAGCCTTTTACCAATGTTTCCAGGTCGTTGCCCGCCAGAGCCGATTGGTTCAGCCAATCGGCAACCTTATCCATGAGAATGGTGGAAATTTCTGCTTGCGCCGTGCTCATACGATCTCCAAACCCGTCGAAGACGAGCCATTATCCTTTGATCCGCCATAACACAGTCCGCCAACGACCCAAAGATAGGACCCTAGTCAACGAGGCCGGCTTGGGCGGCAAAAGCCGGCGAAGAATTTCTCGAATGACTATCCTTGCCGGCAAGGATAGGCGCAACTGCATCTATTTCCTGGGGTATTATGTGTCGAGGCTGCCGGCGGATTGCAACCATGATCCTGACATCGAAAAAAACGACGGGATCAGACCCATTCCTCGAAGAGTCGCGGAAAATCGAATTTCCGCAAGCCGTCGTCAGTCCGGCATCTTCGCCTTCAGGCTTGCGGCAGCCATTGCATAACCGCCGGCGGCGCCGTCGATGAAATGAACGTGATCGCGCTGCAGCGGCGAAGCGACGAGGCATGTCATCAAGGCCGATTTCTGGCGGTGCAGGCCATAGTTGCAGATGCCCGCCTCTTCCGCCTGTTTCAGCCGGTTCTCGATCCGTTGCAGCACATCCGCGTCAACATCGATGGTCATCTTCAAGCCGTCGTCGAACTTCCGGAAATCCGAATTGCTCGCCACGTCGCGCTTGTAGACCTTCGGATCGAAACTGCCGATCGTCCAGCCAAATCTATCGGTGACAGCCGTAAGCGTCATCAGGAACACTACCCACAGCTTCGCCAGCCACCGCCGCCCTGCCGGTGCCACGGCCCGCGCCTCGATATCGAGACCGGCGGGCAGTAGACTGTAGTCCGGCCCGTTCACCGGCACCGGGTGGCCGTCGCGTTCCTGCCTGCCGGCAAGGGCGATGATGTCGGAAGCCAGAAACTGAAAACCGCGCAAGTCGCGCGATACCCCCGGTATGGCGATGATCGAGACGATTTCGCCATGCCGGGCTTCGATCGGGTTCCAGCGGCAGGAGAGGCCTGTCAAATCCGGCCGCGCGCCGGCCGGCGCAGGATCGATGCGGTAGCGCCCCGCTTTCATCTCGGCTTCCGCCCAACTGCCGCCACCGCCGGCGAACATGGCATAGAAGACCGCTTCGGAGGCCCGGAACCTCGCCACCCGAACGTCGAGGCCCTGCGCTCTTATATCCTTTATCGGCACGATTGCGGCGCGCAAGGTCAGGTCCAGTTCGTCCGCCACCCATCTCTGCACAGCCGCCAGCGCGTTGCGGGTGACCTCCAGCGCCGAGCCCGGAAACGCCACGAGCGCGCCGTCGCCGCCGAAGACAAAGGGGAGATCTTGCCGACCCAGCGCATTGAGCAGCGCCGAAATGACGCTGGCGCCGGCCATATTGACGGTTTTATAGCGCCCGGCCCCGATCGCCTTGGTCGAGCCGACGATGTCGGCGGTGGCCAGCGCCCAGCCATCCGGGATGGGACGATAGTTATCGATATCGGCAACGCTTTCGAACTTTGCGAAGACCGGCAAAGAAGCGACAAACGGGTCGGGCGCGGCAGCTGTTTCCATGAGCATCAGATAGCACATTCCACTGCTTGAAGGTGATGTCGATCATGCTTCGAAATTGACTTGCACAGGCTTTCCGATGATAGGGTCTGGCGATGCGAATTGCCTTCTACGCGCCGCTGAAGTCGCCCAACGATCCCGTTGCCTCCGGCGACCGCCAGATGGCACGGATGCTGGTCAAGGCGCTGGAGCATGGAGGGCATAGCGTCGAACTGGCATCCGAATTGCGCTTCTATCTACGCGAACCGGAAGCGAAAAGTTTCGATGCGCTCAAGATCGCGGCCCGAGAGGAAGCCGCGCGGTTGACCAAGCTTTGGGATCGTGACGGCAAGCCCGATCTCTGGTTCTGCTATCATCCCTATTACAAGGCGCCCGATCTGATCGGGCCCGAGCTGGCGTCGGCCTTTGCTGTCCCCTATGTGACCGCGGAAGCCTCCTATTCGAGGCGGCGCAACGCCGGCTTGTGGGCCGATACGCAAGCGTTGGTGGTGCGAGCCGTCGAACAGGCAGCGCTGAACATCTGCTTCACGCAAAGGGATCGTCAGGGACTGACAGAGGCGCTTCCCGGCGCCGCTTTCGGTATGCTTTCGCCCTTCATCGACACCTCGCCGTTCCGGGAAACGCCGGCACGGGGTTGTCCGACGCGCCTCGTTACCGTCGCCATGATGCGCCCGGGCGACAAAGCCGAAAGCTATCGCATGCTGGCGCAAGCGCTCCGTCCGATCGGCCATCTGCCCTGGACCATGTCGGTTGTCGGGGACGGGCCTGCCCGCGACGAGGTCAAAGCGCAATTCGCCGGCTTGCCCGCCGACCGTATCGAATGGCTTGGCGCGATCGAGCCGGCCGCCGTGCCGGATGTCCTCTACAGTGGGGGAATTTACGTCTGGCCGGGTTGCGGCGAGGCCTATGGCGTTGCCTATCTTGAAGCGCAGGCCGCCGGCCTTCCGGTGGTGGCTCAGGATATCGCCGGCGTGCCGGAGGTCGTGCGGCATGGCCAGACCGGGCTTCTCACCCCGCCGGGCGATGTGGCTGCGTTCGCTTCCGCCATTGAAAGGCTTCTGGCCGGTAGCGACGAAAGAACCGTCATGGCCGCGGAAGCCAGACGTTTCATCCTCGAGGAACGTTCCCTCGGTGCCGCAGTGGCGCGTCTGGCCGGACTTCTTGCGAAGATCCCGGTTTCATGACATCCGATCAGATCTGGCAGCCCCTGGTGGAAGAACTGGCGTGCCGGCAACGGGCAGGCCGTAAGGTGGAGTTCTGGCTGCGCGACGATGACGCCGTGGATCCGACACCTGCGCTTGATCGGCTGCTCGCCCTCACCGCTGAATTCGCGGTTCCGGTCACTCTGGCCGTCATTCCGGCGCTGACTGATGAGAAGCTTGTCGTCCGGCTTGACGAGGCGCCGCATGCCACGGTCGCCACCCATGGCTGGGCGCACCGAAATCATGCGCCCGAGGACCAGAAAAAGCAGGAGCTCGGCGCGCATCGGCCGCGCGAGGCGGTGCTCGACGATCTGGCTCGCGGGCTGTCGCACGTGACCGGCCTGCACGGCGCACGTGCCGTTCCGATGCTGGTGCCGCCCTGGAACAGGATCGACGCCGGCTTGGTATCCGACCTTGGATCGATAGGCTTTGCGGCATTGTCGGTCTATGGGCCGCCGAAGCCGGCTTCACTGGCGGTCGTCAACAGCAATGTCGACATCATGGATTGGCATGGCACGCACGGCTGCCGCGATCATGACCTGTTGGTTCAGGCTATCATCGCGCAATTGCGGCACGACGGCGGCGAGCCGGTCGGCCTGCTCACCCACCATCTCGTACATGATGAATCGGCCTGGCTTTTCCTCGAACGGCTGTTCACAGTCACCGCACGGACTGAAGCCTGCGCATGGCTTCCGATCAGGACATTGATCGGGCGCAGCGCCGGTAGAGCAATTCCAGGAAAAGTGTGAGCGGTCGGGCTCGTCGGCTTCGCCGTAGCCTTCCGTCCGGAATTGCATCAAAACAAGGAAGTAGGGGCAAATAGCTCAGCGCTTTTTGTGCAATGAGACTGGAAATTTGAGCGTCTGGCCATCCCGCGCGGCGAAAGCGCCGGCAAACCTGTCTTTGGCCAGTTTCTCGATCTCGTCCAATTCCTCGTCGGTGCGAGTCGGATCGTGGTGAAACAGCGCAAGCCCCCGCGCACCGGCCGCCTCACAGAGCTTGACGCCCTGTTGCCATGTCGAGTGCCCGTTGCCGCGGCGGGGTTCCATTTCCTCCTCGGTGTAGGTGCAATCGTAAATGACGAGGTCGGCATCTTCGATCAGGCCGAGCACCGCCAGATCGAGCTTGTCCGGCTCGTGTTCGGTGTCTGTGATCACCGCCACGACGCGGCCGCCCCATTCGACCCGGTAGCCTATGCAGCCGCCCGGGTGGGTAAGACTGCCGGTTCGGATCACCACCCCTTCGCGCGGCCGAAGCACGTCTCCGGATACGAAATCGCGGCAGTCGAGGCTAGCCTTGCAAACGTCCATTGTCACCGGAAACCACGGCGGGCGAATGAACTCATCGACCATCTGCCGGGTCGTCATGCGTCCTGCGAGATGCCCGGACCAAAGCGTAACCTTGACGCTCCGGTCATAGATCGGCGCAAAAGCCGGCAGGCCGATGATGTGATCATAATGGCAATGGGTGAAAAGCAGGTCGACATCGTTCACGCCCGACGCCCGAAGCGCCCAGCCGGCAGGCCGTATGCCGGAGCCCGCGTCGAACAGAAGCGTATGCTTGCCGCATCGCATCTCAATGCAGATCGTGTTGCCGCCATAGCGAGAGAATTCTGGCCCCGATACCGAAATGCTGCCGCGCACGCCCCAAAATCTGACCAGGAAAACGTCGTCGTCCATGCTAGCCCTTCGCAGTCCCCGTCGCCTATCGTAGCCAAACAACTGCTGCTAGGCGAGACAGGTTTCTCCGGGAGATATTCTAAGCAAGAGGCCAGTGCCGTCACAACGGCGAGGATTGAGCGCACGTCATTCGTTATCTGGCGATTCGTGCGTCGATCAGATCCGCGGTCGTATGGCTCAGGCGATCGGCAAGAACCCGCAATATCTCGATCGTCATTTCCGGGAACTCCTTCATAAGCCTCAGAAAATGATCCTTGCGGATTCTCAACGCTTCCAGCGGACTTGCCGCTCTGACGGTGGCGGTGCGGGAGCTGTTGCACAATATGGCGATCTCGCCAACAATCGAATTTGGCAGCAATTCGGCAACTTTTATCGGTCCGCTGTCGGAATCGACCAGAATATCCGCCGTGCCTGAAAGGATGACATAGGCCGCGTCTCCCTCGTCGCCTTGCCGGAAAAGGATCTGGCCGGCGCTGTAGCTCACGCGATCGGATGTGAACGCAAGCAGCTTGAGCTTTGCCGGCTCGATGCCAGAGAACAGGGGAACGCGTTGCAGCATTCCAACTTCATCCTTGAGCAGCATTGTCGCAAACCTCAAAATTCGCGTTTGCCAGACTAGACTACGACACCAGTTCCTTGAAGATACCGCTCCCTGCCAAAAGTGTCTCGTGTGTTCCGTCTTCCACCAATTGACCCGAATCGAAGACGACAACGCGATCGAACATCAGCCCCATTGCCGGATTCGTCACGACCCACACAATTGCCGGCGAATGGCCGTCGCGTCTGGCTTCCTCGAGTACGTTTCGAAGCACCTTATCCTGCATGCGCTGGTCGAGCGCCGACAGCGGGCGGTTGAGAATGAGAAAATCGGGACGCTTGAGCAGGGCCCTGGCAACATCGAGCTTCTGTCGCTGTCCGCCCGTCAGCCGTCTGCCGCCAGCGCCGACGTTGAAGTCCAGGCCGACATCCAGAAGTTCGGCATAAAGCCCCAATTCGTCAACAATGTCATAGACAATGGACCGAATGCGATCCGGCGCGTCGGGATGGTTGTTGCCCACACGCCCGAACAGGACATTATCCATCACGGTGGCTGCGGCAATGTATTTGGCAGGATCATACCGTTCGATCGCATTTTGCAGCTCGGGCGGCAGATTTTCATAGAACCGGTTGCGTGCAGCGACGATCTTGCTCATCAGCTCGTCGCTGAGCAGGCCAAAGCGGTGCCGGGGCTCAATATAGGCAAAGCTCAGGGTGACGATCATGGCCCGGTCGTTCTCCGAAACCGCCTCGTACGGACGGTTCTTGAGCCGTTGCAGCAAGGTTTCGTAGGCGGGTATCTCCTCGGCGCTCATGAAGGTGAGCTGCTGGAAGAACTGGTGATCGGGCGGCAGGTCGGCAAACAGCTCGATCGCCTGTTGGGCGATCTCCATGCCCATTTCGTAGAGCGTGCGGTCGAGGCCGGCCTGCCTCAGCACGGAAGCAAAATACGGATTGGCCGCGAGAGCCCTGTCGGCCAGCTCGGGGCCGGCGGCGGCGCCGAAGAGCAGGTTTTGGCCGATCGTTGCTTCCTTGTTGTAGGCGCCAGGTTCGAAAGGAACCACCAGTTCGCTCAGCCCTTCGCGTTCCAGCCGGGTTCGCAGCGCAGCACGCAGTTCGACGATCCGTCTGGCAAGCTCCGTGTGACGCGTGAGGTCGGCCGAAGAGCGCAAGCCAAGATCCAGAATGTCGCGTGACAGAACAACCGCGTCGAGCACCCGACGTACGGCTTCAAAGAGGTCGTGCGGGCCGGTAGCGCCGGCGGAAGCATAGTTGATCCAGTCGCTGTGGATATCAAGCTCGGGATTGCCCGAGCGGCGCGCCTCGTCGATGTTCCAGCGCTGCTGCTCTGCCGCGGCACCGTCATAAGGCACCGATGTCAAGGGCGCGTGCTTCAATCCGTAGAGCAGGTTGTCGCGCAGGCTTGCCTGGAACAGGAAAACATCCGACGAGGCATAGGACATGCGCCGGCCGGTCACGGCTTCCGAGAGTTCAAGCAGGTCGTCGGCGCCGGAAGCGACCCTTCCGCTGGCCGGCCAGTTCAGCCGCGCGAAGGCTTCCGCAAGCGCCTCCGCTCCGCCTGTTGCGGTACTGACCAGCGCAACCGTCTCACCGGGCTTGACCTGGAGGGAGATACGGTCGAGGAGCATTGCACCGCCATCGTCTGCCATGGATAGACTGATCGCCGACAGCGGGTGGGTCATCGGATCGGGATCGTCGATCGTCAATGCCCCGATTCTCGGCGCGATGAGACCCTCGACGGTGAACTGCTCAACGACCTGCTGATACTTGACCTGGACATCCTGCCGATCCTGATCCCAGTCGATCAGTTCCTTCATCGGTCCGGGCAGGTCCTTGTAGGCGCCGATCACGGCCACGAGCTGGCCGACGTCCAGCCGCCCCTGGATGACCAGGTATCCGCCGATCATGTAGAATAGAAAGGGCGTGAGCTGCGCGAGAAAATTGTTGAGGAACTTCACCATGAATTTCCATTGGTAAAGATCGAAGCGGATCTTGAAGATGAGCCCGAGCCGTGCAGCTATGTCGGCGCGCTCGTAGTTTGACGTATCGTGGACGTGAACCGCGCCGATGCCGTCGACGATTTCGCCAACCCGGCCCGAAAGCGCGCGCGCCGTCAACTGCCGTTTGCGCCCGAGCACGATGAGCCGCCGCCGCATTCGCGGGATGAGCACGATCTGGATCGCCACGATCACAACCGCTATCATTCCGAGCCAGAAGTTCTGGACCATGATGAACAGCATGGCCGTCAGCGCCTGGCCGCCGAGCAGCACCGGCTGCAGGAAGGCGTCGCCGATGAAGCCGCCAAGCGGCTCCACCTCGTCCTTCACCATGGTCGCCACTTCGGCGGATTTCACCCGCTTGAAATAAATCGGCGGAAACCGCAGCACACGATCGACCAGGTCGAAGCGGATACGCCGCAGCATGCGTTCGCCGAGACGGCCCTTGTAGGTGTTGATGTATAATTTGAACAGCCCGTTTATGATGACGAGCAAGAGGAACACAACGCTGAGGGCAAACAGCGTCGCCGTGCGGTCGAGCTGAAAACCGGAGAAGAACTGCACCTCTCCAATGAACGGCAGGTTATAGTGGAGCCTCATGAATGACTGGGTCGCGCCCGGCTGCTCGAAGCCCTTACCTTGGATCGGGCCGTTGACGATCAGCTTCGGCAGGTCGAAGGACATGAAATACGGGATCATCGAAAGCAGGACGATCGTCAATATCCAGAGCTGCTGCTTCCTGGTGTGCGTCCAGATATAGCGGGCTAGGCTGGGTTCCATGCGACTATTTCAGTTGGGAGGGAGCAGGTTGTGAAAGCGCCTGCTGGCGAATGCCGTATCGGCAATTTCTTCGTCGCCAACAACAAGTTCGAAGCTACGGTGCAAAGAGATCGCCCTGCGTTCGACGATGGAAGGAAGCTGCGGGGCGGGGCGATCCAGTTCCGGCGCATGGTCGAGGATGGGCATTGTCGACCATGCGAAAGAAGCAGCTGGCCAAACGGTTCGCGGCTTCGCGGACAGATGCAAGCGGCTCTCACCGGCACCGGGCAATGGCGAAGCGGCTTGCAGCATAATTATGTCCGCGAATCAAACAGCCTTGCGGGAGGCAAGATTGCGTTGTGTCGCCCAAAATCCCAACATACAAGACGAATATGATGGATGTCACGCAACCACGCAATGCCGGCATGGACTGGCACGAGCAAGCCTTGGACCTCACGCGGGGAATTGCCGCCTATGTCGACTGCCCTCTCGTGGCGGGGCTGGCGCGCGTCATCGCCAAGCATCCGCAGGCCGATATCGCCAACGCCTTCAACCACAAGCAGGTCGCCTGCAAGATGTGGGCGCTCGACAGGCTGTTCGAAAGCTGCGGCGGCCGGTTCGGGCGCATATGGGTTCTGGGTGGGTGGTACGGCGTATTGCCGGCAATGCTTTTCAACGACGCCCGCTTCGACATCGCGGCGGTCGATAGTATCGACATCGATCCCGAAGTCGCGCCGGTCGCCCGGACCCTCAACCGGGAAGCCGGTGACCGGTTCCGGGCGCTGACGGCAGATATGTACGCACTCGACTATGCGGCCGGACGGCCCGACCTGACGGTCAATACGAGCTGCGAACACATAGCCGATCTGCGCGCCTGGCTTGCTCTGCTTCCGCGGGGCGCGAATGTACTGCTGCAATCGAACGATTATTTCAGCGAGCCAACGCACATCAATTGCGTGGCTTCACTTGCAGCCTTCGAAGCAATGGCGGCGCTGCGGGAGGTGCGGTTCTCCGGCGAACTGCCGACAAAAAATTATACGCGCTTCATGCTGATTGGAACTGTTTGATGCATTTTGCCCAAGAGTCCGTAGCGTTCACGGGACAACGACATACATAAAAACAATGACTTGAAGCGCTTCGCACAAATCTCATCGGACGCGACGTCCGTTAGAGCATGATCCCGAAAAGTGGGAACCGGTTTTCGGAGAAAGATCATGCTCCAACAAAGAGTTAGATCGTGATGGCGATTCAACGAAACGCCATCACGGTCTAGCGTCCAGCGGCTGTTTGATCGTGAACTTTTCCGGAATCGGGCCCCCCTTTTAGGGACCATGTTCGATATCGCTCGCGCAGGATTTGCGCCGAGCGACGCGCGCCTTCCAGATCGAGACGATGCGCGGATGGCGTCGGTCCCACAAGCGCCTGTTCGATCGCTTGCGCCAAACCTCCAGGCGTCAGGTCCTTTTCCATCAGCACCGTTGCAAGACCGAGTTCCTCGAGCATCAGGGCGCGTACCGTCTGTTCGGTTTCCCCGCCGGCTGCAAACGGAACGAGCAGGGAGCGACAACCCGCGCGCAGGACATCGCAGACCGTGTTGTAACCCGCCTGCGAGACTGACAGGCGGGCGCCGGTCAGCAGGCTGGCGAAATCCTCGCGGAACCGGAAGATGGACAGGCCCGGCGTCGCATCGCGTGCGATCGGGTCAAACTCGTCTTTCGGCAGGTTTGGGCCGGTGATCAAACACCATTTCCAAGCGTTGCTGGCCTTCCGCGCCGCTGCGATGGTGGAGCTGACAAGGCTCTTTCCGGCAGCCCCGCCGCCAACCGACACCAGAACGTCGAAGCGCTCGGCGGCCGCGGGCGGTGGCGGCGCGGCAACGAGCCCTGTGTAGGTGACCTCGGTCCTGATCGCCCCGGCCAGCGGAAATGTCTTGTCGATGGTTGCGAAAGCCGGATCACCGTGGACCATGACAAGGTCGAAATGCCTGTTGACGAGATCGACCGTTTCCTCGTCTCGGCCCGGCTTGACGCGCTCCTGAAGGATATCCCGGACGGACGTCGCCAGCAGCGGTCTGGGTGACGTCGCCTCGATGGCCTCGATCAGCGGCAAGAGTTCGAAACGCATCTGCCGGCGTCCAAATGGAAACGCCTCGACAATGACGATATCGGGCCTGCAATCCCGGAATGCCTGCAGCAGCATCTCTGAACGGCATTTCTTGAAATCATCGTCGATGGGTTTGCCCTGCAGGTCGACAAGCGCGGAAAATCCCTCATCACCGGAAGTGACGGGTGGCAAGGTTACAGATTTTACACCCGGTCCCGGAAACCCCGCGATCGGCGCTCCACCGGTCACGACGGTTACGTCAAACCCGTCATCGACCAGAGCCGCCGCAATGCGGCTGGCGCGCGCGAGATGGCCGATACCGAGCAGGTGCTGGACATAGAAGAAAGCGCGCAGCCGCTTCATTCGGCAGCCTGCCACTCCTGCTGGAACAGTTGCTTGAGCTGTCCAATGCTTGCCATATGATCGAAATTGCTTCGCACGCGCCGCTCCGCGGCCTCGCCGAGGCGGGCGCGCAGCGCGGGATCACGGATCAGGCGCTCCAGCGCCTGCGCCAGGGCAATTGGGTCTTCCGTCGGAACCAGCAGCCCGGTTTCATCCGGCGACAAAAGCTCCGGCACGCCGGAAATATCGGTCGACACGCAGGCAAGCCGCTGGCTGGCCGCCTCCACCAGAACATTCGGCAGACCGTCCCGGTCGCCATTTGCGGTGATCCTGCAGGCCAGGGCGAAAATGTCGGCGCCTCGGTAGTGCTCAAGCACCTCCTCCTGCGCAAGTGCGCCTTTCCAGGAGACGCGACCATCCAGTCCGAGCTTTTGCGCCAGCGCCTTGAGCCGTTCAAGTTGCTCGCCGCCGCCGACATGCTCGAAACGCCACGCCAAATCGCCAGGCAAGAGGGCAAGCGCCTCCAGCAAGGTATCGTAACCTTTCTTTTCAACGGCGCGCCCGACGCTCAGAACGACAACCGGTTCGCCCGGCGCCGAGCCATCATGCTGTTTTCGCTCCGCGCCGAAACTGCCGAAGCGATCAAGGTCGAGCCCATGATAGCTCAGATGCACAGTCGAGCTGCCGTTAGCGAGTTTTTTCAGGCGGTCGAAGCCGGCTTTCGTGCAAGTGACCGTCCAGCGCGCCGAGGAAAGCTTGCCAGCCAGATCCCAGTCCGCCGAAGTCCAGATGTCCTTGGCATGGGCCGAGCAACTCCAAGGCAGTCCACGAAGCTGGCTGGCGTAGCGCGTCACCGATGCCGGTGTGTGCGCGAAATGTGCATGCAGCCAGCCCGCGTCTTGCGGCCATTCGGCTGCCAGCACGAGCGCTTGCCCAAAGCGGCGCGCGCGATTGCGCGTAAAGTCGCGGCGGATATCGGTAGCCAGCGATCCGAGCGCGCGCCAGAAGCCCGGCCGCGGCAGATAAGCAAACAGCGAGCGGGCTACGCGCAGCGGCTCTTCATGCAGATATTCCGGCAGATAATGGACGGGCGCTTTGATCTCGTCATGGACGGGGTGGCGTTTTGCGTCGGTCGGCCGCCTGAGCGCGACGAGTATAAGGTCGAACCCCGCACGCTCCAGACCGAGCAGCTCCTGCGCGATGAAGGTTTCCGACAGCCGCGGATAGCCCTTCAGAACCACGACGATTTTGCGATGTTGCAACTCAGCTCATGCCTTCGATGACCGAAAGGTGAAGGCCGGCCCGCCGGTCGAGCAGTTCGGCGACGATTTCGGAAATATGAGGCAGCCCTTCCAGCGTCAGATGCGGATTGCTCTGCGATGGGCGGGGCCGGTCCGGCAACACCTCCAGTGCATCGGCAAACCGCTGGGAGTCCTCGGCTTTTTCCGGCAAAAGCATTTCGATGAGGCCGAGTTCGGCTGCGCGCCGTGCTCGGATCAGTTGTTCCTCGCGGGGCTCGACGCGCGGCACGATCAGCGCGGGCTTGTCGAAAGACAGGATCTCGCAATAGGTGTTGTAACCGCCCATCGCGACAACCGCCTTGGCGCCGGCAATCAGCTCCTCCATGCGGTTGTCGAAGTCGATGATCTTGATATAGGGGATCTTGGCCCCCTTCTTGCGCAGCTTGTTGCGCTTGCGTGCCGGCATGTAGGGCCCAAGCACGATCAGCGCCCTATGCTGCAATTGCGGATCCTGCTGATAGGCATCGATGACGTCGTGGATCAGTTCGGCGCCGTCACCGCCGCCGCCGGTGGTAACGAGGATATAGTCGCCCTCGGGCCGGTGGCCGGGCAACTCGTTCTGCGGCAGGCTCCGTTGCAGGAAACCGACGAACTTCATCTTTGCCCTGACCGCAGGCGGCACATCCAGGCCGGTCAACGGATCGTAGAAATCCGGCGGACCATAAACCCAGACCTTGTCGTAGAACAGGCCTATCTTGCGCATCACATCCCTGCGTGCCCACTCTGCTTCGAGCAGATGCGGCGCGTCCATCACCTCGCGCAGGCCAAGCACGAGCGTGGTGCCCCGCGTCTTGAGGTAGGACAGCGTATCCTCGATCTCACCGCGCAGGCCGAGCGGTTCCTTGTCGACGATGAAGATATCCGGCCGGAAGGTCTCGGCCGTGTGGCGGATGATCGACTGGCGCATCCTCAGCGTCTCATGCAGATCGATATCCTTCTCCAGCGAGGTGTATTCGCCGTTGCGCAACTTGATGACGCTGGGGATCTTCACGAAGTCGACACGGGCGCGGTAGTCGAAGGCGCCAGCGATGGTCGCACCCGAAATGATAAGCACCTGAAGTCCGTGGAAATCCTCGACCAGGGAATGCGCGATCGTCCGGCAGCGCTGCAAGTGGCCGAGCCCGAACGTATCGTGGCTGTACATGAGAATTCGAGCGTCTTGTGCGTGCTGGGTCATTGTTGAACGTCTCTTAGAATTCTCGCCTTGAGAACCGTGGGCGGCTCCGCAGTATCCGAAACCGCCCACGCGGGTCTACCTGTTGTGGAACATGAGGGCGCAATTTTCAATTTGTATTACCCAACAGCGTCCAAGGATGGCGCACGCTCTGCTTGATAGTGCCTTCAAGCGGATCGTCGTCCGCTATACAGCCTTCGACAATGTTGTCCAATTCGAGCCGCCGCGTGACAGCGCCTCGTGGCTGAAAGTGGCCGGCTATCACCAATTCGAACCTATTCTGTGGAATGCCTGTCAGATAGGCTTTGTGATCGCCTGAGCCGGAAAGGGGAAAGCGGTATCCAAAAGATGAAGGCGAATCCCGCTGTCTCGCCAATATACCTGATGCCTGATCGGCATGCGAAAGGACAAGGTCGCCGGGCGTCGCACGGCGCCTATTGTTGTGGAACCATCTCGCGCGCCATCAGGTGCACGACGCAGGTCTGCACGACCGTCTGCGGGAAAACGGCGTTGATCGCCTCTGGAAAACCTTCAAGTCGTCGACGACGGCAATGAAGATGTCGGCGACACCACGGTTCTTCAGTTCATTCATGACGCGCAGCCAGAACTTGGCGCCCTCCGTTTGCTCGATCCAGATGCCCAGTATCTCCTCGCTGCCGTCGGGCAGGATGCCGAGCGCGATGTAAATCGCCTTGTTGCGGGCGTTTGAGCATCGACCCTCCTTTCTGTTTTACGATTCTGAAGCGCGCCCACGGGACCGCAGCCGGCCTGCGAGAGGCCTTTCAATCTGGTCACGACACGGTTCATATGCGCCTGATGTGTGAAACCCGTGCGTTGCGCGATCTCGGCCAGCGGCAGATCGTCCCTGGCCTTCCGAAGGCCGGCTTGCATGCCCAGGTCCCGGCAGCCAACGCTTCCGCTGGAGGCCGAGGTCGGAATGCCCTGCCCCGATGGCTAAATAAACACCGCCAAGTACCCGGCGCGAACTCGCAACGATGACGTCTTGCCCCGCAACATCGGTTTCTTCAAGGTAGGGCAACAACGGACATAGATGTCGTTGCTTGCCGATTTGACCGAAAGATTACAGTACGATGCCACTCATGATTCGACGATTGGGAGCCAGGAACCTGGCGCGCCTGCCACGACGTCTCGGAGATCTGACAGCGATGTTAGCTCTGATTGCCAGGCCGCTTGTCTTCGTGATCGCTCTCCTGTTGGCTGGCCCGGCACTGGCGCAGGCGCCGGCGAGCGTCCCGCCTGAAAAGGTCAAACAGCTATTCGAGCTTCTCGACGATCCGTCGGTGAAGGCCTGGATGGCCGGACAACGAAATCAAAACGCCGGGTCAACCGGAGCGCCTGCAGAGGCAGGAGCTTCGCCGGCCGACGCATCGCCCAACGCCGTGGCCGCACCGGGCCAGATGAATACGATGGCGTCCTCTGCACTCGATGGGATCAAGCATCATATCGAAAGAATCGCGCGAACTTTGCCCTTGCTGCCAGGCCAGTTCGCGCGCGTTCGGGCAGAGACCATGGACGATATGTCCAGCAAGGGATCGGCCGGCGTGCTTTTGCTGATCGCGATGTTCATCGCTGCCGGCGTGGCGCTCACCTGGGCAACGTACAGGCTCACCCGTCCGTTTCGTCTTTGGATCATCGCGCAGCCGAAGGACACACCCATCGGGCGGGCCAAGAAGATTGGCGGCCGCACGCTCTATTCCAGCCTGCTGATCGTCTCGTTCGCGCTGGGCAGCGCCGGCGCGTTCATGTTGTTCGACTGGCCAATGCTTATCCGCGAGATCGTGCTGACATTTCTGATGGCTGCAGTCGCCACAGCGGCTGTGCGCATGTACCTCGCAGCCATGCTCGTACCTTCCTTCATGCAGGTCGAGAACGCCGTCGAGGTTCGCGCTTTGCCGATCACAAACGAGACGGCTGACCATTGGTTCTATTGGCTACCCCGGGTCGTCGGCGTCTTCGCCTTCTTCGCCGCCGCGTTTATCCTCTTGCCGGGTCTCGGCATCGACCGGGACGGAATGATGGTCCTGTCGGTGGGCGCCGATTTCGTGCTGCTGCTGCTCTTGCTACTTGCGATTTGGCGTCGGCCAAGAACACAGCGAGAGGGTGCGCATCATACGGCAGCGACGTGGTTGCTGACTTCCTATTTCGTCGTTCTGTTCCTGCAGCGCATCGCCGGCCTTTATATACTCTTCTGGTTCACCTTCGCCGCATTCTTCCTGCCTTTGGCGATCGTGCTGGCGCAGCGCGGGGTCAATTTCGTCCTGCGACCGGGTTCGGAAGAAGCTGGCCGGCCTACGATCCCGGCGGTGACGATCGCTGTCATCGATCGCGGAATCCGGATGATCTTCATCCTGGCGGCGGCTTATTTTCTCGCGCGTATCTGGGGTCTGGACATGCAGTCCATGCAAGACGGCGATACGACGACCATGCTCGTACTGCGCGGCCTGATCAATATCATCGTCATTGCGCTTGCCGCCGATTTCGGCTGGTCGATCATCAAAGCGTTGATCGAACGAAAGCTGGGCATCGAAACACCGCACGCGGTGATGGGCGAGGAGGACGTCCCGACCCTCGATCCTCAGCAGGCTCGCCTGCGCACGCTGTTGCCGATCATCCAGAACATTCTGCTTGCAGTAATCGTCGTGATGGCGGTGCTGATGATACTCGCCTCGGTGGGTATCCAGATCGGCCCGCTGATCGCCGGCGCCGGCGTCGTTGGCGTCGCGGTGGGATTTGGGGCACAAACCATCGTCAAGGACGTCATTTCGGGGGTGTTTTTTCTGCTCGACGATGCGTTTCGCGTTGGCGAATACATTACATCCGGCCGCTATGTGGGAACGGTGGAGAGCTTTTCGCTGCGCTCGGTGAAGCTGCGCCACCATCGTGGCCCGCTGTTCACAATACCTTTCGGTGAACTCGGGGCAGTCCAGAACCAGAGCCGTGACTGGGTTACCGACAAATTCAACATCACCGTCGGCTATGACACCGATATCGACCTCGCTCGCAAACTGATCAAGCGAATCGGCCTTGAACTGGCGGAAGATCCCGAGTTCAAGCACTGGGTGCTCGAACCGATCAAGATGCAGGGCATACAGGAGTTTGGCGAGTACGGCATCGTATTGAGGGTCAAGGTGACAACCAGACCGGGAGGCGCCTTCGGTATGAAAGGCAAATTCTATGTACGCCTGCGCCAAGTCTTCAAGGAGCAGGGCATCGAACTTCCATTTCCGACCGTCCACATCCAGGGGCTACAGAACCCACATGGGGCAGAGAATGCGCCGCTGGAGATCGCACCCGAGTTAAAAATCGCCGTCGCGCAGTCGCACGCCAATCGGCGGAGAAAAAAAGCTAACACGACGGAGTAGGAAAGCTGTAGCACTTGCCGGTCGCAGCGTGACTTTCCGCGCATCGATCGCGAAGAGGTCAAGGAGTTTCCGCGCGACCTGAATTGAGGTGATGCGGCCCACGGTGCTCAGCAGCGTCGATCAGTCGGCCTTGCTCAGTTGCGGCTTCGCGCCAGCATCTTTTCGGCGAAGGCCTCCACCTCGCCATCGCGCGGTTCTTTGCCCGTGTGGGTGAGCAGGTAGGCCGGCGTCAGGAAGAGACGATTGCTCACCGGCTCGACGATTTCGAGCGAGTAGTAGCCGATCTGGGTGAAGTACAGCACGCGCGCCCGCACGAACGCTTCCGTGTCCGCGTAGCCGTGCCGCGAAAACATCGCCCGGATGGCGTCGACCCGCGCATCGTCCTCCTCGGTCACGATCCGGTGCACTTCGGCGGACTGGCGCGACCAGGCGCGCACAGCGAAATCCAACCGCGGATTGAACAGCTTCTCGTCCAGCCAGCACTCGAAGACGTTGAGCACGGCCTCAGTTATCGACGCGGCGGGCCGGCCGGCCTGCTCGACGATGAATCGGGTATTATTGTTGCGCCAATGGTCCAGAAGCTGATCCAGCAGGTCCTGGCGGCTCTTGAAATACCAGTAGAAGCTGGAGCGGGAGACGTTCAGCTTCTGCCCGAGCGCAAGCACGCGCACCGCCTCCACACCCTCGGAGATCAGCGTCTCCAGCGCGAGCTTCATCCAGTCCTCGCGCGTCACCTTGGTGTTGCCGATCAGACCGGGCCGTCGCACGACGTCTTCAACTCTGGAATCGGAGAGCATAGCGAGCCAGACAAATTCAACCGGGGCTAGAGCGTTTCACCGTTTCACGGAAACGGCGAACCGCTCTATCTCTTTGTTTTGACGCAATTCCGGTCGGAAAACCGTTACACACTTTTCCTGGAATTGCTCTAGATAGACCCGAAACCGAGCCGCTACAATGCTGCCGATTTTTCGAGCCATTCCCAAAGATAGGGCGCGAAACCGCGGTCAACGTGGAGACGCCCCCGGTTGGGATTGCCGAAGCGGTAGAAGAGCACATTGACGCCGGCGAAAAGGATCGAGGCCGAGCGACTTGCCTGTCCCGGATCGAGCGCAGTGCCCCGCGCGACCAGACTGGCCAGACCCGGCCCCTCGATCTCGAACACATGCAGCCCGGCGTCCATGACCGAGACCGCGAAACCGGCCTCGTGCCAGCCGGCCGCGATGGGGAATGGCCGTTCACCGACGGCAAGAACGCGATCGCGCGCGATCCGCACCATGTATTTGTCGCCGCTGGCAACCGCGCCGGCTCCGACGCCCTCACCCGCGAGGCCGGAGGCCTGCGACCAGGCCGTCAGGTCGCCGCTGACCAGGAGCTGGATCAGCCCGCCAAGCGTGCGCACGCCGAGGCCGTCCTTGTTCAGCGTTGCGGTGGTCCAGTCCGGCGCTGCCGGCCACTTTTCGGCAAGGTTACGCATGCAGCCGCTTCCCGTCCGGATCGAAGGCGCACGGCGCGGCTATGGTGGCCTGCCGCACAACGCCCAGATGTTGAACGTCGATCGTTTCGCCGTGCCGCGCGGCGCCGCGTTCGATGAGCGCCAGGGCAACCGGGCGCCCCAGGGTCGGACTTTGATAGCTCGAAGTGACGAAGCCGATGCTTCGGAGGCGGCCCCCGCTTTTCTCCACACCGTGCGCGCCGGTCGCCAGCGGCGCCTCGCCGTCGCGGACCGCGAGACCGACGAGCTGGTTGCGGTCGGTTCGGTTCGCCGCTTCGGTGAAAAGCGAACGCCGGCCGACGAATTCACCTGTACGTTTGGTCCGCGGCCCCGCCACGCCCAGGTCGTGCGGCATGATGTTGCCGTCGGTGTCCTTGCCGATGACGATGTAGCCCTTCTCGGCGCGCAGGATCATCAAGGATTCCAGCCCGAGCAGAACGGCGTCGAACGCGCGGCCCTCCTGCTGCATCCTTGCCCATAGCGCCTCGGCCCCGTCGGCGCGGATGGAGATTTCGTAGCTTCGGTCGCCGGTGAAGGAGACCCGGGTTATACGCACCTCGTCGCCGGCAAAGCGGCCGACGGCGACGGCCATGTGCGGCAGGCTGGCATCGTCCAGCGCGGCACCCAGATCGAGCGCTTCCACCAACCCGCGCGCGTTCGGACCCGAAACGGTCAAGGTGGCGTATTGCGCCGTGGCGTTATGGATATAGACGGCATCGCGGCCGAAACGATCCTGCCGCCATTCCTCCAGCCGGGCATGGACGGCGGCGACGTGCGACGACGAGCAGGAGACGATGAAGCGGTGCTCGTCCAGGCGGACCAGCACGCCATCGTCGAACACGACGCCATTTTCCGACAGCATGAAGCCATAGCGGCAATGGCCCGGCTTCAGGGTCGACATGGTGTTGTAGTAGATGAAGTCGACGAATTCGGCCGCGCGCGGGCCGATCACCTCGATCTTGCCGAGCGTCGATCCGTCGAAGAGCGCGACGGATTGCCGGGCGCGCCGCGCTTCCTCCTGGATTGCGGCCCTGGCTTCGCCGCTCCCGTAATAGGCAGGCCTCAGCCAGCCGCCATATTCTTGGAACACCCCTCTTGCCGCGCGATGATTTGCCTCCAGCGGCAGGCGGCGGATCGGAGCGTGCATGCTGCCCCGGCGCGCTCCGGCCAGGCTGGCAAATGGGACAGGCGTGAATGGCGGCCGGTAGGTCGTGGTGCCGACCTCGGGGATCGCGCGGCCTGTCACGTCTGCCAGCAGCGCCAGGCCGTTCAGGTTCGACGTCTTGCCCTGGTCGGTCGCCATGCCGAGCGTCGTGTAGCGCTTCAGGTGCTCGACGGAGACGAAGTTCTCCCGCGCCGCAAGTTCGACGTCCTTGGCGGTGACGTCGCTCTGGTAGTCGATCCACACGCGGCCCTTGGCCTTGGGCTTCGGCCACAGGCCGACAACGCCCAAGGTCGCTTCCGCTCCCGTGCTGCGCGGCGCGGGCGACGATGCGGCGCCGAACGAACCGAGGGCCGCTGCGCCGCTCGCCAAGGTTTCGGAAAGCGAGACCGTGCCGGCCACGGCGCCGGCCACGCCGATTCCGTCGATTGACTCTCCCGGAATGAAAGCCGCCAGTTGATCGCTCCAGGCGAGCTTGCCCTTTGCCTGCGAAAACAGGTGCACCGTGGGTGTCCAGCCGCCGGAGACGAGCACGCAGTCGGCCGCGAGCGTCGTGCCGTCATCGAGCAGCACGCCCTGGACGGCATTGCGGCCACGCGCCGCCGCCACCATCCGCCCTGCCAGGGCGTGAATACCGGTCTTCGCCTGCGCGCCGCCGTCGCGCCGGCAATCGACCACCGCCACCGAGGCGCCGGACGCGGCAAGCGCCGAGGCCGGCTCGTAAGCACTATCGTTGTTGGTGGCGACCACGATCTGGCGGCCAACAAGCACGCCGTACCGGCGCAGGTAGCTGAGCGCCGCGTCGGCGGAGAGTATCCCCGGAAGGTCGTTGTTGGCGAACGGAACCGGCCGCTCGATCGCGCCCGTCGCCAGCACGATGCGGCGCGGCCGCACGCGCCACAGCGTATCGGGCCGGCCGTCGCGGTGCCGCTGGTTGAGCGCGACCAGATTGTGATCGTAGAGGCCGAAGGCGGTCGTTTCCGTGAGCACGATGTGGCCGCGGCTCTTCAGCCTGGCAACCGTCGCATCGACCCACGCCGTCCCCTCGACACCGTCGATTTCGCCGGCGCGGTGGCGCAGCGATCCGCCGGGATGCGTCCTGTCGTCGACGAGGACAACCGAGTGCCCGGCCGCCACAGCGCCGGCAGCCGCGGCGAGGCCCGCCGGTCCGGCGCCGACCACCAGGACGTCGCAGTGATGGTTGATCTGGTCCGCCACCCGGCGCGGCTTCCAGTCGCGGTCGACGACACCAAGCCCGGCCATCGCGCGGATGCGCGGCTCGAACAGATGCCAGTCCGGCCACATAAAGGTCTTGTAGTAGAAGGCGGCAGGCAGGAAGCGGGCAAAGCGGTCCAGCACCGCATTGCGGTCGGCCAGCGCCGTCGGCGACGCGTTGACGCTCCTGACCACGATGCCGTCGCTCGCCGGGACCGTCGTCGCCCGCGCATTCGGCATGCGGCCGTCGGCGCTCTCGACGTCGACCAATGCGTTGGGCTCCTCCACGCCGGAGCCCCAGATGCCGCGCGGCCGGTGATATTTGAAGCTGCGGCCGACAACGGCCTGGCCGCTCGCCAGCAAGGCCGAGGCGATCGTGTCGCCGGCAAAGCCCTCCACGCGCCTGCCGTCGAAGGTGAAGGTCAGCCGCCGCGCGCGATCGATATCGCTGCCGCCATCGGGGAGACGCGAAGCGCTCATGCGCCGTGCTCCGTTTCGCCGAGCGCGGAAGAACCCGAGACCTTATGGCTGACGCTGTCGCGGCTCATCGCGAAGAATTCGCCGCAGGTAAGATGCACCCAGATCTCGCGGGTCGGCCCTTTCGGATTGTCGCGCATGTGGAGATAGCCGGCCCAGCGCTCGGCCGTCACGTCGCTGCCGTCGGGCCTCAGATTGCCGGCCTCGCCGCCATAGTGAAATTCGCTTTCTTCGCGCGGCCCGCAGAACGGGCAGGGAAAGAGCTGCATCTTTTTCTAAACCTTCAATGGGCAATGCCGGAGCCGGCGGCTTCGTCGATCAGCCGGCCGCGGGCGAAGCGGTCGAGATCGAAAGGCCGGCTGATGTCGTGATGCCTGCCGGTGGCAAGCAGATGAGCAAGCAGCGTGCCGCCGGCCGGAATCGCCTTGAAGCCGCCGGTGCCCCAGCCGCAATTGAGGAACAGGCCGGGCAGCGGCGATTCACCGATGATGGGCGAGGAATCCGGGACCACGTCGACGATGCCCGCCCATTGCCGCATCATCTTCAGCTGGCCGAAGATCGGGAACATGTCGAGCATGCCGGCGATCACGCCTTCCAGCACAGGCAAGTTGCCGCGCTGGCCATAGGATGGGATGCGGTCGAGCGCGCCGCCGATTACCAACTCGCCCTTGTCCGACTGGCTGACATAAACGCCCGTGTCCGGCGAGATCACCACCGTGTCGATGATCGGCTTGACCGGTTCGGACACACAGGCCTGCAATGCGTAGGAATTGACCGGCAGCCGGAATCCCGCCTTCGCCGCCAGCACCGACGAATGGCCGGCCACCGCCATTCCCGTCCGCTCGGCCCGGATTTCGCCGCGCGACGTGACGACGCCGCGGCAGCGTCCGTTTTCGATGATGAAGCCGGAAATCTCGCAGTTCTGGATGATGTCGACGCCGAGACGGCTGGCCGCGCGCGCATAGCCCCAGGCGACGGCGTCGTGACGGGCGGTGCCGCCGCTAGGCTGCCATGTGCCGCCATAGACCGGGTAGCGGGCATCCGGGCCGAAATTGTAGATCGGCACGACGCGGCGCACGTCCTCGACCGAGAACAATTCGCAGTCGATGCCGTTGGCCTGGATGGCGTTGACGGACCGCGCCGCGGTTTCCATTGCCGCTTCGCTGTGCGCGAGGGTGAGGATGCCGCGCGCGGAGAACATCACATTGTAGTTCAGGTCGTTCGAAAGCGTCCTGTAGAGGCTGTGCGCCAGCCCGTAGATCGCCGCGCTCTCGGGATAGAAATAGTTGGAGCGCACCACGGTGGTGTTGCGGCCGGTGTTGCCGCCGCCGATCCAGCCCCTCTCGAGCAAGGCCACGTTGGTGACGCCGTGATTCTTGGCGAGATAGTACGCGGTGGCGAGGCCATGGCCGCCACCGCCGATGATGATGGCGTCATAACGCGGTTTGGGCTCGGGCGAGCGCCAGGCCTTGTCCCAGCCGGTCTGACCGGCGACGCCTTCCTTGAAGAGTGAAAGCGCTGAATAGTGTCTTGTCATGCACTCAAGCCCGCATCATTACGCGAGTGGTATTGCATCCGTGCGCAGGGCATTGAGACGCCGCGCCGCCGGCGTGATGCCAAACCGGCGCAATCAACTCGCCCCGCCCTTGAAGCCCATGGTCCGTTCCATCCTGCTCAGATTGACGAAGGCCGTCGACCTTCGCGCGGTGCGAACTTAGCTTGAATGTACACCTGTGTCCATTAGGCGCGGACATAATCCAAAATCTATTCGGCGGCAAGGATCTGCGGTCGTTGCGAATGTCGGGCCCTGGCGCTCAACGACCTTACTGATTGCGTGATAAGGGGGTGGTGCCGTTCCGATCTCAAGCCGGCGCGCCGCACGAGCGCGGCACGGCGATCACGGCATTGTGAAATGCATTTGCGCGCATCGGCCCGACGGCGGATTTGCTTTGCTTGGTGATCCCCCGTCGATAGGGCAAACTGCCTCCCGGGCTGTTTGGAGGAGAAATGAGAGCGCGCGCAGCGACGGTCGGAGACCTCGAGGATGTTTTCCGCGGCCTGTCCAAGCGAATGTCGGACGAGTACCTGGCGGCCGGCAAGGACAGCAAGGCCGCCTACGACAATCTGATGATGAACCTGAAGGAAGGCCGGGCTCATGCGCTGGTCCAGGACGACAAGGCCGTCGCCATCATCGCCTGGCATGAGCACGGCGACGCGGCCGACACGCTGTTTGCCGCACAGGAGGACTTCTTCAGCGCGGCAACCGTTCGCTTCTGCAAGCGCCACATCCGCCATATCCAGGCGCTCGCCGGCAACCTTCCCGTACACTCGCGCAGCTGGCTGCGTGGACCGGACGTCGCAAGATGGTTTCGGGTCATCGGCTATGTCGACCGGGGGCGGGAGAACGGCGCCACCCTGTTCGAGCTGCCGCCGTCCCCTACCGGCTGAGGCGGCTTGCACCGCGAACCAATTGGCGGGATGGTATGGAAGGCAGCCGGGGGCGCTGGCACGCCGGATATGCATGGCTGCTGGAAATCGAGATGTTGCGCGCTTGCTTGGCCTTTGCCGCCCTGGTTGCCCTGGTGAGGCCGACAGAAGCGGGCGAGCGGCTGCCTCATCTCACCGACAACTCCGACCTGGCGGCCGCCTATCTGGGTGAGTCCGACCTGGTGACGGCCTATACGACCGGAATGGCCCGCTACCGCCTTCAGCTCATGGCGCGTACCGGTACGGCCAACCTCGCCGTCCCCCTCGAACCTCTGACTTTGCGGCCGGAGTTTCGCCAGCGGACATGGCGCTCGGCCGACGGCAGCCTGCTGCAAGGTTTTGCCGGCAAGGGCGGCTTCCGGCTCACCGTCGGCAACTGCCTTGCGCGCATCTGCGCGGCCAGCGAATGCAGCGAGGCCGGCTGGCCGGTCTATGCATGCAGCGACGGCCGCAAGCGCAGGATGTCGGTGCAGAGCTTCGTGACGGCAACCTTCGACGGCGTCCCTTACCGGCGGTTGAGCGCGCCGCCGGAACCGTGACTTCGCGCCACGCCGACCGTCCCGTCCGCTTCTACTTCACCGAAACGCCCCCGCATGGGCGCGCTGGTACGGCCACCTCTTCACCGCAGACGAGCGATCAGCGGCGGCGCAGCAGCCACATCAGCACCGGACCACCGATGAGCGTGGCGACGAGGCCGGCCGGGATCTGGCGCGGGAAGATGGCCGTGCGTCCGATCCAGTCGGCTGAAACCATGATCAGCGCGCCGGCGAGCACGGCGCCGACGGCCTGCGGCAAGGCGCGGGCAAGGCCGAGGCGGCGGGCCAGGTGCGGCGCCATCAGGCCGATGAAGGTCAGCGGACCGACGATCAGCGTGGAGGCGGCGGTCAGCACGGCGACCATCAGCAGCACCAGAAGCCGGGTTCTGGCCACATCGACGCCGAGCGAGCGCAGCGCCGGCGCGCCCAGCGGCAGCATGTCGAGCCAGCGGATGAACAGCGGCGACATCAGCAGCAGGCAAAGCGCGATCGACGCCGTCAGGACCGCCGAGCCTTGATCGACACCGTAGGTCGAGCCGGTCAGCCAGTTGATGAGAAGCATGGCGCGCGGATCGCCGGTGGCGGTCAGCACCAGGATCAGCGCGTCGAACAGCGCCGTCAGCGCGATGCCGGCAAGCAAGAGCCGCTCCGGCGCGTAGGCGGCGCGGCGACCGATGGCAAGCACGACAAACAAAGATGCGAAGGCGCCGATGGCGGCAGCCATGGTCTGCAGGGGACGGCCTGGATCGGAGACGGCAAACATCGCCACCACCATGCCGAGCGCGGCACCGGCGCTGATGCCCAAAACCTCGGGGCTCGCAATCGGATTGCCGGCCAGACGCTGCATCATCAGCCCGGCGAGCGCCAGCATGGCGCCGGCGGACAGGGCGGCAAGCACGCGCGGCCAACGCCAGGACAGCAAGGGCTGCAACTGATCGCCGACGGCGAAGCTCCAGCCTTCCGGCCCGGGTCCGCAAGAGAGAGCAAGAACCAGAGCCACGAGCATGGCGAGGCCCAATACCGCGAGCAGCATGCCAGGGCGCCGTAGCCTGGGCAGGCGCTCCGCGGCGAGCACCGGAAGTTCAGCGCCGAGGCTGAGGCGAGGCAGCAGCCAGAGCAGCAGCGGCGCGCCGAGCAGCGCGGTGATGGCGCCGGTCGGCAGCAGGTCGCCCCGCGGTCCGGTTGCGAGTTGCACGCCCTGGTCGGCGGCCCATAGCAACGCGGCGCCGATCAACGGCGCCACGACCAGCCGCTGACCGAACCGGCGCGCCCCGCCGATACGGGCAAGTGCCGCGGCCGCGAGGCCGACGAAGCCGATGACGCTGACGGCCGCGACGACGAAGGCGATGAGCGCCACGGCCATGCCGAGCCCGGCGAAACGATAGACGCCAAGCGGCAGGCCGAGGCTGCGCGCGCCTTCGTCCTCGAGGCCGAGCAATGTCAGCGGCCGCGTCATCAGGCCGGTCGCCAGCGCGGCGAAGCCCAGACGCGGCAGCAGCCACAGCGTCGTCACCCAATCCTGCTGGCCGAGCGAGCCGGCGCCCCAGATGAACAGGCCGGCCAGCCATTCGTGATTGAGAACGACAAGCGCTGCGCCGATCGCTCCGGCATAAAGGCTGACGACGAGGCCGGCGAGCACGACGGAAAGCGGCGACAGGCCCTTGTGCCAGGAGAGCGCAAGCACGGCCGCCAACGCCGCAAAGGCGCCGGCAAGCGCCACCCATTCGCGCCCGAAGGCGAGCAGCGAGGGCGCGAAGAGCGTGGCAAGCGCCAGCGCCAGATAGGCGCCGGCGGAAACGCCGACCGTTTCGGGCGAGGCCAGCGGGTTGCGCAGCACCTGCTGCAGAATGGTACCGGCCAGGCCGAGCGCCGCGCCGCAGAGCAGGCTGACGGCAAGCCTTGGCAGGAAGGCATAGTGGACCAGCACCTGCCGCATGTCGTCGATGTCGGGCCTGAACGTCGCGTCGAACCAGAGCGACGCCGGCAGTTGCGCGGTAAGGTTGGCGACCGACGCCGCCAAGCCAAACGCGGCGAGCACCGCGCTGAGCAAGATGGCGCCAAGCGGCCAGCCGCCCGCGCGCGAGACCGCCGCGCCGGCGAAGCTCGTGCGGCTCTGCACCATGCCGGCAGCGTCCTCAGCCATGGGCGGTCATCGCTTCGGCAAGCAGGCGGGCGAAGCGGGCAGCGGCGGGAAGCGCTCCGAACATCAGCACGGGAGGCAGGCGCATGATCGAGCGACTGCGCACGAAGGGCATCGCGTTCCAGACCGGGCTTTCGGTCAGCGTGCCGCCGGCTCCCGCGGGCAAAGGTTCGAGATAGGCAAGACGCGCCTCATCCATCGTCGCCAGGCCGTCGATGCCGACGGTCGAGAACCCCCAGTAATTGGTCTCGGCGGTCCAGGCGTTGCGGATGCCGATGCGGTCGAACACATCCTGGAAAAGGCTCATCCGGCCATAGACGCGCACATTGCGCGGATCCATGAAGGAGACGACATAGAGCGGCCTGGCGGCAAACGGCGCCAACTCCCGCCCGACCCTTGCCAAGCTTGCCTCGGTCGCTTCGATCAACGCCTCGCCTTCGGCCTCCTTACCGACCAGGCGAGCGAGTTTCCGCGTGGCTTCGACGGCATTGCGATAGGGCTGTCCGTTCTCCCCGTAGATGCCGATGGTCGTCACCGGCGCGACGCGCCCGAGCAGCGGCTTGATGCCATCCAGATAAGGGCTGCTGAGTATCAGGTCCGGCTTGAGCTGCTGAAGAAATTCGAGATTGGGCTCGAGCAGCGTGCCGATATCGGCGACCTCTGGCGGCAGCGCCGGTTCGACCACCCAGTCCTCCCAGACCTTGCGGTCGGCGATGGCGACCGGCCTGACGCCCAGCATCAGCAAGGTCTCGGCCAGACCATCGTCGAGGCAGACGATGCGCGGCAGCCTCGACGTCGCGGCGACCTGCCGAATGCCCGCGAAAGGCAGCGTGAAGAGCCCTAGCGCAGCGCGCCGGGTGATGCGGGAGGGCTGCCCCTGTGGCACGTCGGTTCTCGTGCCGGGCGTCGGCGAACGATCCGGCATGGTGCCCGCGAGGCCATGATTGTTCGTCACGATCCCCGCTCCTTCTGCCACATGGCGACTTTCGAAAATCCATCGTCGATGCCGGTGACTATGAAACATGAGTTCAATAGTCAACATTGAAAGACGACTAACGGGTCAAGGATAGGGGACGATGCCGGCTTGCGTGGCCATTGCCATGCATGGCATCTGCGCGGGAATGACACGCAAGTTCATCCACGCGCGGCCGGAAGCCAAGCAAGCCGCTTCGGCTCCCAAGGTCAGTCTCAACCGAGCGCTGTCGAAGCTCGGGCTCTGTTCGCGCAAGCAGGCCGAACAGATGATCGCCGAGGGGCGCGTGCGCGTGATGGGCAAGGTGGTCAGCAATCCGTCGCTACGCGTCGATCCTGATCGCGATCGCATCACCGTCGACGGCGAGCGCATCGTCGCCGAGCGCAAGGTCTATCTGATGCTCAACAAGCCGCGCGGCCTGGTCACCACGCGCGACGATCCCGAAGGGCGCGGCACCGTCTATGATTGCATTGCCGACCTCGACCTGCCCTTCGTCTCGCCGGTCGGCCGCCTCGACAAGGCGAGCGAAGGCTTGCTCCTGATGACCAACGACACGCGCTGGGCGAACGGCCTGCTCGATCCGGCCTCGCATGTCGCCAAGACCTATCACGTGCAGATCGCTTCGATGCCGGACGAAGCGATGCTTGCGCGTTTTCGTACAGGCGCCGTCGTCGACGGCGAGCTGCTGACGGCAAGCTCGATCGAGCTATTGCGCAGCGGCGGACGCACCGCCTGGCTGGAGATCATGCTCGACGAGGGCCGCAACCGGCAGATCCGCCGCCTGCTCGGCGCTTTCGACATCGAGGTGCTCAGGCTGGTCAGGGTGGCGATCGGCGCGCTGCAGTTGGGCGATCTGGCGAAAGGCAAGGCGAGGCACCTGACGGCCGAAGAGTTGGCGATGGTCAGAGTCTAGCCGAAACGTCTCAGCTTCGTCATCCACGGGCGGAGCGGGAGCGAAGCGGACGCGCAGACCCGAGGATCCATTCCGTGACCCTCGCGCAAGGGGTAAAGACGGTGCGAGACAGGGGTCGTTCTGCATCGCTGCAACGCTGATAGGTAAATGGATCCTCGGGTCTGCGCCGCGTCGCTTCGCTCCTTGCTCCGCCCGTGGATGACGAAAAGCGTTTCGGCCAACCGCCAGGGTCGATCTGCTATAAAGCCCGGATTATCCCCGGTTCCACCGACGAATGACCGGCTCGGTCAGATCATGCTCGTAGCCTAGAACGCTGAGGCTCGCGGTATCCAGCACGAAATGCGCGCCACCCTGCGGCGGCAGACCGATCCAGCGGGCGGCAAGCACACGCAGGAAATGCGCGCTCGAAAAGATCAGCACATTGCCGGCGACGGCACGCAGCCCGGCGATGACGGCATCGGCCCGGGCGCCGACATCGGCCGCCGTCTCGCCGCCCGGGCAGCCGTCGCGAAACACGTTCCATCCGGGGCGCTGGCCAAGGATTTCCTTCGTCGTCACGCCTTCATAGGCGCCATAGTCCCATTCCTGCAGGTCGGCCTTCTTCACCGCGCGCTCGCCGAACCCCGCAAGCCGGCAGGTGTCGAAGGCGCGCTGCGACGGGCTCGACCAGACGGCTTCGAAGGTCAAGCCCTTGAGACGCTCCGCAACGTCCCGCGCGGCCTCTTCGCCCTTCGCGGTCAGCGGAATGTCGGTGCGGCCGGTATGCTTGCCCGAGGCGCTCCACTCCGTCTCGCCATGACGGGCAAGGTAGATCTCGGGAAACGCGCTGCTCATTCGCCGGCCCCTCACGCTCGAATGCGCCGGGAAGGATGCCGGCCTGCGCCACCCTATGCGGCGGCCGACAAAAAGAACAGGCCGCGGCGAGCGCCACGGCCTATCCAGGCTCGGGAGGATGCCTGACCAATCAGGCTGGCTGGAGACCGCCCGACAGCGCCAGGTCCGCCTCTTCCGGCAACTGGCCGGCCATGGCGGCGGCGAATTGCTTCTGGTCGAGCTCGCCTTCCCAGCGCGCCACGACGATGGTCGCAACCGCATTGCCGACGAAGTTGGTGAGCGCCCGGCATTCCGACATGAAGCGGTCGACGCCGAGGATCAGCGCCATGCCAGCGACGGGCACCGAAGGCACGACCGACAGCGTGGCGGCCAAAGTGATGAAGCCGGCGCCGGTGATGCCGGCGGCACCCTTGGAGCTCAGCATGGCGACGAGCAGCAACAGGATCTGGTCGCCGAAGGTCAGCGGCGTGTCGGTCGCCTGGGCGATGAACAGCGCTGCCAGCGTCATGTAGATGTTGGTTCCGTCGAGGTTGAAGGAATAGCCGGTCGGGATGACCAGGCCGACCACCGAGCGGTTGCAGCCGGCACGTTCCATCTTGGCCATCAGGCCGGGAAGGGCTGCCTCCGACGACGACGTGCCTAGCACCAGGAGCAGCTCTTCCTTGATGTAGCGGATCAGCGCCAGGATGGAGAAGCCGTTATACCATGCCACCGCACCCAACACGACCAGCACGAAGAGCAGCGACGTCAGGTAGAAGGTGCCGATCAGGAAGGCGAGATTGGCGATCGCGCCGATGCCGTATTTGCCGACGGTGAAGGCCATGGCGCCGAAGGCGCCGATGGGAGCCGCCTTCATCAGGATGGCGACGAGGCGGAAGATCGGCGCGGTGAGCGCCTGCAGGAAATCGACCACCGGGCGGCCGCGCTCGCCGACCAACGCCAGCGCCACGCCGAACAGCACCGAGAAGAACAGCACCTGCAGGATATCGCCCTGCGCGAAGGCGCCGATGATGGTGTCGGGGATGATGTTCATCAGGAAGCCGACGATCGTCGTGTCATGCGCCTTCTCGGTGAAGGTCGAGACCTTCGAGGCGTCGAGCGTCGCCGGATTGATGTGCATGCCGGCGCCGGGCTGGATGACATTGGAGACGACCAGGCCGACGACAAGCGCCAGCGTCGAGAAGACGAGGAAATAGATCATCGCCTTGCCGGCGACGCGGCCGACCTTGTGCAGGTCGGAGACGCCGGCGATGCCGGTTGCCACCGTGAGGAAGATCACCGGCGCGATGACCATCTTGACCAGCTTGATGAAGGCATCGCCAAGCGGCTTCAGCGAAGCACCCAAGTCGGGATAGAAATGGCCGAGCAGGATGCCGGCGGCGATCGCCACCAGGACCTGCACATAGAGATGCCGATAAAAGGGAACCTTGCCGCGCAGTTCCGCGGCAGCGATAGCTGTCTGCATCGTATCCTCCGTTCAGCCCCGATCGAGAAAGCTCGACCTCCCTGGGGCAGTTGACCTCCACAGCCTCGCGACTGCTGCGGATGACTTTGCAATGTGCGTGCCAGATTCCACCTCGAAGCCGCGCTCATTGATTCCGCTGGGGTTTTCGGCCTGATGATCCGTATTTTTCTCGCGCGCCGTGCGGTGATCCGCATAGGTCGAATTGTGCTTTGTGCGAAATCATGCACAAATGCGGTATGCTGCAACGCCATGCCGCTGCCCTCTCCTTGACGCCCGAACTGCTCGCCGGGCGTGCGCGGCGCGCCTGGCTGCTGTTTGCGGGAATAGCGCTGCTGATCGTGCTTGCGGCGCTCTACGGCGCCGGGCTCTACGGCCGCTCGACCGAGATCGAGGCGCTGTCCGCGCAGGGTCGCACCGATGCCAATCTCAAGGTAGCGTTGCTGCGCGCGGTGCTGGAGAATCCGCGCGCGCTGCCGCTGCTTTTGTCCGAAGACCAGCAGGTGCATGACGCGCTGACTGAGCGCAGCCCCGCCTCGATCGACGTGCTGAACCGCAAGCTGGAAGGGCTGGTCTCGGGCACCAAGGCCTCGGTGCTCTATGTCACCGGCATCGACGGCTTCGCGATCGCCTCGAGCAACTGGCGCGAGCCGGTGAGCTTCGTCGGCAACGACTATGGTTTTCGCGCCTATTTCTCGGGCGCCATGCAATCCGGCACGGCCGAGTATTTCGCGCTCGGCAATGTCAGCAAGCGCCCTGGCCTCTATATTTCGCGCCGCGTCGACGGCGCCGCCGGACCGCTCGGCGTCGTCGTGGTCAAGATGGAGTTCGACCAGCTCGAGGCCGACTGGCATGAGGCCAACCGCCCGGCCTATGTCAGCGACGAGCATGGCGTGGTGCTGATCACCAGCGTGCCCTCCTGGCGCTTCATGACGACGGCGCCCTTGGCCGCCCCGGTGCTTGCCGACATCCGCGCCAGCCAGCAGTTCGGCGGCGCTCCGCTCGTAGCTTTGCCGATCACGAGGCCGCAACCGCTCAGCCCCGATGTCACGCTGGTCCATGCGATCACGCCTGGCGGCAGCGACGCGGAATATCTGCGGCTGTCCACGGCCGTGCCCTCGACACCGTGGCGGCTCGACTATCTCGTTCCGGCCGAAGCGCCGATTGCTTCGGCCCAGCGCGAAATGCGGCTCTTGGCACTCGGCGTCATCGTTCCGTTGATCGCTTTAGTCGCCTATCTGTTGTGGCGCCGACAGTCCGCCCAGATGCGGATCGCGGCCGAACAGGCGGCGCGCGCCGAACTGGAGCGCCGCGTCGTCGAGCGCACGCAGGATCTCAGCCTCGCGCGCGACCGTCTGCAGGCCGAGATCGCCGATCATCGCAGCACCGAGGCGAAGCTGCAGGTCATGCAGCAGGAGCTGGTGCAGGCCAACCGCCTTGCAACGCTTGGCCAGGTGGCGGCCGGCGTCGCGCATGAGATCAACCAGCCGGTGGCGACGATCCGCGCCTATGCCGACAACGCCCGTGTCTTCCTGGAGCGCAAGCAGAATGATTCCGCCGAGGAGAATCTCGGCGCGATCGCCGCGCTGACCGAGCGCATCGGCTCGATCACCGAGGAATTGAAGGCGTTCGCCCGCAAGGGCCGCACGGCGGCCGAGCCGGTCGAACTGCGTGGCGTCATCGAAGGCGCCGTGGTGCTGCTCAGAAGCCGCTTTGCCGGCCGGCTGGACGCGCTGGCGATCACGCTGCCGCCGCGGACGCTGAAAGTAATGGGCAACCGGCTGCGGCTGGAGCAGGTGCTGATCAACATGTTCCAGAACGCGCTGGAAGCGCTCGAGGGCCGCGACGACGCGCGGGTCGAAGTGTCCGCGTCCGAAACCGCCGACGGCGTTGCGCTGATCGTCTCCGACAACGGCCCTGGCATCCCGCCCGCGATCCTGAAGTCGCTGTTCACGCCGTTCAATACGTCGAAGGAAAGGGGGCTTGGGCTCGGCCTCGTCATCTCCAAGGATATCGTCGCCGACTATGGCGGGCGCATCGAGGTGTCGAGCAGCGAGCAGGGCACCCGCTTCACCGTCCATTTCTCGAAAGCCGGCGCGGCATCATGAACGGCAACCCGGTCATCCTGATTGACGACGACAGCGACCTGCTCAAGGCGACGCGGCAGACGCTGGAGCTCGCCGGCTTTGCTGTCTCAGCCTTTGCCTCGGCAAGCGAGGCACTCGCCGGCCTCGAGGCGAGCTTTGCCGGCGTCGTGGTGTCTGACATCCGCATGCCTGAGATGGACGGACTGCAGCTCTTCGACCGCGTGGTCGACCTCGACCCGGATATCCCCGTCATCCTCGTCACCGGCCATGGCGATATCGCCATGGCGGTCAAGGCGATCAAGGACGGCGCCTACGACTTCATCACCAAGCCGTTCGCCGCCGACCGGCTGGCGCAAAGTGTATGGCGCGCGGCGGAGAAGCGCCGCCTTGTGATGGAGAACCGCGCCTTGCGCGAGGCGGCCGAGCAGGCGCAGGAGGGATTGCCGCTGATCGGCCAGACGCCGGCGATGGAGCGGCTGCGCCGCACGCTGAGGCAAATCGCGGACACCGATGTCGACGTGCTGGTGACCGGCGAGACCGGCTCCGGCAAGGAGGTGGTGGCGAGCCTGCTGCATCGCTGGAGCCGCCGCGCCAAGGGCAACTTCGTGGCGCTCAACTGCGGCACGCTGCCGGAGACGGTGATCGAGAGCGAATTGTTCGGCCATGAGGCCGGCGCCTTCACCGGCGCGCAGAAGAAGCGCGTCGGCCGCATCGAGCATTCGAGCGGCGGCACGCTGTTCCTCGACGAGATCGAAAGCATGCCGGCCTCGACGCAGGTGCAGATGCTGCGCGTGCTGGAAATGCGCGAGGTGACGCCGCTCGGTACCAACGAGGTCCGGCCGGTCGACCTGCGCGTCGTCGCCGCCGCCAAGGTCGATCTCGGCGACGCGAGCCAGCGCGGCGCTTTCCGCGAGGACCTCTATTACCGGCTCAATGTGGTGACGCTCTCGATCCCGCCGCTGCGCGAGCGCCGGGACGACGTGCCGCTGCTGTTCGGCTATTTCGCCGAGCGCGCCGCGGCCCGCTTCCATCGCACGGTGCCCGCGGCGCCGGCCGCCGTCCAGCGCCATCTGAGAGAACATGACTGGCCCGGCAATGTCCGCGAGCTCGCCCATTTCGCCGAGCGCTTCGTGCTCGGATTGGAGGAGATCGGCGGCAGCCCTTCCCCTCAGCCGGTCGATTCGGACGCCGCAATGCCGTTGCCGGAACGGCTGGAGCGCTATGAGGCCGAGATCATCCGCGAGACACTTGGTCGCAACGACGGCGATGTCCGGCGCACGATCGAGGCGCTCGGCATTCCGCGCAAGACCTTCTACGACAAGCTGCAGCGGCACGGCATCGTGCGCAGCGATTTTTCCAGATAGATCAAGCCGTGGAACCGCGCCACACCCTCAGCCGTTGAGCCCTGCCGGGAAACCGTGGCACGTCGGCACCAGGCAATGGGCGAATGCAGGGCTGCGTTGGCGATGCCGGTTGCGCTCGGCGAGCGTTGATGGTTTGTTGCCGCCCAGCGGAGAACGAATGATGCGCGAATCCCTCGGTCAAGACGAATACGGCTCGGCCAGCCCCTTCGATCCGGACGATCTGCCCAATCTCAATGCGATGGGGCCGGCGATGGGCCGCGGCAGCGATTTCGAGAAATATGCCGTAGCCGTCATCATCGTGTTCGGCGCGCTGATCATCGGCGGCCTGATGGCTGCGTCCATGAACTGGGGCCATCGCAACGGCTTCCTGTTCGCGCTCGGCGGCGCCACGGCCGCCTGGATCTCGGGCAATGCGCTGCTGCTCGACCGGCCGCGCATCTACGCGCTTTTCGTTGCCATCGCCGCCGTGATGCTTATCGGCTCGACCCTTACGCTGGTGATCTGATCTAATAGCCCAGCGCTTCACCGGAAGCTGCCCGGCTGTCGATGGCGCCGTTGTAGCGGGCGCCGCCGCCCTTCTCGATCTCAGCCAGGCTCTTGCCGCCGACCAGAATGCCGGCCGCCTGGCCCCAGCTCTGGTCGCCGAGATCGAGGTGATAGCCCATGCCGGCCAACAGCCTCTCGGTGTCCGGCGAGAGCCCGAACGGCTCGACATAGACGGTGTCGGGCAACCACTGATGGTGGATGCGCGGCGCGTCGATCGCTTCCTGGATGTTCATGTCGTGGTCGATGACGTTGACGATCGCCTCCAGCGTGATGGTGATGATGCGCGAGCCGCCCGGGCTGCCGATAACCATGAACGGCTTGCCGTCCTTCGTGACCACGGTCGGGCTCATCGAGGATAAAGGCGTCTTCTTCGGCTGGATGGCGTTGGCCTCGCCCTGGACCAGCCCGTAGAGGTTCGGCACGCCGGGCTTCTGGGTGAAATCGTCCATCTCATTGTTGAGCAGGATGCCGGTGCCATCGGCGACCACGCCGGCGCCAAAGGAGCCGTTCAGCGTGTAAGTCACCGCCACCGCGTTGCCGTCATTGTCGATGATCGAATAGTGGGTGGTTTCCTTCGACTCACCGAAACCCTTCGGCATCAGATCCTTCGAGACGCCGGCGCGGAACGGGTCGATCTTGTCGCGGATGTCCTTGGCGTAGTCCTTGTCGAGCAGCTTCGAGACCGGATTGTCGACGAAATCAGGATCGCCGAGCGCCGAGTTGCGGTCGACATAGGCGTGGCGCATGGCCTCGACCATGACATGGACCGTCTCGGCCGAGCCGGCGCCGAGATAGGACAGCGGATAACCTTCGAGCACGTTGAGGATCTCGCAGATGATGACGCCGCCCGAGCTCGGCGGCGGCGAGGAGATGATCTCGTAGCCTCGATAGGAGCAGGTCACTGGCTTCAGCTCGCGCACTGCGTATTGTTCGAAATCGTCCTTTGCGAGGATGCCGCCCTTGGCGCCGCTTGCCTTGACGATGGCATCGGCAAGCGGCCCCTTGTAGAAGGCGTCGGGCCCCTTTTCCGAGATCGCTGAAAGCGAGGCGGCGAGATCCGGCTGGGTGAGCTGCTCGCCGATGCCGTAGGGCTTGCCGCCGGGCTTGAGGAAGATCGCGGCCGCCGCCGGATCCTTCGCCAGCCGGTCGGCGCTGCCGGCAAATGAAGCGGCGTCGCCCTGGTTGAGGACGAAGCCGTCCTTGGCATAGGCGATTGCCGGCGCCATCAGGTCCTGCCTCGAAACTGTGCCGTATTTCTCGCGCGCCAGCTCAAAGCCGGCCACGGAGCCCGGCACGCCGACCGCGAGATAACCGTCGAGGCTGGCGCCCTTGATCGGCTTGCCGTCCTTGTCGAGATACATGGTCTTGGTGGCGGCAAGCGGCGCCCGCTCGCGGAAGTCGATGAAGGTCGAGCGGCCGTCCTTGAGGCGGATGGTCATGAAGCCGCCGCCGCCGATATTGCCGGCGTTCGGGTAGACGACGGCCAGCGCATAGCCGACGGCGACCGCCGCATCGACGGCGTTGCCGCCCTTCTTCAGCACGTCGACGCCGACCTCGGTGGCAAGGTGCTGGGCGGTCACCACCATGCCATGCTCGCCCTTCGCCGGGGCGGGCGAAGCGGCGAAGATGGCGGTCGATTGTGCAAAGATAAAGGTGAGCGAAAGGCTGACGGCGATCAGCGTCCGGCGAGTGAGATGCATGGCGGGGCTCCTGGCGGGGGACGCCTAGGAAAGACCGTTGGGGTGGGTGAGTCCAGCCAATTGTGACGGTTGGCGATCCGTCACACCCCCCTCTGTCCTGCCGGACATCTCCCCGCAAGGGGGGGAGATTGGACGTCGCCGTCGCTTTCGCCAATCGACGATGTTGCAGGAACAGCGCCGTCGGCGGAACTGCTGATCTCCCCCCTTGCGGGGGAGATGTCCGGCAGGACGGAGGGGGGTGCTCAAGCGCCGCCCTCGCCCGTCGGATCGACGGAAGAAGTTGATTACACAATCCCGCCGCCGCCACCGGCTACCGCCGGCCGTTCCGCCGCGACCTTCGCCCGGTAGCCGGCCTCGCGATAGGCGGCGACCGGATCGATGGCGCCGCCGGTTCTCAACCGCGCCATGGCGAGGATCGGCTCGACATCGGTGCGGTAGGCGACCTTCAAGGTCTGCGTCGCCATCAGCGCGTCGTTCTCCTCCTGGAAGCCTTCCAGCGCCTTGCGGTCGACCAGCAGCGCCTGCGCGTAGGCGCGCTGCACCTCGACGGCCGACAGCATCAGGCTCTCGATCGGATCGGTGACGTTGTGGCTCTGGTCGAGCATATGCGCGGGATTGAATCCCTTCGCGCCCGAAAGCTCGGCATCGACCAGCTCGTTGAAGACGAGGAACAGCCGGTAGGGATCGATCGAACCGGCATCGAGGTCGTCGTCGCCATATTTGGAATCGTTGAAGTGGAAGCCGCCCAGCTTGCCGAACTGGATCAGCCGCGACACGATCATCTCGATGTTGACGTTGGGCGCGTGGTGGCCAAGGTCGACCAGGCAGAAGGCCTTGTCGCCGAGTTCCTTGGCGATGATGTAGTTGGTGCCCCAGTCCTGCACGACCGTCGAGTAGAAGGCCGGCTCGTACATCTTGTGCTCGGTGAACAGCCGCCAGTCGTCCGGCAGGCCGGCATAGATTTCGCGCATGGCGTCGAGATAACGCTCGAAGGCCTTTGCGAAATTGACCTGGCCGGGGAAGTTCGAGCCGTCGCCGATCCACACCGTCAGCGCCTTCGAGCCAAGCGTCTTGCCGATCTCGATGCATTCGAGATTGTGCTCGACCGCCTGGCGGCGCGTGCCGGCATCGGCATGCGACAGCGAGCCGAACTTGTAGGAGAGCTTCTGATCGCTGGCGTCGGAGAAGGTGTTGGAGTTCATCGCGTCGAAGCCGAGGCCGAAGCGGGAGGCCGCCTGCTTCAGCCTGTTCGGATCTGCCTTGTCCCACGGAATGTGCAGCGAGACGGTGGGCGTCGCCTGCGTCAGCTGGCTGATGACGGCGCAGTCCTCGATCTTGTCGAAGATGTCGCGCGGCTCGCCGGCGCCGGGGAAACGGGCGAAGCGCGTGCCGCCGGTGCCGACGCCCCAGGACGGGATCGCAACGCCGAATTTCTCCACCTTGTCGCGAATGACGTCGATGGCGATGCCGCGCCGGTCGAGGCGCTCGCCGAGCGAGGCATAGTCGCGCTCGAGATCGGCCTTGCGCGCGGCGTTGTGGCTAGAGACGAGGTCGGCTGAGATGATCTGTTCGGACATTGTATCCTCCCCAATATTCGTCGGCGCTGCCCCTCATCCGCCTGCCGGCACCTTCTCCCCGTATAGTGACGGGGAGAAGGGAAGCGCTCCAGCGCTGGCGTCCCCCTCTCCCCGTTCTTCACGGGGAGAGGGTAAGGGTGAGGGGCAGCGCCGCCGTCGATAGTTTACCGCGTAAAACTCTGCGCGTTGCCGGCGTCGACATTGACGATGTTGCCGGTCGATTTGGCCGACATGTCGGACGCGAAGAAGTATATCGCTTCCGCAATGTCTTCGGGAAACACCGAGCGCTTCAGCATCGAGCGCGAGCGGTAATGTTCTTCCAGGTCGTCGGTCGACATCTTGTAGGCGGCGGCGCGCTGCTCCTTCCACTCGCCGGTCCAGATCTTGGAGCCGCGCAGCACGGCGTCGGGATTGACGACGTTGACCCTGATCTGCGCCTCCGCGCCCTCCAGCGCCAGGCAGCGCGCGAGATGGATTTCCGCCGCCTTGGCGGTGCAATAGGCGGCGGCGTTGGGCGAAGCGGCGAGCCCGTTCTTCGACGCGACGAAGACGACGTTGCCGCCGATCTTCTGGGCACGGAACAGCCGGAAGGCCTCGCGCGAAACCAGGAAATAGCCGGTGGACAGGATGTCCATGTTCTTGTTCCACAACGCCAGCGTCGTCTCCTCGATCGGCGCCGAGGAGGCAAGACCGGCATTCGAGACCAGGATGTCGATGCCGCCGAATTCGACCGCTGTTTCGGCGAAGCCGGCAGTCACCTGATCCTCCGATGTCACATCGATCCGCACCGGCCGCACGAAATCTTTTCCGTAGGTCTTCGACAGCTCTTCGTGGGCGCCGGCGAGCGCCGCTTCGTCGATATCGGCGAGCACGACGCAGGCGCCTTCGCGCAGCAGCCGGTTGGCGGTGGCGCGGCCGATGCCGCCGGCGCCGCCTGTGACCAGCGCGATCTGGCCGGCCAGCGCCTTCGGCTTCGGCAGGCGCTGCAGCTTTGCTTCCTCGAGCAGCCAGTATTCGATGTCGAAAGCCTCCTGCGCGGGCAGGCCGACATAGGAGGAGACCGTCGAGGCACCACGCATGACATTGATGGCATTGACGTAGAACTCGCCGGAGATGCGGGCCGTCGCCTTGTCGCCGGCGAAGGTGAACATGCCGACGCCCGGCATCAGATAGACGACCGCGTTCGGATCGCGGATGGCGGGCGAGTCCGCATGCTTGCAGGCGTCGTAGTAAGCCTGGTAGCCGACACGATAGGCGGCAATGTCGTCGGCGAGGCGCGCGATGACGGCATCGACATCCGGGTTCTTCGGATCGAACTCGATCACCAGCGGCCGGATCTTGGTGCGCAGGAAATGATCGGGGCAGGACGTGCCCAGCGCCGCCAGCGGGCGCAGATCCTTCGAATTGACGAATTCGAGCACTGCCGGCTGATCGTCGAAATGGCCGAGCTTATGGCTCTTTTCCGAGATCAGGCCGCGAATCCGCGGCATCAGCTTCGCCGCGATGGCGCGGCGCGCCGGCGCGTCGAGCGACTTCACGACTTCGCCGCCGAAGATCGCGACCCCTTCGGATCGGCGCACGAACCAGTTGATCGCCTGGTTGATCACCGAGATCGTCGTCTCATAGCATTCCTTGGGCGTGTCGCCCCAGGTGAACAGGCCGTGGCTTTCGAGCACGACACCCTTGGCATCCGGATTTTCGAGGCAGAATTTCTCCAACCAAAGGCCTAGCTCGAAGCCCGGGCGCTTCCACGGCAGCCAGCCGATGGCATCGCCGAAGATTTCTTTCGTGATCGCCCTGGAATCCTTGGCGGCGGCAATGGCGATGATGGCGTCGGGATGCATGTGGTCGACGCAAGCCTTCGGCACAAAGGCGTGCAACGGCGTGTCGATCGAGGCCGCGCGCGGATTGAGGTTGAAGGTGCAATGGGGCAAGTAGCCCACCATCTCGTCCTCATGGGCGAGGCCGCGATAGAGACCTTTGAGCGCACGCAGCTTGTCCATGTAGAGCGTGGCGAAGCCGTCTTTTTTGATCGAGGCGCTGTCGCCGCCCGAGCCCTTGACCCACAGAACCTCGACATCCTTGCCGGTCAGCGGATCCTTCTGCCAGACCTTGGAGGAGGTGTTGCCGCCGCCATAGTTGGTGACGCGCTTGTCGGAGCCGAGCGTGTTCGAGCGATAGACCAGAAGCTCGGGGCCGCTCATCCCTTCGGCTTTTGCATCGTCCCACAGATTGGCGAGGCGCGAGCCGGAGCGCTTGTCGAGCATAGGTATCCTCCCTTGGGACGCAAAAAGGCGCAGTCCATTTTGACGGGAATGTCTACGCAACTGGCGCTCTTGTCAATCACAAACGATCAAGATCGATCATATTGCACTGCACAATGAAAATATGTGATCGGAAATGATTGACACTGCGCGTTTTCTGGTGCCTGATGGTCAGGCAGGGAGGAACCATGCACGAAAAAGAGCGCCACAGGATCATTCTGTCCGCCGTCCAGGAAAAGCCTGTGGTGACGGTGCAGGAAATGGTCGAGCTGACGGACTCGTCTGAGGCGACGATCCGGCGCGACATCGCGGCGCTCCATGTGCAAAAGCGGCTGCGCAGGGTGCGTGGCGGCGCCGAGGCGATCTCGCCGCCGCAGTTCATCGGCCTTGCCGGCCGGCCCTTCTCGGTCAACGAAACGCTGAACGCCGCGCAGAAGCGGGCGATCGCCAGGGAAGCGGTGAACCTCTGCCAGGATGGCGAGCCGATCATCATCAATGGCGGCACCACAACCTTCCAGATGGTGCATTACCTGACCGGCCGCCGCATGCCGATCTTCACCAATTCCTTCCCGATCGCCGAGCATCTGCTCAAGCATTCGAAGAACACGGTGATGCTGTCGGGCGGCACGATCTATCGGGAGCAGAACATCATCCTGTCGCCCTTCGACAATGACGTGACGCGCAATTTCTATGCGCGCCGCATGTTCATGGGCGCGCAAGGCCTGGGGCCGCTCGGGCTGATGGAAGGCGATCCGCTCTTGATCCAGGCCGAGCAGAAGCTGATCGACCAGGCAGACGAGCTGGTGGTGCTGGTCGATTCCTCGAAGTTCCGCATGCGCTCGAGCCTGATCCTGTGCGGGCTGTCGCGCATCGCGACCGTGATCACCGACGACGGCATCGAGGACCGCGAAGCCAAGATGCTGGAGACGGCCGGCGTGGCGCTGGTCGTCGCCCGCAGACAGTCAAGCGACAAGGAAGAATCTTCACTGCAGGCCTGAGGAAAACTCGCGCCGCAGCGGCGATGGAATGCAACGCTCAAGGGAGGATATTCGATGAGCTTCTTGAAGAAACTGCTGGTAACGGCGGCCTTTTCCGCCGCCATGTTCGTGAATGCCGCCTATGCCGAGAACGTCAAGATCGCGCTGGTGGTGAAGTCGCTCGGCAACGGCTTCTTCGACGCCGCCAACAAGGGCGCCGAGGAAGCGGCCAAGGAACTGGGCGATGTCGACGTGATCTATACCGGCCCGACCAAGGCAACGGCAGAAGCGCAGATCGAGGTGATCAACTCGCTGATCGCGCAGAAGGTCAACGCGATCGCCGTTTCGGCCAATGACGCCGACGCGCTGGTGCCGGTGCTGAAGAAGGCAATGGATCGCGGCATCACCGTGATCTCCTGGGACTCCGGCGTCGCCAAGGAAGGCCGCCAGCTTCACCTCAACCCGTCCGACACCAACCTGATCGGCGAGACCATCATCAAGCTCGCCGCCGACTACCTGCCGGAAGGCGGCGACGTTGCGATCCTGTCGGCATCCTCGACCGCGACCAACCAGAACGCCTGGATCGAAGCGGCCAAGAAGGTGCTGCCGGAGAAGTTCCCGAAGATCAAGCTGGTCGCCACCGTCTATGGCGATGACGACTCGGCCAAGAGCACCGACGAAGCCAAGGGCCTCTTGAAGTCCTATCCGAACCTCAAGGCGATCATCGCGCCGACCACAGTGGGTGTTGTCGCGGCTGCCCAGGTGGTGACCGACGAGAACCTGATCGGCAAGGTCAATGTGACCGGCCTGGCGCTGCCGTCGGAGTTCAAGAAGTTCATCGACAACGGCGCCAGCCAGGCGGTCGCGCTGTGGAACCCGATCGACCTCGGCTACTCGGCGATCTACCTCGCCCACGACCTGGCGGTGAAGAAGGAAGAGGCAAAGCCCGGCGCCACGCTGTCGATCGGCCGCGTCGGCAAGGTGACGCTCGACGACACCAACTCGGCTGCGATGGCTCCGCCCTTCCAGTTCGACAAGACCAACATCGAGAAGTTCTCCAAGATCTATTGATCCCAGGTGACTTCAAGCTCGTGCGGCGGGACAATTGTCCCGCCGCAACGTCAAACGGACCTTCTCTCAGGGCCTGATACGGATATGGACACGACAGCCCAGCGCAAAGCGGAGACGCAACAGCCCGAGCCTTCAGGCCCGGCCCCAAGCGCCAGCCCGCGCCTGACGCTCTCCGGCATCTCCAAGAGTTTTCCGGGCGTGCGCGCGCTGCACAATGTCAGCCTGTCGCTCTATCCGGGCCAGGTGACGGCGCTGATCGGCGAGAACGGCGCCGGCAAGTCGACGCTGGTCAAGATCATGACCGGCATCTACCAGCCCGACACCGGCGAAATCAGCATCGATGGCCAGGTGACGACGCTGCCCAGCGCGCATGCCGCCTTCGGTCATGGCATCACCGCCATCCATCAGGAGACGGTGCTGTTCGACGATCTTTCCGTCGCAGAAAACATATTCCTCGGCCATGCGCCGCGCACCCGCTTCGGCACCATCGACTGGCGCACCATGCGCAAGAATGCGCGCGAGGTGTTGGAGACGATGCGCGCCGGCCATATCGACGCCGACGCGCGGCTGAAGGACCTCGGCATCGCCAACAAGCACCTTGTAGCCGTCGCCCGCGCGATGTCGATCGACGCGCGCATCGTCATCATGGACGAACCGACGGCGGCGCTGTCGATGAAGGAGATCGAGGAGCTTTTCCTGCTGATCGAATTCCTGAAGAGCGAAGGCAAGGCGGTGCTGTTCATCAGCCACAAGTTCGACGAGATCTACCGCATCGCCGACCGCTACACCGTCTTCCGCGACGGCGAGATGGTGGGCGAAGGCCTGCTGAAAGACACCGGCCAGAACGAGATCGTGCGCATGATGGTCGGCCGCAACGTTGACCACATCTTTCCGCATCGCGAGCCGAAGATCGGCGCACCGGTGCTGTCGGTCTCCGGTCTGTCTCATCCGACCGAGTTCGACGACATCGGCTTCGAGCTGCGCAAGGGCGAGATCCTCGGTTTCTACGGCCTGGTCGGCGCCGGGCGCAGCGAGGTAATGCAGGCCATCGCCGGCATCACCCGCACCAACAGAGGCGACATCTCCCTGGACGGCAACACGATCGCGCCGAAATCGGCGGCGGATTCGATCGAGGCCGGCATCGTCTACGTGCCGGAAGAGCGCGGCAAGCAGGGTGTGGTGATCGGCCTGCCGATCTTCCAGAATGTTTCGCTGCCTTCGCTTACGCGCACCTCCAAATCCGGCGTGCTCAGGCTCGCGGAAGAATTCTCGCTCGCCCGCTCCTACACCGAGCGGCTCGACCTGCGCGCCTCATCGCTCAGCCAGGATGTCGGCACGCTTTCCGGCGGCAACCAGCAGAAGGTGGTCATCGCCAAGTGGCTGGCGACGACGCCGAAGGTGATCATCCTCGACGAGCCGACCAAGGGCATCGACATCGGCTCCAAAGCGGCCGTGCACGGCTTCATGGCCGAGCTGGTCGCGCAAGGTTTGTCGGTGATCATGGTCTCGTCCGAACTGCCGGAGATCCTCGGCATGTCGGACCGGGTCGTCGTCATGCGCGAAGGCCGCATCGCGGCCACCTACGACAATAAGGGACTCGACGCCGAGACGCTGGTCAGGACCGCAGCGGGGATCGCGGCATGAAGAACTTCCTCAAATACCGCGAAATCTGGCTGCTCGCCGGCGTCGTCGTGCTGATCGGGCTGATTTCGACGCGGTTTCCCGGCTTTGCCGATCCGGCCAATCTGCGCCAGGTATTCAACGACACCTCGATCCTGATGATCCTGGCGCTGGGACAGATGGTGGTGATCCTGACCCGATCGATCGACCTCTCGATGGCGTCCAACCTCTGCTTCACCGGCATGGTCGTCGCGATGCTCAACGCCGCCCATCCGGCAATCCCGATCCCGGTGCTTATCGTCATCGCACTGCTCGTCGGGCTCGTGCTCGGGGCGATCAATGGCTTCCTGGTGTGGCGGCTTAACATCCCGTCGATCGTGGTGACGCTCGGAACGCTCACCATCTATCGGGGTGCCACCTTCGTCGTTTCCGGCGGCGCCTGGGTCAATGCCGACCAGATGAGCCCGGATTTCATCAATTTCCAGCGTGCGGCCTTCCTCGGCCTGCCGGTGCTGTCCTGGATCGCTATGATAGTGATCGCGCTGTTCTTCCTGGTGATGACGCGCACGGCGATCGGCCGCTCGATCCATGCCATCGGCGTCAACCCGACCGCATCGGTCTATGCCGGCATCGATGTAGGCCGCACCAAGTTCATCGTCTTCTGCATTTCCGGCATGATCGGCGGGCTCGCCGGCTATCTCTGGATCTCGCGTTATGTGATCGCCTCGGTCGAGGTCGCCAACGGCTATGAGCTCAACATCATCGCCGCCTGCGTCATCGGCGGCATCTCGATCGCCGGCGGCATCGGCTCGGTCGGCGGCGCGGTGCTCGGCGCGCTGTTCCTCGGCATCATCTCCAACGCGCTGCCGGTCATCAACATCTCGCCCTTCTGGCAGATGGCGATCTCGGGCAGCGCCATCATCCTGGCCGTGGTGCTCAACGCGCGCGGCGAGCGCCGGCAGGGCCGCATCATCCTCAGAAAGGCGGAAGCGGCATGACCGACACCCCTGCCCCGCGCCATATCCCCGACCGGCTCGACAAGCCGCTCTCCTCGGCGGTTTTCTCCTGGGAGGCGCTGCTCGTCGTCATCGCGGTCATCATCTTCGCGGTCAACAGCTTCGCCTCGCCCTATTTCCTCGATCCGTGGTCGCTGTCGGACCTGACCTTCAACTTCACCGAAAAGGGCCTGATCGCGCTCGCCATGGCGCTGCTGATCATCTCCGGCGAGATCGACCTCTCGGTCGCCGCGATCGTGGCGCTCGCCTCGACGATGATGGGCATGGCGGTGCAGGCCGGCGCCGGCACGCCGGTGCTCGTGGGGATCGGCATCGTGGTCGGGCTCGGCTGCGGCGCCTTCAACGGGTTGCTGGTCACACGGCTCGGCCTGCCTTCCATCGTCGTCACCATCGGCACGATGAGCCTGTTCCGCGGCATCGCCTTCATCATCCTCGGCGACCAGGCCTATAAGGGCTATCCGGAGAGCTTCGCCTTCTTCGGCCAGGGCTATGTCTGGTGGGTTTTCTCGTTCGAGCTGGCGCTGTTCCTGGTCGCGGCGCTCGTCTACTGGTTCGTGCTCCACCGCACGAGCTTCGGCCGCAAGGTCTTTGCCATCGGCAACAACCCGGTCGCCTGCCAGTTTTCCGGCGTGCGCGTCGGCCGCATCAAGTTCATCCTGTTCTGCCTGACCGGACTGATGTCGGGCATCGCCTCGGTGCTGATCACCTCGCGGCTCGGCTCGACGCGGCCGTCGATCGCGCAAGGCTATGAGCTGGAGGCGATCACCATGGTGGTGCTTGGGGGTGTGTCGATCCTCGGCGGCGCCGGCAGCATTCTGGGCGTCGTGCTGGCCGCCTTCATCATGGGGCTGGTGACGTTCGGCCTCGGCCTGCTCAACGTTCCGGGCATCGTCATGTCGATCTTCATCGGCTTGCTGCTGATCATCGTGATCGCCCTGCCCATCGTGTGGCGGCGGCTGCGCGAAGGACGCTTCGCCTGATGGAGAAATACGCCTTCAAGATGAAGCTCAACCCCGGCATGAAGGCCGAATACAAGCGCCGCCATGACGAGATCTGGCCTGAGCTGGTTACTCTGTTGAAGCAGGCCGGCGTTTCCGATTATTCGATCCATCTCGACGAGGAGAGCAGCATCCTGTTCGGGGTGCTGTGGCGGCGTGACGATCACGGCATGGCCGACCTGCCGAAACACCCGGTGATGCAGCGCTGGTGGGCGCATATGGCCGACCTCATGGAGACCAAGCCCGACAACGAGCCGGTGGCGGTGCCGCTGGAAACAATGTTCCATATGGCATGATTGTCGCCGTCATCGACATCGGCAAGACCAACGCCAAGGTGGCGCTGGTCGACCTCGATCGCATGGCCGAGGTGGCGCTACGCCGCACGGCCAATGCCGTCGCCACGGATGGCCCTTACCCGCACCATGATGTCGAGGGACTGTGGGCCTTCATCCTCGACAGCCTCGCCGATCTCAACCGCGAACGGCGGATCGACGCGATCTCGATCACCACCCACGGCGCGACGGGCGCGCTGGTCGATCACTCAGGCGAACTGGCGCTGCCGGTGCTCGATTACGAATTCGACGGCCCCGGCCAGCTTGCCGCTGACTATGAAGCGGTCCGTCCGCCCTTTGCCGAGACCGGCACGCCGCGCCTGCCGGCCGGCCTCAACATCGGCGCGCAGCTTTTCTGGCAGCAGCGGCGCTTTCCCGGTGAATTCGCCGGAGCGACGGCAATTCTTATGTATCCGCAGTATTGGGCGCTACGGCTCACGGGCGCCGCCGCCAACGAGGTGACATCGCTCGGCTGCCACACCGATCTCTGGAATCCCTGGCGGGCCGATTACTCATCGCTGGTCGACCGGATGGGCTGGCGCCGGCTGATGGTGCCGGTGCGGCCGGCGAAAGACCGGCTCGGGCCGATCCTGCCCGCACTCGCAGCGCAAACCGGGCTCGACCCGCAAACGCCGGTGTTTTGCGGGTTGCACGATTCCAACGCCTCGCTGCTGCCGCATCTGTTGTCCGACGCACCGCGCTTCTCAGTCGTTTCGACCGGCACATGGGTGGTGTCGATGGCGGTCGGCGGCAAGAAGGTCGAGCTCGACCCGGCGCGCGACACGCTGGTCAACGTCAACGCGCTCGGCGATCCCGTGCCATCGGCGCGCTTCATGGGCGGGCGCGAGTTCTCGCTGCTGACCGATGGTCAGCCAGTGGATTGGAACGAGGGCGATGTCGCGGCCGTGCTGGCGCAAAAAGCCTCGCTGTTGCCTTCCACCCAGCAGGGTTCGGGACCGTTCCCGCATCGCGCCGCGCAATGGCGCAATGCTGAGGCGTTGAGCCCCGGCCAGCGCTTCGTCGCCATCTCGTTCTATCTGGCGCTGATGACCGCGACCTGTCTCGAGCTGATCGGCGGCGACGGGCCGACGACCGTCGAAGGGCCCTTCGCGCAGAACCGGCTGTTCATCCGCATGCTGGCGGCAGTGACCGGGCGGGCTGTCATCGCGTCGGAGACCTTAACAGGGACGAGCATCGGCGCGGCACTGCTGGCGTCGCGCGGCGCTACCGTGATGAGCAAGGGGGAACGGACTGAACCGCCGGCTGAGCGCATGTGGATCGACTATGCGCGAGCTTGGCAACAAGCCGTCAGGACGTAGTCCACTACCTGACAGGTAGGCGCCGCCCCTCATTGCCCTGCCGGGCATTTCTCCCCGTATAGTGACGGGGAGAAAAACGCTGTCGCCGAGGATTTCGCCAATTGTCAGCGTTGCAGAATGTTGCCGGCGTTGCGGCCAGTTCCCTTCTCCCCGTTGTACGGGGAGAAGGTGCCGGCAGGCGGATGAGGGGCGGCGCCGACATTGGCAACTAAAGACCCCTCAGCGTGCCGTCCCGTACAGCAATCCTTTGGGATCGATCTCCGGCTTGCGGCCGGCGACGAGGTCGGCCAGGAATTTGCCGGAGCCGCAAGCCATGGTCCAGCCGAGATGGCCGTGGCCGGTGTCGAGATAGAGGTTGCGGTATTTCGCCTGGCCGAAGATAGGCACCGAGTTCGGCATCATCGGCCTCAGGCCCGCCCACAGCAGCGCCTTCTTCTCGTCGAAAGCCCCCGGGAACAGGTCCTTGCCGGTGTTCAGGATCGAGTTGAAATCGCGCGGCTTAAAACTGCGGTCGAAGCCGGTGAATTCCGCCGTGGAGGACATCCGCAGCCGATTGCCCAGCCTGGAATAGCCGATCAGCCGGTCCTCGTCGGCCCCGCCCATGGTCGGCCCCTTGCTCTCGTCCTCCAACGGGACGGTCACGGTGTAGCCTTTCACCGGATAGACCGGCAGGTCGATGCCGTAGCGGCGGCCGAGCAGGCCGCTTTCCGGCCCCATGGAGATGACGACGGCGTCGCCGGTGACCGGACCGGCGGAGGTCATCACGGCGCGCACGTGATCGCCCTCGATATCGAGGCCTTGCACGGTGGTGCCGAACAGGAATTTGACCCCGAGCTTGTCGGCCGTATAGGCGGCAAGCTTGTCGACGAACTGCTTGGAATCGCCTGTCTGGTCGATCGGCGAGTAGATGCCGCCGGCGATCTTGTCCTTGACGCCCGCGAGCCCCGGCTCCAACTCGGCCAGACGGTCGCGGCCGACGATCTCGATCGGCAGGCCGTGTTCGCCGAGATAGCGGTAGTTGTCGGTGCCGGTGTCGAGGCTTTTCTGCGAGCGGAAGAAGTAGAGGATGCCTTTCTTGCGCTCGTCGTAACGGATGCCGGTCGTTTCCGACAGCGCATTGATGCAGTCGCGCGAATAGAGTGCGAGCCGGAGCTTGACGTTGGTGTTAGCGCGCAGCCGCTTCACCGTGCATTCGCGCAGGAAGCGCAGGCTCCAGGCATAGAAATAAGGATCGAGGCGAAGTCGGACCTTGATGCCGAGATCATGGTTCCAGAGTCCGCGCAGGAAAGTCTTCAGCGCCGCCGGCGAGGCCCAGGCGGTGGCGTCGCCAGGCGAGACAAGGCCGGCGTTGGACTGGCTGGTGCCGCGCGCCGCCGCTTCATGACGCTCGATCACCGTCACCTCATGGCCGTCGCTGGCCAGATAGTACGCCGCCGCCGTGCCAACCACGCCGGCTCCGAGCACCACAACCTTCATGCCGCCCCCTTGAGGATCGAACCGAACGGCACGCCTCCACGCGCCGTTTCGGAACCCTCAATAGCGCGTATCAACACCCCGGACGAGCCCTTGGCCCAACAGCTTGCTGTATCAGCTCCGCGCCGAGTTCTTGCCGGTCAGGATGCGCTCCCAGGCCAGCGCATCCTTGACGATCTGATCGAGATCGTCGCGCTGCGGCGTCCAGCCGAATTCCTTGCGGGCAAGGTCGGAATTGGCGACCACGGCGGCGGCGTCGCCCGGGCGGCGCTCGCCCATGCGGACGTCGAAATCATGGCCGAAGGCGCGGCGCACGCTGTCGATCACTTCCAGCACCGAATAGCCGTGGCTGTAGCCGCAATTGGCGACGAGGCTCTCGCCGCCGTCGCGCAGCCGCTGCAGCGCCAGCCGGTGCGCCGCCGCGAGATCGCTGACATGGATATAATCGCGGATGCAGGTGCCGTCAGGCGTCGGATAGTCGTTGCCGAAGACCTGCATGAACGGCCGCTTGCCGAGCGCGGTCTCGCAGGCGACCTTGATCAGATGCGTGGCGCCGGGCGTCGACTGGCCGGTGCGGCCCCTGGGATCGGCGCCGGCGACGTTGAAATAGCGCAGCGCCGTGTAGCGGATGTCATGCGCCATCGCCGCATCGCGCAGCATCCATTCGCTCATCAGCTTGGAGAGGCCGTAAGGCGATTCCGGCGCCAGTCGCGCGTCCTCGCGCACCGGCTCCAGACCGGCGCCGCCATAGACCGCCGCGGTGGAGGAGAAGATGAAATGCGGCACGCCCTCGCGCACCGCGGTTTCGATCAGCGTGCGCGTCTTGCAGGTGTTGTTCTCATAGTAGCCAAGCGGATCGGCGACCGATTCCGGCACCACGATCGAGCCGGCGAAGTGGATGATGGCGTCGACCTTGTTATCCCGGATGATCCGGCCGACCAGCTCGCGATCGGCGACGTCGCCGACGACGAGCTTCGCCTCGGGCGCCACCGCCCACTCGAAGCCGGTGGAAAGCCTGTCGAGCACGACGACGCCTTCGCCGGCGTCGAGAAGCTCCCAGACCATATGGCTGCCGATATAACCGGCGCCGCCCGTCACCAAAACCGTCATCATCTACCTCGCTGATCAAGATTTATCGGAAACTGCCTCAACAGCCACCGTGCTGGAAACCCCGCCGCAAGCCCGTTAAGCGCATGTCGTTCCCCCAGAGGCGCTGTGCACTTTTGGGCGATATGCATACGCCTCCCTATAATGTTAAGTCCGTAACAGTTCCTCCCGTCTGAGGCATCGTACTGAAACAAAACTGCATCAAACAGTCGGGAATAGGCCACGATCCGACATCGTTAGGAACAGGCCCGGGGCGTGGCATTTTGACCGGTGGGGCGCGGTGGACGTGGCATGGGCCAGTGACTATGATCCGCCGCAAAATTTGGGAAGCCGACATGAATTACCAGCGGTTCTTCGAAGACGCGATCGACCAGCTCCATGCCGAGCGACGCTACCGCGTTTTCGCCGACCTCGAGCGCATCGTGGGCAAGTTTCCGCGCGCCATCTGGCGCGCCAACGGCCGCGCCCAGGAAATCACCGTCTGGTGCTCCAACGACTATCTCGGCATGGGCCAGAACGGCGACGTCATCGCCGCCTTCCAGAACGCGGCCGGCAAGATGGGCTCGGGTGCCGGCGGCACCCGCAACATCTCCGGCACCTCCAATCCGCTGGTCGAGCTCGAGCATGAGCTCGCCGACCTGCACGACAAGGAAGCAGCCCTTGTCTTCACCTCCGGCTTCGTCTCCAACGAGGCCTCGATCTCGACCATCGCCAGGCTTTTGCCCAACTGCCTGATCATCTCGGACGAATTGAACCACGCCTCGATGATCGAGGGCGTGCGGCGCTCGGGGGCCGAGAAGAAGATCTTCCGCCACAACGACGTCGCGCATCTGGAAAGCTTGCTGCAGGCCGCGGGCCGCGAGCGCGCCAAGCTGATCGTCTTCGAAAGCGTCTATTCGATGGATGGCGACATCGCCCCGATCAAGCAGATCGTCGAGTTCGCCGAGCGCTACAACGCCATGACCTATATCGACGAGGTGCATGCTGTGGGCATGTATGGTGCGCGCGGCGGCGGCATCACCGAGCGCGAGGGCCTGGCCGACCGCATCGACATCATCGAAGGCACGCTGGCCAAGGCCTTCGGCACGCTCGGCGGCTATATCACCGGCACCAGCGCTGTGATCGACGCGGTGCGCTCCTATGCGCCGGGCTTCATCTTCACCACCGCGCTGCCGCCGGCGATCGCGGCGGCCGCCACCACCTCGATCCGGCATCTGAAGCGCTCGCAGGCCGAGCGCGACGCGCAGCAGCGCCAGGCGGCGCGCACCAAGCAAGTTCTGGCCGCGGCCGGGCTGCCGGTGATGGAATCGGCCACCCATATCGTGCCGGTGCTGGTCGGCGATCCCGAGCTCTGCAAGATGGCCAGCGACCGCCTGCTCGGCGTCCACGGCATCTACATCCAGCCGATCAACTATCCGACGGTGCCGCGCGGCACCGAGCGGCTGCGCATCACGCCGACGCCGTTCCATTCGGACGCGCTGATCGCCGAACTGCAGGACGCGCTGGTCGAGACCTGGGACGCGCTCGGCATCCCCTATGCCGCCTCCGGCCGGCCTGCCGTCGCCAAGAGCGACCGGATTATCCCGCTGCTGGTGCCGAAGTCGGGCGGCTGAAGCCGCCTGACTCACACCGTCTTCATCCATTTCGCCAGGCGATGCGCCCCTTCCTCGAGCTGATCGAGGCGGCGGTGGAAGCATAGCCTGAGGAAGGCCTCGCCGCCGGGGCCGAAGGCGGTGCCGGGCGCCAGGCCGACATTGGCATCGTCGACGATGTCGAAGGCGGCGGTGCGGGAATCGGTGATGCCGTCGACGGTGAAGAACAGGTAGAGCGCGCCCTGCGGCACGGTGAAGCGCGCCTTGCCGGTGGCACCCAGGATATCGCACACGAGGTCGCGCGCGGCGCGTGCCCGCTCGACTTGGCTGTCGATGAAGCCATCGCCCTCGTCGAGGGCGGCAACCGCGCCGCGCTGCATGAACTGCGCGACGCCCGAGGTCGAATACTGGATCAGGTTCTCGAACACCTGCTGCAGGGCCGGATGGGTCTTGATCCAGCCGACGCGCCAGCCGGTCATCGCCCAGTTCTTGGAGAAGCTGTTGACGAACAGGATGCGGTCTTCGGCCGTGGCGACGTCGAGGAAGGACGGCGCGCGGCCATGGCCGTAGTGGAACAGCGAATAGATCTCGTCGGCGATGATCCAGAGATTGCGGGCACGGGCCAGATCGAGGATCGCTTGAAGAGTCTCCTTGTCGGCGGTCCAGCCGGTCGGGTTCGACGGCGTGTTGACGAACAGCGCCTTTGTCCGCGGCGTGATGGCGGAGGCGATCTTGTCGACGTCGCAGGACCAGCCATTGCCGGACTGGTCGAGCGTGACCGCAACCGGGACGGCGCCGGCAACACCGGCGGCGGCAGCGAAATTCGGCCAGGCCGGCGACAGATAGATCACCTCGTCGCCGCTGCCTGCGATCGCGTCGATGGCCAGTTGGATGGCATGCATGCCGGAAGCGGTGACGATGAACTCTTCCTCGGCGAGGCGCTTGCCGAAATGCCTGGCGTAATAGCGTGCGAGCGCCTGCCTGAGCTCGGGAATACCCTTCTGCCAGGTGTAGAAGGTCTCGCCGTTGGCGAGCCCGCGGGCGGCGGCATCGCTGATGAAGGAAGGCGTCGGCAGGTCGCCCTCGCCGGCCCAGAGCGGGATCAGGCCGTCGCGCAAACGGCCGTGGTTGACGACGGCGACAATGCCGCTTTCGGGTGCGGCGCGGGCTTCCGCACGCAAGGTCTGGATCAGGGTCATGCAGGAATCCGTCCGGTTTTCCATGACTGCTAACGTCTTTTACGACAGCCGCAAACAGAAACCCCGGCCGTGAGCGGCCGGGGTTTTGGTCCAGCGCGTCCGGCTTGAGATTACTTCTTGGCGAGCAGGTCGCGGATTTCGGTCAGAAGCTGGACATCCGCCGGCGGCGCGGCAGCGGCAGCGGGCTTCTCGCGCTCCAGCCGCTTGCGCAGATTGTTCACGGCCTTGACCATCAGGAAGATGATGAAGGCAAGGATCAGGAAGTTCAGCACCACGGTGATGAAGCTGCCATAGGCGAAAACGGCGCCCTCTTTCTTGGCGTCAGCCAACGCGGCCGAATGGACGTTCGAGGACAGCCCGAAGAAATAATTGTTGAAGTCCAGCCCGCCGAAGATCGCCCCGACGATCGGCATAATGATGTCGTTGACCAGCGAATCGACGATCTTGCCGAAGGCCGCGCCGATGATGACGCCGACGGCCAAGTCCATCACGTTTCCCCTGGAGATGAATTCCTGGAATTCTTTCAGCATTCGACCCTCCTTGCCATGACAGGCCGTGCCGCCGCCCCGGCTCGCCGGCGCCGGCCCAAATCCACCATAACAAAAACCCCCGGTTGCAAAACCGGAAAAAGGGCGAAGCCACCGGTTTGTGCTTACGCTGCGCCGTCAGGCACATGCGCCGAAAGCCGCGATGGACTTGGGCCCCAAGCTGTGGTTGCGTCTAGAGCGGCTTAGCGTTTAATGGAAACGCCGAGCCCTCTAAGTATTTGTTTCCTACGCAATTCCGAACGGAAACCTTTCCTGGAATTGCTGGGGGCGGACCGGATGGGAGACCGGTCAGGGAGGAAGTGCGAGCCGTGCAAGGCTGGTTCGTCGTCATCATCGCGATCGCCTACGTCACGCTGCTTTTCGCCATCGCCAGCGTCGGCGACCGGCGCTCGGCGGCCGCCGGGCCCGGCCGGGCGCGGCCTTTCATCTACGCGCTCAGCCTCGCCATCTACTGCACGTCCTGGACCTTCTTCGGCTCGGTAGGCCTTTCCTCCGAGCGCAGTCTTGAATTCCTCGGCATCTATACCGGCCCGGTGCTGGTCTTCGTGTTCGGCTTCCCGCTGCTCAACCGCATCGTGCGACTGGCCAAGAGCGAAAAGATCACCTCGATCGCCGACTTTCTCGGCGCCCGCTACGGCAAGAGTTTCGTGGTCGCGGCGATCGCCACACTGATCGCGACGATCGGCGCGGTGCCCTATATCGCGCTGCAGCTGAAGGCGATTTCGGGCTCGGTCAGCTTGATGATCGAGCACTATACCGGATCGCCGCCTTCGTTCGATCCGTTCGTCAGCGACATTTCACTGGTGGTCGCGATGCTGCTTGCGCTGTTTGCAGTGCTGTTCGGCACCCGCCACGCCGACGCCACCGAGCACCAGGACGGGCTGGTGCTGGCGGTGGCGGTGGAAACCGTGGTCAAGCTTGCCGCTTTCCTCGCCATCGGGCTGATGGTGACCTTCCTGATCTTCGGCGGCCCCGGCGACATGTTCGCGACGCTCGCGGCAAATGCCGAGGTGCGCCAGGCCATGGGCTACAACACCTCCTTGGCCACCTGGCTGGTGCTGACGAGCTTGAGCGGCTTTGCCATCCTGATGCTGCCGCGCCAGTTCTACGTCACCATCGTCGAGAACCGCAGCGAGGCCGAGCTGCGCACCGCGACCTGGGTGTTTCCGCTCTATCTCGTGGCGATCAACCTGTTCGTCCTGCCGATCGCCTTTGCTGGCCTGTTGCTGGTCGGCACCAGGACCAGCAGCGACCTCTACGTGCTGTCGCTGCCGCTGTTCAGCGGCCACGATGTGCTCGCCATGGCCGCCTTCATCGGCGGCCTGTCGGCGGCGACCGCCATGGTCATCGTCGAAAGCGTCGCGCTGTCGATCATGATCTCCAACGATCTGGTCATCCCGCTGTTCGTGCGCCGCCTGCTCAAGACCCCCTCTTCGGACAATGAGGACTGGTCGACGCTGATCCTCAACGTGCGCCGCGCCTCGATCTTCATCATGCTGTTCATCGCCTTCCTCTACTATCGCGAGAGCACCAACAGCGCGCGACTGTCCTCGATCGGGTTGATGTCGTTTGCCGCGATCGCGCAATTCGCGCCGGCGCTGATCGGCGGGCTGATCTGGCGCGGCGCCAATGGCCGGGGTGCGGCGCTCGGCATGGTCGCCGGCATTCTGGTGTGGGGCTATACGCTGCTGCTCCCCTCGCTCGTGGCTCCAGAGACCGATATCGTCGTCCACGGCCTGTTCGGCTTCGAGGCGCTCAGACCCCAGGCACTGTTCGGCACCGTCGGCGAGCCGCTGAACCACGGCGTGCTGTGGAGCCTGTCGATCAACGCGCTGTTCTTCGTGCTGGGATCGCTGTCCCGCGCGTCCGTGCCATTGGAGCGCATCCAGGCGGCGATCTTCGTGCCGCGCGAAGCCAGCCCGATGCCGAGCCTGCGCCGCTTCCGCACCGCCGTCACCGTCAATGATCTCAAGGACACGATCTCCCGCTATCTCGGCGTCGAGCGCACCGAGCGTTCCTTCCAATCCTTCGAGAAGAACGCGAGCGTCTCCCTGCATGGCAAGGAACAGGCCAGCATGGACGTCATCCGCTTCTCGGAACAACTGCTGGCGAGCGCCGTCGGCTCGTCCTCGGCGCGGCTGATCCTATCGCTGCTCTTCCGCCGCAACGACCGCGACTCCAAGGATGCCTTCCGGCTGCTCGACGACGCCACCGAGGCGCTGCAGCACAATCGCGACCTGTTGCAGATCGCGCTCGACCAGATGGAGCAGGGCATTACCGTCTTCGACCGCGACTTCCGGCTGATCTGCTGGAACCGACAGTACCGGGCGCTGTTCGACCTGCCGGACGAGATGGGCCAAGTCGGCGTCTCGCTCGACCAGATTCTGCGCCACCTCGCCGAGCGCGGCGACATCCCCGCCGACCAGCGGGTGACGATGCTCAATCGGCTGACCAGCTTCGTCAGCCCCTGGCAGATGGAGCTCAAGACCAGCGGACGGATCCTGGAGCTGCGCTCCAACCCGATGCCGGACGGCGGCATCGTCGCCACCTATGCCGACATTTCCGGCCGCGTCGAGCAGGACCTGGCGCTGAAGCGGGCGAACGAATCGCTGGAGCAGCGGGTCAGGACCCGCACCATCGAACTGACCCGCGTCAACGAGGAGCTGGCGCAGGCGCAGATGCTGGCCGAGGAAGCCAACCTCAGCAAGACGCGCTTCCTCGCCGCCGCCGGCCACGACATCCTGCAGCCGCTGAACGCCGCCAGGCTCTACTGCTCCTCGCTGATCGAGAAGGCCGGCAAGGGGCCAGCCGGCAAGGCCGCGGTCAACATCGAGTCCTCGCTGGAATCGGTCGAGACCATCCTCGGCGCGGTGCTCGACATCTCGCGGCTCGACGCCGGAGCGTTGAAGCCCGACGACACCGCCTTCAGCCTCGGCGGACTGCTCAGCCAGATCGGCAACGATTTTCGCCCGCTTGCCGCCGAAAAGAGGCTCGGTCTGAAAATCATGCCGTCGTCGCTCGGGGTCATGACGGACCGTAACCTTCTGCGGCGGCTGGTCCAGAACCTCGTCTCCAACGCCATCAAATACACGCGCGAGGGCCGCATCCTGGTCGGCGTCAGAAGGCGCGGCGAGCTGGCGGAGATCCAGGTGATCGATACCGGCATCGGTATTGCAGGCGACAAGCTCAACACCGTCTTCCACGAATTCACCCGGCTGGACGAAGGCGCGCGCGAGGCCGAAGGCCTCGGTCTCGGCCTTTCCATCGTCGACCGCATCGCAAGGGTGCTCAGGCTCGAAATCCGTATCTTCTCCAATCCGGCCAAGGGCACGCGCTTTTCCGTCATCCTGCCGGTCGCGGCGGTCGCGACGCCGCCGCGTGAGGTCGGCAAAATGCCAGCGCGCGCGGCATCCTCGCTTGCCGGGCTCAATGTGCTCTGCATCGACAATGACGCTCGCATCCTCGACGGCATGCGGCTGCTGCTCGAAGGCTGGGGCTGCAGCGTCGAAACGGCTTCGGGAGCGGGAGACCTTATGCGGCCCGGCGCGGCAAGGCCGGATGTCGTGCTTGCCGACTACCATCTCGACGGCAGCACCGGGCTCGACGCGATTCACAGGCTGCGCGCCGCTTTCGGCCAGGACCTGCCTTGTGTGTTGGTCACCGCCGACCGTTCCAGCGAGGTGCGCACCGCTGCAGGCAAGCTCGATATTCCGGTGGTCAACAAGCCGCTGAAGCCGGCCGTGCTGCGCTCGATGATGGCGCGCGTCAGGGCGCTGGCACCGGCGGCGGAATAGATCCAGGCCGGCCACGCCCTCTGCCTCCGCCCTGATGCCCGAGGCTTCTGAGATAGGCGCAGAACATGTCGGCGAGCGCGTCGGAATAGGTTTCGATCTCGGCAGACGTGCGCGGACTCGCCGAAAAATCCTGCCCCACTGTGCTGAGCGTCGTCAGGATGAGCTCGCCAGCCATAGCGCGAGCGGCTTGCGAGGCCTCTGGCAACGCCTCGAGCATGAATGCCTCGGCCGTGCGCTCCGCCGAAGCCTTTGCCTCCCGTGCCTCGGGCGCGTCCCTGTAGAGGGGTGCTGCGTCGTTCAGCGCGACACGCACCGCGGCCTCCTCGCATTCGGAGCGGATGAAGGCGTGGACCAGGGTGCGTATCCGTTCGAGCGGCGGTTTCTCGACGTCCTCGAGGATGCCGCACAAAAGGTCGGTCGTCTGCCGCCATTCATCGCTCTGCAGCCGGAACAGCAGCGCCGCCTTGTTGGGGAAATACTGGTAGAGCGAGCCGACGCTGACGCCGGCCTTCTCGGCCACGCGCGTGGTGGTGAAACGCTGCGCGCCTTCGCTTGCCAAAACCTGAGCAGCTGCCTGCAGAATCGCCGCGACGAGCTCTGTTGCGCGGGCTTGTTTGGGCTGTTTTCGGGTGGAAATTGAAGGGCTTGGGCGTTGGATCATGGCGGCGCTCGGGAATGCGAATTGGAAACCTGAAGGATTATTCGTATTTTTCGAGACGACACAAGAACGCATTTGTTCCCGACTGGAGACAGCCATGACCACCCTTACCGAAACCCCGCTCGCGCCCCTGCTCACCCGCCTGTTCAAGGAAGCCGCAGCGGCGACCAGCCCGGCTATCGCCCGGTACTCGAGCGAGGAACGGGCGCGCCTGCTCGGCAGCAAGACCGAGTACCTCGATTTCTACGGCAGCCTGAAGGACCTCTGGCTCGCGGTTTCGCCGGAGACCGGCACGCTGCTCTACATGCTGGCGCGCAGCACCGGCGCGCGCATCATCGTCGAGTTCGGCACCTCGTTCGGCATCTCGACGCTCTACCTTGCCGCGGCGCTGAGGGACAATGGCGGCGGCCGCCTGATCTCTACGGAGTTCGAGCCATCCAAGGTGGTGCGCGCCAAGGCCAATCTGACAGAAGGCGGCCTTCTCGACCTGGTCGAGATCCGCGAAGGCGACGCGCTGGAGACGCTGAGCAAAGACCTGCCCGACCGAATAGACCTTCTGCTGCTCGACGGCGCCAAGGCGCTCTATCCGGAAATCCTCAGCCTGGTCGAGAGCCGGCTCAGGCCCGGCGCGCTGGTCATCGCCGACAATGCCGACTTCTCTCCGGAATATCTGAAGCGGGTGCGCTCGCCGGCAGGCGGCTACATGTCGACGCCGTTCGGCGACGACGTGGAACTGTCGATGCGGCTCGGCTGAGCAAGCCCGCCAGGAGCGGAACAAACAGATCCATGACTCGCGCTGTTCTTCGAGCGGCCGTAGGCGTTCACGTTAGCCAACGCGCCATCCCCGATCCTCGGGCATTTGACGCGCAGGTGACATCATGACCGCAATTTCCTCCTTCTGGCGTGCCATGCCGCGCCCGGCACTGCTCGGCCTTTTCCTGTTCTTCTGCGCCGGCTTCGCCGACGGCGCGCTGGTGCCGTTCTTTCCGCTCTGGGCGAGCGGCGAAGCGGGCATTCCCGTCGGCGCGGTCGGCCTGCTGTTCGGCTGCTATGCCGGCGGCGAGCTGATCGCGGCGCCGCTGATCGGCGGCATTGCCGACCGGGTCGGCCGGCGGCCGGTGCTGATTTTCTCGTCGTTCGGCGTCGGGTGCGGCTTCATCGCCTTGTTCTTCGTCCACGGCGTTGCAGCCACCGCGATCGTGCTCATCTTGACCGGCATGTGCGAGTCGGTGCTCCATCCGACCATCCTCACCGCGATCGCCGATGTGACGGCGCCGTCGGCGCATCCGCGCTGGTCAGCATGGCCCGAGTGAGCTCAAGCGCGGGCCAGATCCTCGGTCCGGCCTGCGGCGCCCTGCTTGTGCTGATATCGCTCGACGCCGTGTTCCTCGCCGCCGGTGGCATGCTTATCCTTGGCGGTGTCGTGATGCTGGTGGCGCTTGGCGAGACGATCGGCAGCGGACGCTCCGCAGCCGGCGACCGGGGCGATGAGGAAGAAGAGGAGGGCCTGTCGGCGCTGCTGCCGGCCTTCCGCGACGGCCGCCTGGCGAAGCTGCTCCTCTGGGTCGTGCTGTTCGAGATTTCCGGCAACTGGATCGAGGCCGTGATTCCGCTCTATGCGCGGGACGCCGGCACACTTTCCCCATCCGGCATCGGCACGCTGTTTGCCTATGCGGCCGCGCTGACGGTCGGCTTTCAGATGCTGGTGAGCCGCTTCGCCGAGACGCGATCCGCGCTCTGGTTGACTGCCGGCGCCGGGCTCTCGACCATCGCCGCCTTTGTCCTGCTCATGGCCTCGCCGGCGATGCTGTCGCTGATTGCCGCGGTTAGCCTCTGCTCGGTGGCGCAGATGCTGGTCGGGCCGCTCGTGCCGACCGCCGTCAACGCGTTTGCACCGCCGGCGCGGCGCGCCTCCTACATGGCTGCTTCGTCGGTGGCCGTCGATCTCAAGGACTCGCTCGGACCTTCGATCGGCACCGCGCTCTATGCGCTTGCGCCCCGCCTGCCCTGGGTAGCCGGCATTCCGCTGGTGGCGATCGCGTCGCTCGGATTGGGTGTCGCGATCGGAAGAGCGCGGCACGCTTCAACGACAGGGGTCGATGCGGAAGACATCAGGCCGGAGAGATCCGCGACCTGGTCGACAAGCCCGGCAACGGAGGAACAGTTCTGATGCCGAAAGGAGCGGTCAGGCGACCGGCTGCAGCGGATCGCCGCCGATCTTGGAAAGCTGGATGACCGCCTGGGTGCGGCTGTCGACGCCGAGCTTCTGCAGGATGGCCGAGACATGCGCCTTGATGGTGGCCTCGGAGACACCGAGCTCATAGGCGATCTGCTTGTTGAGCAGGCCTTCGGCCAGCATGCCGAGTACCCGCGTCTGCTGCGGCGTCAGCGCCTGCAGCCGCTTGATCAGGTCCGAGATTTCCGGGTCGCGCTCGACGCCGAGCTCGATGCCGGCTGGTGCCGCGATATCGCCGGCAAGCACGGCCTGCACGGCGCTGCGTATCTCCTCCATGCTTGCCGACTTGGAGATGAAACCGGAAGCGCCGAGATCGAGCGCACGGCGGATGGTGACTGGATCATCGTGCGCCGACACCACCACCAGCGGCACCGAGGAATGGATGCCACGCAACGAGATCAGGCCGGACAGGCCGCTGGCACCCGGCATCGAGAGGTCGAGCAGCACCATGTCGATGTCCTCATTGGCAAGGACCAGCGCCTTGGCACTTTCGAAATCGCCGGCCTCGTGGATGGCGGCGACGTCGCCGATGCCGGAAAGCGCCTCCTTCAGCGCGCCCCGAAACAGCGGATGGTCGTCGGCAATGACGAAGGTGTGACCCGACGGCAAATATTCCTCCCCGGATCCCATCGCTGATTATGTGCTTCTTGCGGGATCGGAATGATTATGCGGCGGCGCGGCGGCTTTTCAAGCGGCAAAGGCCGCGCGCGGGTTTTTCCCGGAGCGGTTCAGGTCTTTTGCGGGTCGGGCTTGGCGCCGCCGTCGCCGTTTTCCCTGTCCATGTCCTTCACGATGTCCATGAAGCGGCGGAAGAAGCGCTCCATGTAATTCATCGTCTTGTTGAAATCCTCCTCGCTGGGCAGGTTGGATTCGAGGCGGGCGGAGGGCGTGTTCTCGAGCCTGGTGACGCGCTCGTCCAGCGCCTTGACCGAGTTTTGCAGCCGGTCGATCTCGTCCTGGAAGGCGGCACGCTCGTCGGCCGCCATCTTGCAGACGAGCTGGCCGGAATGCTCCTCGCAGATCGACATGGCGCCTGTCTGGGTGTCCATGCGGACATAGCCGTTGGCGGACTTTTCGAGCCGGTAGCGGTCGGTCTCCTCGGAATAGGCCGATGCGGCGACCAGCGAGCAAAGCGCCGCCGGGATCAGGATATGCTGCAGACGCATATTGTTGTCCTCCATGAGCCGTTGAGCCAAGAATATCACAGGTTTGCGCCTGAAATGGGGAAGAGTGCGGTTTGGTCCTGCAGCAGGTTCCTACCGGAAAACCGCGTCACACTTTTCCGGAACCTGCTTGCCCCCTTTTCCCCATGGTTCGTTCGGACTATAGCGCGACAATGTCTCAGATTATCTACAAGATCGCGCCTGAAGCCATGTGGCGCGAGGCCGAGAAGAATGGCGCCTTCACCGGAGCGCCGATCGACATTGCCGACGGCTTCATCCATTTCTCGACCGGGAGCCAAGTGCGCGAGACGGCAGCCAGGCATTTCGCCGGGCAGACGGATCTGCTTCTGATCGCGATCGACCAAGCAAAGCTGGGCGATGCGCTGAAATACGAGGTGTCGCGCGGCGGCGCGCTATTCCCGCATCTCTACGCCCCGCTCGACCTCGATGCAGTCCTCTGGGCAAGGCCGCTGCCGCTCGGCGGCGATGGCCGGCATCAATTCCCTGAGCTGGAGGGCGAATGAGCATGCTCGACCGGATCGGCCAAAGACTGCTTTTCTCATTCGATCCGGAAACCGCGCATGGGATGTCGATCGCGGCGCTGCGCTGCGGCCTGCCGGTCGCCTCGCGTCCACCGCGGGACGCTCGGCTGAAGGTCAGCGTCTGCGGCCTCGATTTCCCGAACCCGCTCGGCATGGCGGCCGGCTACGACAAAAATGCCGAGGTGCCGGATGCGCTGCTCAAGCTCGGCTTCGGCTTCGCCGAGGTCGGCACGATCACGCCGCTGCCGCAGCCGGGCAACCCGAAGCCGCGCATATTCCGGCTGACCGCGGACGAAGCCGTGATCAATCGGCTCGGCTTCAACAATGAAGGGCACGCAGCCGCCGAAAAGCGCCTTGCGGCGCGCAAGGGGCGCTCAGGCATAGTCGGCGTCAACATCGGCGCCAACAAGGACAGCGCCGACCGCATCAGCGACTATGAGCGCGGCGTGACCCGCTTCGCGCCTCACGCCAGCTATCTCACCGTCAACATCTCATCGCCCAACACGCCGGGCCTGCGCAACATGCAGGCGCGCGAGCAGCTCGGCGAGCTGTTGTCGCGCGTCATGGCCGCGCGCGCGAAAGCGCCGGCGCAGCCGCCCGTCTTCCTCAAGATCGCGCCGGACCTCGTCGAGGCCGAGCTGGAAGACATCGCCGCCGAGGTCATCGAGAAAAAGATCGACGGCATCATCGTTTCCAACACGACGCTGTCGCGGGCCGGGTTGCGCAGCGCAAGCCTGGCAGGCGAAACCGGCGGACTGTCGGGCAAGCCGCTGTTCGAGCGCTCGACCGCGGTGCTGGCGAAAATGCGCAAGCTGGTAGGCCCGGAAATGGCGATCATCGGTGTCGGCGGCGTCGACTCAGCGGAAACTGCGCTGGAGAAAATCCGCGCCGGCGCCGATCTCGTCCAGCTCTACACCGGCATGATCTATGCCGGACCGGCGCTGCCTGGGCGCATCGTTGCCGGCATGGCGCGGTTTGCGGATCGGGAGCGGCTGAGCTCAATCCGCGAGCTGCGCGACGCCGGCCTTGATAGCTGGGCGTCAAGGCCGATCTGAGACGGACAACGTTCCAGATCGCGTCTCTTTTCAGCTAGCTGTATGAGGATGTGGGTTCGGCAAGGCACCGCGAATCGGATCGACAAGGGAAGACCATGACCGATGTTTTGAATTCCGTCGTCGATGCAATCGGAGGAACACCGCTTGTCCGGCTCGACAGGCTGACGGAACAGGCCGGCGTCAAGGGCGCGATCTTAGCCAAGCTGGAGTACCTGAATCCGGGCTTTTCCAAGAAGGATCGTGCGGCGCTCGGCATAATCGAGGAAGCGGAGCGCACAAGGGCGATCAAGCCGGGACAAACGGTGGTCGAGCTTACTTCCGGGAACATGGGCACGGGCCTTGCGATCATTTGCGCGGTCAAGGGCTACCCATTCGTCGCGGTGATGTCGAAAGGCAACTCGGAGGAGCGCGCGCGGATGATGCGCGCGCTGGGCGCAGAAGTGATCCTTGTGGACCAGTTGCCTGAGTCGGTGCCGGGGCAAGTGTCTGGCGGTGATCTGGCGCTTGTGGACCAGAGGGCAAACGCCGTGACCGAAGAGCGCGGCGCATTCCGTGCGGATCAATTCAATCGAGAAGGAAACTGGCTTGCGCATTACCGCAAGACAGGCCCGGAAATATGGGACGCGGCGGGCGGAGCCGTGGACGCGTTTGTAGATTTCATCGGCTCAGGCGGGACTTACGCGGGTATTACGAAGGCGCTCAAGGAGCGCAATCCGCGGATCAAGTGTTTTGTCGTCGAGCCCCAAGGCGCCGCCGCCGCGGCTGGCGAGACAATCACGCAAGCCGAACATCCGATTCAGGGCGGCGGATACGCGATACTCGATCTTGCTTTCCTGAAGAGCGTTCCGGTCGATGGATACCTTCAGGTTTCGGGTGACGAGGCACGACAAACCACCCGACTGCTTGCGCGGAGCGAGGGTATTTTCGCAGGCTTCTCGTCCGGCGCGAACGTGGCCGCCGCACTGCATCTCCTTTCGGGCGAGGAAGCAGGGAAAACCATTGCCGTCGTGATTTGTGATTCCGGCCTGAAATACCTCTCGACCGACCTTTGGGGTTGAGGGACGGCTGGCAGCGCGGCCCTAGTCTAACAGGCTTTTGCGGAAACTAAGCCGCCTAAAATGCGGTCCGCACCCTGAGCCGCAGCACCGCCAGCAGGCTCAACCCCCGCACCAGCAGAAACACATGCAGTGATGCCCAAAGACCGTTGTTGCCGAAGGCCGGCGCCAGCGTGATGAGCGCGGCGGAAAAGGCCAGGAAAGACAAGAGCATCATGTTGCGCATGTCGCGCGACCAGGTGGCGCCGATGAAGACGCCGTCCATCTGGAAGGCGAGCACGCCGCTCAGCGCCGTGAAGGCGGCCCAGGGCAGATAGGTGTCGGCGGCCTGGCGCACATCCGCCGAGGTCGTCACCAACGCCACCAGATTGGCGCCCGCCGTGAGCAGCACCAGGGTCGCAACGCCGGCGAGGCCGAAACCCCAGATCAGCGTCAGCCGCACGGCCTGGCGGAATGGTGTCGCCGCCTGCGCGCCGATGGCGCGGCCGGCCAGTTGCTCGGCAGCGGTGGCGAAGCCGTCGAGGAAATAGCCGGCGATGAGGAAGAAGTTCATCAGCACGGCGTTGGCGGCGAGCGTCACCGTGCCGAACTGCGCGCCCTGCCTGGTGAACAGCGCGAAGGCGGCAAGCAGCGAGAAGGAGCGGATCATGATGTCGCGGTTGAGCGACAGCATGCGACGGTAGGCCGGCAAGTCGAGGATACGCCGGCGCGACGGCCGCCGCAGCTTGCGGAAGCGGCTGAGCACGATGGCAAGGCCGAGCAGCATCGCCAGGAATTCGCCGGTGACGGTCGCCCAGGCGACGCCGGCGACGCCCCAGCCAAGTTCGAGGCCGAGCAGGAAACAGAGCGCGATGTTGATGCCGTTGAGCACGGCCTGCAGCATCAGCCCGAGCCCGCCCTCGCCGCGCCCCAGCACATAGCCCAATATGGCGTAGTTGACGAGCGAGAAGGGCGCGGCAAGCAGCCTGATGCGGATATAGACCGACATCGCCGCGCTGACGCGCGGCTCGGCGCCCATGAACCACTGGCCGGCCACGGCAAAGAGCGGCGCAAGTGCTGCAAGCACCACGCCGGCGACCACCGCGATCAGCACGGCGCGCCACAGAACGGCCTGTTCCTCCAGCGGATCGCCGCGCCCGAAGGCCTGGGCGACGAGGCCGGTGGTGCCGGAACGCAGGAAGTTGAAGGTGGTGAAGACGACGTCGAACACCAGCGCGCCGGCGGCCAGGCCGCCGAGCAGGGCGGCGTCGCCGAACTGGCCGACCACCGCCGTGTCGACGATGCCGAGCAGCGGCGTCGTCAGATAGGCGAGCGTCATCGGCACCGCGATCGCCAGCACCGAGCGATTGGTGACGATGAAGGATCTGGCGTTGGCCCGGGTCGCATCCAAAGGGACTGCTGCCTTGCTGCTTGATCGAACCGCCGATGTGCCCCAGTTTGCCGCTGCCGCGCAATCGCCATCCGGTGGCGGCCAACCGAATTCCCAGACTGGCGCAGAAAGACTGGCGCAGGCCGCCTCCATCATGCCTTTGCAGATCGTCCACCACCCCGACTATGACGCCGGCTTTGCCGTCAACCATCGCTTTCCAATGAGCAAATATCCGCTGCTGATGGAGGCCTTGCGCACCCGCGGGCTGGCCATGCCGGAAGCGCTTTCGATGCCGGAACCAGCACCGGCGAAGTGGCTGAAACTCGCGCATGCGGCCGACTATGTCGACCAGGTGCTCGCATGCGAGGTGCCCGAAAGAATAGAGCGCGAGATCGGCTTTCCGGTCGGCCGGCGCGTGTCGCTGAGGGCGCAGCTTGCCACCGCGGGCACGGCGCTGGCGGCGCGGCTGGCGCTGAAACACGGCATTGCCTGCAACGCCGCCGGCGGCAGCCATCATGCCAGGCGCGCGCAGGGCGCCGGCTTCTGCACCTTCAACGATGTGGCGGTCGCTTCGCTGGCGCTGCTTGCCGAGCGTGCCGTCGAAAACGTCCTGGTCGTCGATCTCGACGTGCATCAGGGCGACGGCACGGCGGACATCCTGAAGGACGAACCGCGCGCCTTCACCTTCTCCATGCATGGCGATCGCAATTACCCGGCGCGCAAGATCGCCTCCGATCTCGATATCGCCTTGCCCGACGGCACCGGCGATGCCGCCTATCTCGACCGACTCCGCGCCATCCTGGCGGAGCTCTCCGCAAGACGGCGCTGGGACATCGTCTTCTACAATGCCGGCGTGGACGTCCATGCCGAAGACCGACTTGGCCGGCTGGCGCTCTCCGATAACGGCCTGCGCGCCCGCGACGAGATGGTGATCAATCATTTCCGCACAGCCGGCATTGCGCTGTGCGGCGTCATTGGCGGCGGCTATTCGACCGACGTGCCGGCGCTTGCCGCGCGCCACGCCTTCCTGTTCGAGGCGGCAGCCCGCTATGCGTGACGCGTCGAGGCTACTTCCTGTAACTGGCAATCCTGAGCAGGATGAAGGCCGGGACGACGATCGCCGCACCGAGCAGGATATAGCCCAGGAAGCGGTCGACGGCGTGGAAGCCGAGATTCCACAGATCGATGAAAAACTGGCGGATGCCATAGAGCACGTCCATCGGGCTCCAGCCGAAGGCGTGCATGAGGAGGCCGACGAGGAAGGAAACCACCAGCAGCTTCACGAGCACCCTGAGTGGCGTATCGCCGAGAAAGCGTGTCAGTGCGGACAAGGCCGTTCTCCGGTTCGAGCTGGCCCGATTCGGCAGCATGGCCCCAGAAATACGCATTTGGTCGACCAGCATCAAGCAGTGCAACTGTGTGCGGGCCGCCGCGCCGCGTCGAGGAAAGCGTACTGTCGGCCAGGTCGCGCAGGCATCGAAACATATCCGGGTCTCGCGACAAGAGCCGATTGCTTGAGACCCCGCCATCATGGTAACGAGGCTGCTGCGCGGGTATGATGTAATGGTAGCTTGTCAGCTTCCCAAGCTGAACGCGCGGGTTCGATTCCCGCTACCCGCTCCACCTTGCGACGCAAGGGTTTGAGCCTGATTTCATCAACGGCAAAAATGGGCAGTTTTACACCGAGTTTTACACTTTTGGTTCGCGGTCGGTTCCTGCTGGCGCTTCTGATTTGCGCATTTGCTGTCCCGGCGAAGGCCCAACCGCTCGTCGGCGTGGCCTCAGTCATCGACGGGGATACCATTGAAATTCACGGCAGCCGGATACGCCTCAACGGGATCGACGCGCCGGAGAGTGACCAACTCTGCATCGATGGTGCCGGCAGAGAGTATCGCTGCGGGCAGAAGGCGGCGCTCGCCCTAGATGACTTCCTGAAGGCGCGCCGCCCGGTGTCATGCATCGAAGTTGATAGGGATACCCGTTGGGGCCGCATGGTGGCCGTCTGCACGGCCGGCGGCGTCGACATTGGCGAATGGATGGTCCGGCAGGGCTATGCGCTCGACTGGCCGAAATACAGCTACGGCGCCTACGCACAGATGCAGAGCAAGGCGCGTACCGCAAGGAGCGGGTTGTGGGCTGGATCGTTCACCGCGCCGTGGGACTGGCGGAAACAGAACCAGCGCTAAGACGCCCTTTTTGCGAACGCCCACACCATCAGCGGATATTCCTCGTCGTTGCTGAGGTCCCGCCACAGGCCGTAAGCCCGCACCGGGCCGCCGATATGCGCCTTGGCGCAGGCCTTGTTGCCCCAGCCGAAGGCCTGCACGTCGTCCTCGGCGAAGCCGCCCTCGACCATCACCTGCTTCAGGCCCGCGGGAGTCCAGCGGTTATAGTCGAGCGGGCGGGCATGCACCCGAAACAGAAAGGGCGTCGCCACCATTGCCCAGCCGCCGGGCTTGGTCATGGCGTGGATGTTGGCGGCGGCCGCCAGCGGCCGCTGCACATGCTCCAGCACCTGGTCGGCGATGACAATCGAATATTGCTCGTCGGTGCGATCCTTGCAGATGTCGAAGTCAGGGAAATCGAGCGAGCGGTAGTCCGGGCACATCGCCCGCCAGTAACGGTTCCAGCCCGGCGAGATCTCGATCACGTCGCGCGACTTGCGGTTGGCCGCTTCGAGGAAGGTCGTGAAGGCTTCGATCTGGCGGATGCGCAGCCAGTTGCGGCTGTCGTAACCGATCAGCCGCTTCACCGCTTGCTTGCTTCGGGATTTTAGGGTGCTGGCAAGGCTCGTCGTCGTCAAATCGACCTCCTCCTGCCCGCCGCATCGAAGGATAGCCTAGCCCAGGCAAGTGGGCAAAAAATGACAGATCGGCGAGACGCATCGCCGACCTGTCGGCTTATCCGGCGTCAATAATCGCCGTTGTAATACCGGTCGTCGCAAGGCGCGGTGTAGATGCGGCCGTAGCGGTCTTGGTAGCGGCAGAGCTGCTCGCCGCGGCGCTGCGGCGTCGTAGCCGAGCCGACGACGGCGCCGAGCAGCGCGCCGCTCGCGGCGCCGATCACCGTGCTCTTGGTGTTGCCGCCGATCGCTTGGCCGACCAGCGCGCCGCCGGCGCCGCCGACGAGCGCGCCGGTGGTGGCCCGCTGCTGGCCCTCGGTTTGCGTCTCGCATCCAGCAAGTGCTGCGGTCATCAGCACCGCCGCAAGAACCTTCTTGATCATCATCTCCAGAACTCCTTCGAAGCCCCAAACACCAAAAGAAACAGGGGCATACCCGGCGCAGTGGGCTCGCATTGCGGCGGAACGGCGGCGAAGCCCGCTCACGAAGTGAGTCATGGTTTCCCGACTGTTGAACGCCATAGTCGCCAAACAGGAAAGACGAACGGCACATCGGGGAAGTGTGATGCCCTTCATAGCATGTGGAATATTCAGCGGAGATGATGTTCGCGCAGATTTTAGCGTTTTAGAAAAGCCTTAATTGCCACATGGTAATGTCAGGAGATGGCGGTTGGGCACCGCCGGTTCGTGGGGTAGCGGCGCTGCGGCGCCGAGGGGTTTGGACAAATTGAGTTCGTTCTTATCCGAAATAGGTGAATGCCAGGGCTGCGGCGGCACCGGCACGGTCTTCGAATGTTCGCGGTGGCGCAGTTCCAACGGTCATTGCTGTCCGGCAGGCACGCACCAGCACAGGTGCCCCGGGGTCAGCGTTGCTTGCGCTGAGTGCGAGGGGACCGACGGGACCGAGCTGCGGGGCGTCGAGGGATACGCGACGGTCAGTTAGCTAAGCCGACGCGGGAAATACCCGGCGGCCTCAGGCGCACCTGGACAGTCTCGAGCACGTCTTTGTCACTCGTCAACGGCTCAGCAAGAGTCGGCTCTGGAACAGGTTCGCCGTCCTCTAAAAGGCCTTCGACGTGAAATGCGAGTGCCTGCTCGGCGAGCTCGCACGCTTCGGCGACCGTCGGGCCGGCCGTGACGACGCCCGGGAAGTCCGGAAATGACACGCCGAAGTCGCTGTCGTTCTCTTTGTGGATCACCGCAACGTATCGGCGCATGTAAGCCCTAACCTTGTCAGCCTCGCCGGCGGGCCTATTTCCAGACCGCTATGTGTCTCGGCCGTCCTTTTTTGATGGGGCGGAATTTCACCTGACCGACACTCTCAGTGGCAAAGTCGCTGATTAACACATCGGTACGACGGCGCGAAGCGATGAACAAGTCCGGAGGGATCACCGGTCCTCGAGAAAGGCGGAGGGTTCGCGCTGCCCAGTATCTGCGCATGTCCACAGACAGGCAGATCTACTCGATCGACAACCAGAGAGATGCGATCCGCAATTATGCGAACGTCATGGGTTACGACATTGTTGCAACCTATGAGGATCCCGGGCGAAGTGGCCTCAGCCTCGGGGGGCGTCCAGGCTTGCAGCGGCTGTTGGAAGATGTGGAAGGCCGGCGAGCCGATTTCGAAACCGTCGTTGTCTACGACGTGAGCCGTTGGGGGCGCTTCCAGAATACCGATGAAAGCGCCTCCTATGAATACCGGTGCCAGATAGCTGGAGTGCGGATCGAGTTCTGCGCCGAGCTATTCGTCAACGATGGGAGCATCGGGTCCGACGTGCTGAAGGCTATCAAACGCAGCATGGCCGCGGAGTACAGCCGCATGCTGTCGAACAGGGTCTTCGCCGGCCAAAGCCGCATAGTCAAACTGGGTTTCAGCGGCGGTGGCCCCGCCGGCTATGGCTTCAGGCGCCTTCTTGTTGACGGCTCCGGAAATCCCAAGGCAATGCTTCATCGCAACGAGCGAAAAGGGCTGGCCAGTGACCGCGTCATTCTGGTCCCGGGGCCAAAAGATGAGATCGCAACCGTACGATGGATGTTCAATCAATTCGTGACGAAGGAAAAAACGGAAGCCGAAATTGCGACTGCATTAAACGCTCGCGGCCTGGTCACGGAACGCGGCCGACCATGGACCAAAGCGTGCGTGGGCACGGTACTGGCCAGTGAGAAATATATCGGCAACAATGTCTGGAACCGAATATCCCATAAGCTTCTGCACAACCGGGTAAGAAATCCGCCGAGCGCATTTGTTCGCGCCGACAACGTCTTCAAGCCGCTCGTGAGCCGGGCGCTGTTCGATCGCGCGCAAGCTATCAAGCGGGCGCGCGGTTACCTCATCCCCGATGAACATTTGCTGGCCGACCTTACCAAGCTCCTAAAAGAGCGAGGGAAGCTGTCGTCACCAATCATTGACGCCGCCCCGGATTGTCATTCAGCCAGTATTTACTGGCATCGATTTGGAAGTCTCAAGGCCGCCTACCAGCTGATCGGATACGACGCCTCGGCGAACTATCGGAAACTCGATATTGGCAATCGGCTCAATCAGATACGCCAGCAGATTATTGAGAACTTGATGTCGGACATTAGGAGGGTCGGCGGGTCCGCACTTTACGAGCCCAGAAGAAAGCTTATGCGCGTCAATGGAGAATTCAGCGTCGCGATATGGATTGCACGCTGTCGTACTATCGTCACCGGCTACCCGCGCTGGCAATTCAGAAATCGCGGTCTCGTTGGGCCGGACGTGACGGTCCTAATCAGAATGAAGCGTGACCATCAAACCGTTCATGACTTCCTGATTGCGCCCGCACACGAAGCCCAGTCTGCCCTTGGCATGCTCAAGGCAGACAATGGCGTGCGCCTTGATGCCTTCCTCTTCGCTTCGCTTGATCCTGTGGTGGAGATGGCGAGACGAGAATCGATTTCGGCAATTCCGTGAAAATGACCAAGGCCGAGCTTCGTCGCTTCGTCGAGAACAACCGGCATGCCAGTCGTCTGACTGACAATTTGCAGGCGCCGCTGAACCCATTGCGTGGCCCGGCATTCTTGCGGACCTACAAGCGCCAATTCGATCGTATGCAGGATTTCATCAGAGAAGCCGACGCAGCGCAGCATCAACTGGAAAGCGTTGTCAATGCCACCGGTCAGATTCTACCCAACGCTGCGTTTCGCGCCTTGCTGCAGGCGCATGATCTCGGAACGCTGCCTTCGATCTTGACGCAAGGTTCGCCAACCGGCGGACCGAATTCCCGTTCTGAGGAACAGCAAGGCCCGTTGTGCTTCACAGCGGGGCCGCAGCTTGTCGGCGGTATCTGTCTCGATGTTCTCGACCTTCTGAACGATTTTGGCGCCCCCTTGAAGATTTTCCCCTTATTGCGAGAGGTTGTGCCGAGCCGGCAGGTTGAAATCGTGCGGCTCATGATAGCGTTGGACCGCGTGCAATTTCGAGTGGTGAGAGTCTTGATCGCGCTTACACCACGATCGCAGCTCACCGATCCCTTTGCTCGTAGAAAGCAATATGAGGGCATCTCCCCCTCGCAATTGGCTGCCATGGAAACCGACCTGGCCAAGGTCAGCCATGAATATCTGAGCGTCGCCAGCACCCACGGCGCAACAGTGCTCAACCTAATCGCCGTTACGAGTTATTTTGACAGATTGTTAAACAGCCCGAAGTTGGTGCGGTTTCTAGCGCGCAATTTTGTCGGACACCTTGAGGTGTATCAGAAATTGCTCGACTTTCGCGAAGGTCGATTTCAGAAACGTGCACCGACCGTTTGAACAAAGCGAGCGGATTTGATCTCTCCACCTACTCATCCCGCCAGATGACACGTTTCTCCCAGCGGATTTGAACCAATCGCCGATACCGGATCGTGTGCGCCTGCTCCCCGGTCGGGTGGAATAACTCGGCGCCCATCCACTCGCGGCTGCCGCATTTCTGGCAGCGAACCTTCTCGCGAACCTCGTCGATCGTGACATTGCCGATGACCTCGCGCAGCTCAGCCGGCTTGTAGTAGCGGGTGACGTTGCAGCGGGCACAACGGATGCCCGTCACTTGCCCCGCGTCGTGGGCATGCGTCAGGGTCCAGGCTGCGCCTCGCGGCCACTTCTCGGGTTGGTCGGGCATGTATCTGAAATGAGGAACATATTCCTCATTGGTCAAGAGGCCGCTTGACTATTTTGTTCTCATTTCGTTCACTGTTGCCCATGAGCGACGAAATCAGGAGATCGCGCTGATGTCCCGCCATCAATTCGTCCAAGAACTGGAAAGCACCGCCAACCATATCGCGGACGCCCCGCGGGCCGACCTGCAGGTGCTGCTTCGTCGGGCCGCCCTGTTTTTGCGGAACGTTGGCGGGCTGAGCCTTGAACCGCGCACCGAGGAAATCCTGGCCGGACTGGCGGCCGAGATGGGCAAAGGGAAGCTCGATCTGGTCGAGACGATCTTGGATGATTGGCTGGTGGCGAATGCATATCTGCCGGTGCCGCATGCGCTGGACGAGGAAAGCGCGGTAGAAGGTAACGCATGATCATGGCGCCAAAGCAGGAAGGCGACTACGCTGATCGCGAGATCGATTGCCAGGAGGCGATGGAGCCGGGCTTTCAAGCGATCCTCGACTGCATGCTCGATGCCGGCTGGCAGCGCGGCGAGGTGGATGCGGGCGTTACGGCGTCTGATCGCCGCCGACAGCATGACGCAGAAGGAAAACGCCAGGGTTGAAACTGAGTTGGCAATGGCGCGGGCGATGATGCGCGCCGGGAAACACTTGTAGCTCAGTTGCCCTCCCCTCGGCAAACTCGCCAGGCAGCCCTTCAAAATGGGACGCGATATATGCTGCTCAGTTAGCCCTTCTTAGGTTCGGGCTCCGGAGGTGGCGTGTTCGGGCCGGGGCAATCAGACAATTGCTCACATGGAGGGGACCGATCGCCAACGCCGCCATAGCGTTCCACGAGTTTTGCGAATCCCAAGGCGAAGGCGGAAAGAAGCGCCAGGACAACCACGATTCGGACGGCCATTCGGGACTGTAGCAGAACCTCGATCCGAGTTTGACCAGCTACAGGTAGAAGAGCGAATTCCGCGGCGCGAGCCAAGGTGCACTTCGTTGTGGACGGATGGCAATTTAGAATGGGTGAAGCCCCGCGCGGCAGTCACTCGGATTCGAAATCTGGCGGACCATTTATCGCAGCAAGTATCGCTTCATAGGCACTGCCGATTTCCTCTTCGATCTCGTCCTCGGAAATACCTGCGGCCTTCGCATCGGCGAACAGCTTGGTCGTCAGCTCCGCCACAGAAATGATGTCGGCGCCGACGCTGCCGCGCATCACGTTGTCGGTGATCCACTTCCCAAAGAATTCTGCCCCGCGTTCGCTCATAGGCGGTGCCGCGCCTTCAAGAAGTGAGCCTCTCGAAGCAGGGAATTCCAATCGGTCCCGATCAGCGTGATCAGCTCGCGGGCTTGCTCTTCGGTAATGTCTGCCTCTCTGACCAGGCGATCGGCCAGAACCTTCATCGCTCCAATTTGCAAACCTGATCTGTTGTCATCGTCACTCATGAAAACCGGCCTCCTGATCTGAGAACGGTCAAGAGGGCGAACTTGTTCACGTCGTGCAAGATATCTTCAGCGCGGGCAGCCATCTAATGGAACACCCACAGCCCGGCCCGCTTTATCGTTGTAGTGACACAGGATTCGCGGGCCGGGCCGGTCCTGAAACGCGTTCCAGGGCACGGCTAGATTGCAGCCTTTCGGGAGCCCGCACAACACGGCCAAAAGTCCATTAACCAGCGCAGGGCGGCGCCGGCTAGCCTTGTTTCCAGAAATCCTTCAGCGAGGCGTGGCGCAGCTTCTCCTCGCCCTTCAGGAACTTCACCCGGCCCACCAGACCGGGTTTCAGCCACTCGGCCTTCTCTTTCGCTAGGCCCTTCGGCGGCGGAGCGCCGGCCTTTCCTTGCGCGAGATCCCATAGGGTCTGCCGCTTGTCGGCTTTGAAGGTAACGAAGGCGCCGCCCATGTAGCGGCCGTTCTCGGCCATGAGCACCATCGCCGGCTTCCCGGCCTCGCGCTTGACCCCGATGATGTCCATTTCCTTTTCGGCGTAGCACTTCACCTTCCGCCAGTTCGCCGCTGGGTCAATTTGTGCGATGCGCTGTGCGGTCTGAGCAGCGGCCGCCACCTGTGCCGGGTCTTGGCTCGAAAGTCCCTGCCGCATGGTGTTGACCACGGGCTGGGGAACGATGCCGGTCTGCCGGATGATCTCTGTCGCCACGGCGCCCTGCTGTTCCTGCGGGACGTGCTTCAGCGATTCCGAATAGACGTTATCGACGCGGGTCCGGTCCTTGGTGGCGTATGGATCGACGGTGAGCCCGCCGCTGACGAGCGCCGATAGAGCGGCCTGGGTCTGGTTGATCGTCTCGTTCTGCGAACGGAGCGATCGGATCAGCGCGGCCTTGTCGCCGTTCTTCAGGACCGTGTCGTTGGAAATCAGGCCTCGTCCAGCACATTACCCTGAACGATGCTAAGCTCCATCGCGCCCTTGTAGGCGGAATAGTCCGCGTTCGCGTTCGCCAGGTCTTCGGCCTGTTTCCGACGAAAGGCGACATCATCGGCATTGGCAAGCGCCATGCGGTCATCCGGCGATAGGGTGGAAAGGCGCGGATCGGGCTTCGAGACGGTCCCGGCGTCGCCCATCTTCTTGTCCGACCATGCGATGGTATCGGCGGCAGTCATCCCCTTCAGGAAGGGGTTCGCGTTGACCACGTCCTGCCCGACGATGTTGACGACTGGCATGTTCGGATCGGCCTTCAACACCTCAGTCGCGCCGGCAGGCCCAAGGAAGTGGGCGGGGTAGATATTGCCGCGCGTCGTTGGCAGGCCCCGGTTCGACAGATAGTCGGCGTTGTCCTGGCTGTAGGCTTTGACCATCTGGCGGCCAAGCGTGCGGTCACCCTTCAGTGCGATGATCTGCGCGGCGCTTTTGCCTTCTGCAAGGTCTGGGCGATGCTGGCGAATAGTCTGCACCCAGGTCGAATCGAGGAACTGACCGATGCCAGACGCCGACGAGTTGGGATTTTTCGCATTCGGATCGCCACCGCTCTCAACTCCAATGATGCGGTCCGCAACCTCATCAACGGCATTGCCGCCCGTCGCCTCCTTCGGCGCCATGCCAAGCATCGCGCGCAGCTTGCCCGGGTCGCGTGCCGTGATCGCCTGAGCCAGAGCCTTGGGTGCCTGCTGGTCCCATGCATCGAGCGCGGCCTGTTTCGCCAGCGGCGCAAGCGGGCTCGCCTCGATGACAGCGCGGCCTTTCGCCTTGTAGGCGTCATAAGATGCGGTGTCGCCAGGGTCGGCCTGCAGGATGGAGTTCAGCAAGCCGTCTTGGATCTTTGCCGTTTCGAGGGTCGCGTATTTCTGCTCATGCGCATACTGGGTTGCGGCTGCCGAGCCCGACGCATTCAGGCGCTTTGCTGCAAGGGTGGCATCGAAGAAGCCGCGCTGGCTCGACGGAACGCGGTCACGGAATTGCGAAGCGAGATTGTCGAACAGGCCGGGCTTGACCACGGCGCCGGTTGTCGGATCGATCTGCCCCACGATGCCGTCATGGATGCCGGAACCGTCGGCGGGCGCATTGCGCGCCAGTTCTTCCGATTGGTCGGCGACGGCCTGGTCAAACTCGTTCTCGACCGCGATCCGCTTGAAGCGGTCCATCTGATCCTGCTTGGCCTGGGCATATGCCGTCGATCCTCTCGGCGAGCTTGGGGCCAACCCATGCGAAGACATCAAGCAGCTCTATGCTGGCAGCCGGGCAGAGATCATCTGGACCGATGCCGACATTGCGTACCTGAAAAAGACGTGTTCGGCCGAGATTGGCCACGCCGTCGACCTGGCGGCGCATACCGGGTTGCGGGCCGGCGACCTGGTGCGGCTGTCGTGGTCGCACATTGGGGAGGACGCAATCGTCATCACCACCGGCAAGAGTCGACATCGGCGCGAGGCTGTCATCCCGCTCTACGCCGAGCTGCGCGAAGTGCTGGCCCGGATACCTCGCCGCTCACCAGTTATCCTCACCAGCACAAAGAAGCGGCCGTGGACAAAGGACGGCCTGTCCAGCTCGTTCGCTGAGGCCAAACATGAGGCGTGGCCCGACGGCGACAATTTGCATTTCCACGACCTTCGCGGCACTGCGGCGACCAAATTCTATCTGGACGGCCTCCCTGAGCGCGAGATCGCCGAACTGATGGCTTGGGATGAGGATCACGTGTCGCGGATAATCAGGCGCTACGTCAGTCGGTCCGCGGCCATCCGCGAGCGGATTAGGAAGCTCGACGACGCTCGGCTAAAAAGATGAATAGCTTACATCCACCTCTTACTTTATAGATTGCTAAATTAGAGATTATCTATGTGACCGACTCCCTCATGAGGCTCTCATGAAATCGGCGAGGCTTTTAGGGTCTTTCACGTTTTGACGGAAGCATAGCCTGCGTTTGCGAAGTAGTTCTTGCATTCGGCTGGCTCGATGGTTTCGACGAGGTGACCGATGTGACGCCAGGTGTCCTCGACGGTACGTTTCTGAGCTTGGCGCATCCAGTGTTTGATTTTGGCGAAGGCCTGCTCGATCGGATTAAGGTCCGGCGAGTAGGGCGGCAGGTACCAAAGCCTGGCACCGGCGGCCTTGATCATCTGCCTGATGGCGGCCGACTTATGACTTCCCAGATTGTCCATGATGACGATATCGCCGGGCTTAAGGACAGTGATGAGCTGTTGCTCGACATAAGCGCGGAAGCATTGGCCGTTGATCGGTCCGTCGAAGACACAAGGTGCCGCGAGCCGATCCCAGCGCAGCGCGCCCAGGAAAGTCAGCGTGCGCCAGTGGCCATGCGGAGCCAAGCCGCGCAGCCGCTTGCCCTTCGTCCCCCAGCCACGCAGCGGAGCCATGTTGGTCTTGATCCAGGTCTCATCGATGAAAACCAGGCACTGCGGATCGAGGCCGGCCTGCCAGGATCGCCATCGCTGGCGCCTTCGGGCAATATCGGCGCGTGCCTGCTCAAGAGCGAACAACGTTTTTTTTGAAGCTCAGCCCCTCGCGGCGCAGGAATTGCCACACTGCGTTATGCGAAACCTTGACCCCGCGAGCGGCCAACTCATCCTTCAGACCGTGCAGCGTCAGATGCGGCGTCTCACGTAGACGGGCCGCGATGAAGGCACGGTGCGGCTCCAACACCCTCTTGCGATGTCCGCCCATCTTGCCTGGAGCAACCGAACCAGTCGCCCGATGGCGCTGCAACAACTTCACCGCCGCCGAAACCGAAATGCCAAACCGTTTGGCCGCCGACCGGCGGCTCTCACCACTCAAAACCGCCGCCACAACCCGTTCGCGAAGATCATTCGAAAGAGGTCGCGTCATCAGATGCTGGCCTCCATTCCAGCCAGCATCTTGAATCACAAATCCGACAAATCGGGAATCCCTTCCGATTCCGTCAAATCTTGAACCGCTCTAGTTTTTACCATAGCACTAGTTTTGAATTTTCTCGACACAGCCAGCGCCTGTGTAGCGTGCAGGTGTGTAACACGAGATAGTTCTGGAATGCCGGTCGGTATTTCTGATCCAGCTTACCTATCAAACGGAGGAGAATGCCGGAACTATTGTCAAGAAATTGGCATTTCTTGTACTTTCTTGTTCCCCTCGTTCGCGGTAATTTGCCGTCCAACCTACAAGCCTGGCGACGCCCGAACGGTTCCTGCCGCTGATAGATTGTGCACGATGTCCAAAACGCGGGGGCCAGGAAAGGGAATGCCGGCTTGCTGTCTTCGGCCCGGCATTCCAAAAGGATGCGCGGTTTGCTGACCGGACTCACCGGAGCGACGCATCGAGCCGTCCGGTCGATCCAATGCGTTTTACATTTGACACGTAAGCTATTGATTTGGAAAGGGTCGGTTTGGCATGTTTTTACAACCAAACCTTTGGAAACAATCGATTCCTGCTAGCTTCCCAAGCTGAACGCGCGGGTTCGATTCCCGCTACCCGCTCCACCTTGCGACGCAAGGGCTTGAGCCAGACTTCACCAGCGGCCAAATTGCGCAGTTTAATACTGGGTTTTACGCGACCGATTCCCGGTCGGTTGTTGGGACTGCGGCGTGGAATTGCATTGGGAGACCTCAGGCCGAGCCTATGCGCAAGGGTGGAGCCGGCGGTTTTGCAAACAAAGCCGTTGGGTCTTGCACGGCGTGCAAGACCCAGTCTGCGAAGTCACCCGGCAAGCGCCGGGTACGTGGTTGCTATCGCCTCAGAGATAGAAGCCGATCCAGACGCGGCGGCGCCAGCAGCGGACATGACGCCGGCCATACCGCCAGTAGCGGCGACAGACCCTTCTCCAAACCCGCCGGCGGCGGCGACGGCGGTAGTACCGATCGCGGTAGTAGCGATCGCGGTAGTAGCGGCGACGGCGGTAATAGTACTGAGCCGGCTGCACCAGATCCTGGTCATCCTCCTCGTAGATGGCCGGATCCGGCTTGTCCAATTCATCGAGAATCCCGTTGCCTTTGGGGATGCCGGCAACCGCCTTGGCTGGTCCGGCCAGGCTTGCAAGCGCTGCCGCCCCCGCAACGCCAAGCATTCCAGTCAGAAACAACCGACGTTCCATCAAAACCTCCCGAGCTGTTGAGCATCGACAGCTCGTCCTTCACCCGGAAACAGGCTCGGGAAGCCGCCGCTCGGTTTGAACGTGCAAGTAGCATTCTCGTTCCATTACCCCACTTCGCGCAAAATGAAGTCGTGCAGCATCTTGGCGGCGGGCGAGAGCACGCGGTTCTTGACCGTGATCAGGCTGTAGGGCCTGACCTCGATGTCGAATTCGGTCTGCACGACGTCGATCGCTCCCGCCAGCCCGTCGGCGCTCTGGATGAACCTGGCCACCTGGACCGAAACGGGGGCGATGGCGTCGGATTGCGCCACCATCACCAGCGTCAAGAGCAGCGAGGAGGTGTTGAGGATGCGGTCGGGAAGCGGGATGTTGCGGTTCAGGAAATTGCTTTCCATCGCCTGGCGCAGCGGTGAGCCGCCGGACTGGAAGACCCAGTCATAGGCAGCCGTTTCCTCCAGGCCGACCATCTTGCCGCTGGCAAGCGGATGGCCGCGGCGCACGATCAGGCAAGCCTTCTCGATGCCGATGACGCGCGATTCGAACAGCCGCGGATTGAGGTCGTCGGGAATGCGGGCGATGATGAAGTCATGGCGCGACGCGATCAGCTCGCGGGCGAGCACGTTGGACGTCTCGACCTGCATGGTGATCTCGATGCGCGGGTAGATGCGGCGTATCTCGCGAATCGCTGGTACGGCCAATTCGATCGCCGGCGCGGTCACCGCGCCAAGGAATACCGAGCCGCCCTTGCCGGCCTTGAGCTCCGAAATCTCGCGGTCGGCTTCGCGCATCTCGAGCAGGATGGAGCGGGCGCGCCTGGCGAGCGCCTGGCCGTAAGGTGTCAGCGTGATGCCGCGCGGCAGCCGCTCGCACAACTTCACGTCGAGCACCGCCTCCATCTCGGCGATCATACGCGAGGCGGCCGGCTGGGAGATGTTCATGACCTGGGCAGCGGCGCTCACCCGTCCGTGATCGTCGAGCGCCGCGATCATGCGCATGTGACGGAGACTCAAGCCGCTGCGCAGAAGCGTCTTGCCGTCTCCGGGAAGCTTCTCGTAACTTACTGAAATCGCATCGGGATCGCGCAATGCCGCCATGATTTTCGAACCTCTCCGCCAGGTTTTTGTTGTGCCTTAAACTATACCAGTTTCGGTATAGCAACCAGCAAAGATCGCATTTGACAGTTATGTCAAAGGGACCCACCCTTCGCGCGTTCCGAGGCGCAGAGATCGGCAACGAGCAAAATCGTATCGATTGAAAAGGCGCCGCGGGGCCGATTGGGAGGATACCGGAGATCGATAAAGCCGACAGAGGCGCGACCGCGCTCCTGTTCGACTGCGCGGCCCGCGAAGCCCCGAGGTGTCGCGTCCATCAACCAGGGAGAGTAATGTGAAGATCATCAAGACGCTGGCCGCCATCGCGGCCCTTGGCATTGCCGCCACGACCTATTCGGCGCACGCGGCCGACAAGGGTCTCGTGGGCGTGCTGATGCCGACCAAGACCTCGCAGCGCTGGATCAACGACGGCGACGCCGTCAAGTCCCAGCTCGAGGCGCTCGGCTACACGGTCGACCTGCAGTACGCGCAGGACGACATCCCGAACCAGCTCAGCCAGCTGGAAAACGAAATCACCAAGGGCCCGAAGGCGCTGATCATCGCCTCGATCGACGGCACCACCATGGCCGATGCACTGCAGAAGGCCAACGATGCCGGCGTGGTCACCATCGCGTATGACCGCCTGATCAAGAAGACCCCGAATGTCGACTACTACACCACCTTCGACAATTTCGGCGTCGGCGTCATCCAAGCGAATTCCCTGGTCAAGGGCCTCAAGGAGCGCTTCCCGAACACCAAGCCGTGGAACGTCGAACTGTTCGGCGGCTCGCCCGACGACAACAACGCCTTCTTCTTCTACAACGGCGCGATCTCCGTCCTGCAGCCGCTGATCGACGACGGCTCGATCAAGATCAAGTCCGGCCAGACGGGCATGGACAAGGTCGGCACGCTGCGCTGGCTCGCCGCCACCGCCCAGGCCCGCATGGACAACCTGCTCTCGGCCAACTACTCGGACGGCAGCCGTGTCGATGGCGTTCTGTCGCCCTATGACGGCCTGTCGCGCGGCATCACCGCCTCGCTGCGCGCCGTCGGTTACGGCACGGACGCTCAGCCCTGGCCGATCGTGACCGGCCAGGACGCCGAGACCGCCTCGGTCAAGCTGATCATCTCGGGCGAGCAGTATTCGACGGTGTTCAAGGACACCCGCGAACTGGCCAAAGCCACCGTGCAGCTGGTCGACAAGGTGCTGTCCGGCGGCAAGCCCGATGGCCTCGACGAGAAGACCTACAACAACGACGTCAAGGTCGTTCCCTCGATCCTTTTGACGCCGCATGAGGTCGACAAGTCGAACTACCAGGCGCAGGTCGTCGACTCCGGCTACATCAAGGCCGACGAGCTGAAGTAATCCGGCTTGGAAAACGAGGGGTCCTGCGCCACGCAGGGCCCCTTTTCGTTCAGAAGCGACCCCGGTATTGTTTTTGCCGGCCTCTGCAGCGCCATGCGCCGTCACGGCTCATAGAAGCTGTGGTATGTTGATTTCGCGTATGACACTTTCCCGAAGCGGAAGACATGCGCCCAGGGAGCGGAATTCCTGATGACCTCGACGATTTTGGAGATGCGCGACATCACCAAGACGTTCCCTGGCGTGAAAGCGCTGTCGAACGTCAACCTCAGCGTCGAGGAAGGTGAGATCCACGCCATCGTCGGCGAGAACGGCGCCGGCAAATCGACGCTCATGAAAGTGCTGTCGGGTGTCTATCCGTCCGGCACCTATGAAGGCGAGATCGTCTTTCGCGGCCAGGAATGCCACTTCAAGGGCATCCATGACAGCGAGCATATCGGCATCGTCATCATCCACCAGGAGCTTGCCCTGGTGCCGATGCTGTCGATCGCGGAAAACATCTTCCTCGGCAACGAGCACGCCACCTACGGCGTCATCGACTGGAACGCCAACGAGAAGCGCACCGGCGCGCTGCTCAAGAAAGTCGGTCTCAAGGAAGATCCCAAGACGCTGATCACCAATATCGGCGTCGGAAAGCAGCAGCTGGTCGAGATCGCCAAGGCGCTGAGCAAGGAAGTGAAGCTCCTGATCCTCGACGAGCCGACGGCCTCGCTCAGCGAAAAGGACAGCCAGGCGCTGCTCGACCTTTTGCTCGAGTTCAAGCGCCAGGGCATGACCTCGATCCTGATCTCGCACAAGCTCAACGAGGTGAACCGCGTCGCCGACAAGGTCACGGTGATCCGCGACGGACGCACCATCGAGACCTTGCCCAGGAAGGATATCAGCGAGGACCGCATCATCACCTCGATGGTCGGCCGCTCGCTCGACGACCGCTACCCGCCGCGCGAGCCGAACATCGGTGAGGTGGTCTTCGAGGTCAAGGACTGGTCGGTCTTCCACCCGATCCATGCCGAGCGGCAGGTGATCAAGAACGTCAACCTCAATGTGCGCAAGGGCGAGGTGGTCGGCATCGCCGGATTGATGGGCGCCGGCCGAACCGAATTCGCGATGAGCTTGTTCGGGCGCTCCTACGGCCGGCATATCACCGGCGAGGTCCTGCACCGAGGCAAGCCCGTCGACCTTTCGACGGTGAGCAAGGCGGTGGCAAATGGCATCGCCTACGTCACCGAGGACCGCAAGACCTACGGCCTCAACCTCATCGACCACATCAAGCACAATGTGACTTTAGCCAACCTGAGCGGCGTTTCGAGCCGCGGCGTCATCGACGACATGCGCGAAATGAGCGTGGCCAACGACTATCGCAAGAAGACCAACATCCGCGCCTCCAGCGTCTACCAGATGACCGGCAATCTCTCGGGCGGCAACCAGCAGAAGGTGGTGCTGTCGAAATGGCTGTTCGCCGACCCGGAGCTGCTGATCCTCGACGAGCCGACGCGCGGCATCGACGTCGGCGCCAAGTACGAAATCTATACGATCATCGCCCGCCTCGCCGCCGAGGGCAAAGCGATCATCGTCATCTCGTCGGAAATGCCGGAGCTGCTCGGCATCACCGATCGCATCTATGTCATGAACGAAGGGCGCATCGTCGGCGAAATGGCGGCAAGTGACGCCAGCCAGGAAAAGATCATGCGAGCCATCGTTCGCGGAGAAGGAAAAAAAGCATCATGAGCACAGAAAGCGCTCCCGCACCGCAGACCGGCGCTGCCGAAGACGTCAAGCAGGGGCCGCGCATCGCCGTCTCGGCGCTGACGACGAACCTGCGCGAATACGGCCTGATCATCGCCCTGATCGTCATCATGCTGTTCTTCCAGTACACGACGTCGGGAACGCTGTTCAAACCGGTCAACCTCAGCAACCTGGTGCAGCAGAACTCGTTCATCATCGTGATGGCGCTGGGCATGCTTTTGGTCATCGTTTCCGGCCATATCGACCTCAGCGTCGGGTCGGTTGCGGGCTTCATCGGCGCACTGGCGGCGATGATGATGGTCATCTGGCCGCTCGGCCCGCTCAGCAATCCGCTGGTGGTTTCAATCATCTGTCTCATCGTCGGTGGCGGCATAGGCGCGGCGCAAGGCTATTGGATCGCCTACCACCGGATACCGAGCTTCATCGTCACGCTGGCGGGCATGCTGATCTTCCGCGGCATCTGCCAGGCGCTGCTGGGCGGCGGCTCCTCGGTCGGCCCGCTTCCCGACAGCTTCAAGGCGCTGAGCTCAGGCTTCATTCCGGACGTGATCGGGCCGCTGACGCTGATCCCGCCGACGGTGAATGCCGCCGGCAAGACCATCGTCGGCAGCGGGCTTACCCTGCACATGACGACGATCGTGCTCGGCCTCATCGCCGTTCTGGCCTATGCCTATTTCGGGCTGAGGGCCCGCCGCAAGCGTGAGCGTCATGGCTACGAGGCCGAGCCCTTCCCGCTGTTCGTCATCAAGACGCTGGTCGGCAGCGCATTGGCGCTGTTCCTGGTCGTCCAGTTCGCGAGCTACAGGGGCCTGCCGGTCGTGCTTCTGGTGATGGGCGTGCTGATCTCGCTGTTCGTCTTCGTCACCAAGCGCATGACCATCGGCCGTCGCATCTACGCGATGGGCGGCAACGCCAAGGCTGCACAGCTGTCGGGCATCAACACCGAACGGCTGACGCTGATGGTGTTCATCAACATGGGCGTGCTTTCGGCACTCGGCGGCCTGATCATCGCGGCGCGCCTGGGCCAGGCCGTGCCGGCCGCCGGTCTCGGCAGCGAGCTCGACGTGATCGCGGCCGTCTTCATCGGCGGCGCCTCGGCTATGGGCGGTGTCGGACAGGTTATCGGCGCCGTGGTCGGCGGCTTCATCATGGGCGTGATGAACAACGGCATGTCGATCATGGGCGTCAATGTCGACTGGCAGCAGGTGGTCAAGGGCCTGGTGCTGCTCGGCGCCGTGATCTTCGACGTCTACAACAAGAACAAGGCTTAAAGGCCGGAAGCGAGGTTCAGGAGGCATACGGGTTCTAGATCGCGACGCTGCCGGCAGCCCGTCGGCGCCAAGAAGTCCCCTGAAGGACCGGGCTCGCGAGCGCAATCCGGACGAAGAGTTTCAACCGCGGCGCGGATTGGTTCCGGGCCGCGCCGGTCAGGGTTTGCCCGTCGGCAGCCAGGCCAAGGCAAAAGAGAGAGGGTACATCATGCTGATTTCCCAGATCCTCGACGACGCCGAGACGATCCGCGTCGTTGCCCGCAGCGGCGGCAAGACCCGGATCATCAACGGCGCGCGCAGCGTCTATTCGCTGGCGATGGAGGCGGCGCGCACCGGCACCGGCCTCGAAGCGCTGATCGAGCGCAAGGGCTACGGCGAGACGGTCGATCTCGACGCCGCCTACAAGAAAGGGCGCCTGGTATCGCCGATCAACCATCCCGATCCCGCGCATCTCCACCTCACCGGCACGGGGCTGACGCATCTCGGCTCAGCCGCGACGCGCGATTCCATGCACAAGAAGCTCAGCGACGGCGAGGAGCAGCTCACCGATTCCATGAAGATGTTCCGCATGGGACTGGAAGGCGGCAAGCCGGCCAAGGGCCAGATCGGCGTGCAGCCGGAATGGTTCTACAAGGGCAACGGCACCATGGCGATTGCGCCCGGTGCCGCGCTGATGTCGCCCGCCTTCGCGCAGGACGCCGGCGAGGAGCCGGAAATCGCCGGCATCTATGTCATCGGCGACGACGGCGCACCGTTCCGCGTCGGCTTCACGCTGTCCAACGAATTCTCCGATCATGTGACCGAGCGGGTGAACTACCTGTTCCTCGCCCATTCCAAGCTGCGCAATGCGTCCTTCGGACCGGAGATCCTGATCGGGGACTTGCCCGCCGATATCAGGGGCTCTTCACGCATCCTGCGTGACGGCAAGCTGCTTTGGGAAAAGCCGTTCCTGTCGGGCGAAGCGAACATGTCGCACACCATCGCCAATCTCGAGCATCACCACTTCAAGTACTCGGCCTTCCGTCAGCCCGGCGACGTGCATGTGCACATGTTCGGCACGGCGACGCTGTCCTTCGCCGACGGCATCAGGACGGAAGCGGGCGACGTGTTCGAGATCGAGGCCAAGGACTTCGGCTTGCCGCTGCGCAACCCGCTGGAGATCGAAAAGCCGGTCAAGGTGGCGGTGAAGGCGCTGTGAGAGCGTAATCTCCCCCCTTGAGGGGGAGATGTCGCCGAAGGCGACAGAGGGGGTCGCTGCGCGTAGAGCGCCAACTCCTCTTCACGTCTGCAGGGCGTCGCGCTTTATGTGAGACGACCCCCTCTGCCCTGCCGGGCATCTCCCCCTCAAGGGGGGAGACCCCAGCCTCAGCGCGCTGCTCTGAAATGCTTGGAGAGCTTGAGCCCCTGCGCCTGATAGTTCGAGCCTAGATCGGTACCGTAAAGCGCCTGCGGGCGCTTGAGCATATGCTCGTAGACCAGGCGGCCGACGATCTGGCCGTGATCGAGGATGAACGGCACCTCGTGGCTGCGCACTTCGAGCACTGCGCGACTGCCGCTGCCGCCGGCGGCGGAGTGGCCGAAGCCGGGATCGAAGAAGCCGGCATAGTGGACGCGGAACTCGCCGACCAGCGGGTCGAAGGGCGTCATCTCGGCGGCATAGAGCGGCGGCACATGCACGGCTTCGCGCGAGACCAGGATGTAGAACTCGTCCGGGTCCAGCACCAGCTCGCCGGCACCGCTCTTATAAAGCGGCTCCCAGAAGTCGACGACATCCTGCGCGGCGCGCTTGTCGACGTCGACCAAGCCGGTGTGGTGCTTGCCGCGATAGCCGACCAGGCCGTCCTTGTCGCCGTCGAGGTCGATGGAGAGCGCGATGCCGCCGCCGGAGATGTTGGGAGGCTCGGTGGCGACCAGCATCTCGGCGCGATGGAGATCGCGCAGCTCGTTCTCCGACAGCAGCGCGTTGCCGGTGCGGAAGCGTATCTGCGACAACCGCGAGCCGGCGCGCACGACGATCGGGAAGGTGCGCGGGCTGACCTCGAGGTAGAGTGGGCCTTGATAGCCGGCGGCGATCTTGTCGAACTCATGGCCGCGATCGGTCATGACGCGCGTGAAAATGTCCAGCCGCCCGGTCGAGCTCTTCGGATTGGCCGATGCCGACACTTCTGACGGCAGCGCCAGGCTCTCGAGCAGCGGCACGATGTAGACGCAGCCCGTTTCCAGCACCGCGCCCTCGGCAAGGCTGATCTCGTGCAGCTTCAGCCGGTCGAGCTTGTCGGCCACCAGGTGATCCGGACCTGGCAGGAAGGAAGCGCGCACGCGAAAAGCCTTTTCGCCGAGCCTCAGATCGAGGCTGGCCGGCTGGATCTGGTTGGTGTCGAGGGCGCGCGGCGATTTCAGCGCGTTCGCCTCAAACAGCGCCGCGATGTCCTGATCCGGTAGAATGCCTGTCTGCCGCAAGGTCTGGCTCCGCTAGAGCAATTCACCCTTTCATGGAAACGGCGAACCGCTCTACCTCTTTGTTTTGACGCAATTCCGGCGGTTTCACACTTTTCCTGGAATTGCTCTAAGGCCGGGCAAGCGCATGGGTGCAGGCTCCTGCCTGGTACAAACCTCTTAATCAAGCCGGCAATTGACGCAAGCGCGGCGCGGGTCTAAAGGATCGTTATCCCGTGGTGATTTGGCCGGTCGGCTTGCAGCCACGTTAAACAAGTCGCTAAAGGACCGCTGGCCGCAAGGCCGTATGGACCGGTTGCGACATCGCGGCCGGTTTTTTTGTGTTTGCTTCTTAGGGTTGGACTAGGGCGATGACGAAGACGCGAAATTGGAAGCCTCAGACGGCACTCGTGCATGGCGGAACGCTGCGTTCCGGTTTCGGTGAGACCGCCGAGGCGATGTATCTCACCCAGGGCTATGTCTACGAAACGGCGCAAGCCGCGGAAGCCCGCTTCAAGGGCGAGGAGCCGGGCTTCATCTATTCGCGCTACGCCAATCCGACCGTCGACATGTTCGAGAAGCGCATGTGCGCGCTCGAAGGCGCGGAAGATGCGCGCGCCACCGCTTCCGGCATGGCGGCGGTCAGCGCGGCACTGCTCTGCAGCGTCAAGGCCGGCGACCACATCGTTGCGGCGCGGGCGCTGTTCGGCTCCTGCCGCTGGGTGGTCGAGACGCTGGCGCCGCGCTACGGCATCGAGGCGACGCTGATCGACGGCACCGACATCGCCAATTGGGAAAAGGCGGTCAGGCCGAACACCAGGCTGTTCTTCCTGGAAAGCCCGACCAACCCGACGCTGGAAGTGGTCGACATCACTGCTGTTGCCGCTTTGGCCAATTCGATCGGCGCACGTGTGATCGTCGACAATGTGTTTGCCACGCCGCTGCAGCAGAAGCCCCTGCAGCTTGGCGCCCATGTCGTGGTCTATTCGGCGACCAAGCATATCGACGGACAGGGCCGCTGCCTCGGCGGCGTCATCCTGTCGGACAAGAAGTGGATCGACGAGAACCTGCACGACTATTTCCGCCACACCGGCCCGAGCCTGTCGCCATTCAACGCCTGGACGCTGCTCAAAGGGCTTGAGACGCTGCCGCTGCGCGTGCGCCAGCAGACCGAGAGCGCCGGCAAGATCGCCGACTTCTTGGCCGGCCGGCCGGAGATCGCCCGCGTCATCTATCCGGGCCGGGCCGACCATCCGCAGGCCGATATCGTCAAGAAGCAGATGTCCGGCGGCTCGACGCTGATCTGCCTCGACGTCAAGGGCGGCAAGCAGGCGGCCTTCGCCTTCCAGAACGCTCTCGACATCGTGCTGATCTCCAACAATCTCGGCGACGCCAAGAGCCTGATCACCCATCCGGCGACGACGACGCACAAGAACCTCAGCGACGAGGCGCGCGCAGAGCTCGGCATCGGCCCGGGGACGCTGCGTCTGTCTGTCGGGCTTGAGGACGCCGACGATCTGCTGGCCGATATCGACGAGGCGCTGAAAGCGGCGAAGTAGCAGGCCGATCGAGAGAGCGCCTGAGCGAGGCTCAGGCAATCTCTTCCAGCTCGGTTATCGCGCTGGTGCGGATGGTCATGGCGTTGCCGCGCCATTCGACAGCGCCGGCCAGCCAGCCGCGCGCCCAGACGGCGGGAAGCATCGCGTCGCGCACGATCATCGCGGTGACGCTGCGCGGCGACAGATACCAGCCCTTGGACCAGGCGAGCAGGCATTCCGGCACATAGGCGAACGCCAGAACGCAAAGCGCCGTGGTGGGCAGGCTGACGCCGGCACTGGCCGCCGCGACAAGCGCGAGCAGCAACGGCAACGCCACACCGGTCAGGATTTCGGGGGCAAAAAACAGCGGGAAGGTGACGCGGCGCAGCCGCGCCCAGCGCGCCTGACGCGACCAGATTTCGGCGAACGTGCGCTGGCCGAGCGGCTGTTCGAAGGGCGACGCGACGAGATTGACGCGCAGTGCCAAGCCGTTGACCAGCTTGGTGGCGGCCGCGTCCTCGGCGATCTCGGCGGCTAAAGCCTGGATGCCGCCGTTCGCGTCGAGCATCGGCTTGTTCCACAACATGCTCTTGCCTTGGGCGAAGCCGAGGCCGAGCGCTTCGCCCGCATATTGCCAGCGCGCCTGCAGCGTGTTGAGGAAGGCGCATTCGACTTCGGCCCAAAACCCGTCCGGCCGCGAGCCTATCGGCGTGGAGCAGACGAGGCCGGTATCCGGCCGCCAGGCCGCCATCAGATGCTGGACATAGTCCTTGGGCATCAGCACGTTGGAATCGGCAAGGATCACCCAGTCGTGCCGCGCCGCCTGCCAGCCCTTCACGCAATTGTTGAGCTTGGGATTGGCGCTGATCCTGTCGTCGCCGACGAGCAGCCGCGCCGGAACCTTGGGGAAGCGCGCGATCGCGGCATTGATCAGCTTGACCACGGGGTCTTCGGCGCCGGCAACGCAGAAGATCAGCTCATAGCGCGGCCAGTCGAGCGAGAAGGCGCGATCAAGCATCTCCTCGGCGAACGGCTCGACGCCGCGCGACGGCACGATGATGGAGACCGGTGGCTGCTTCTCCGCGGGCGGAGGAATGATGCGACGCGCCTTCAGCCGCGACGATGCGAGCATGATGCTGGCGAAATTGGAAAGAAGAAGGGCTGACGATGCAAAGGCGGCTGCGAGAGTCAGTTCCATCGAGATCTGGTCACTCCGGAAAAGCCGCCCGCGGCCATTTCAATCAGTCGACAGAGCGCCCGAGTCGCCCGGCATGGTTTGTGCACACCAACATTGTCATGTGTCACTTAAATGACATTGTTTTTCGGCACGTGCGCTAGAAACTGGCAGGATGGCGCCTCACCTAATAACCACGAAGCGCGACAAACGTTCCCTTCGCCGGCAAACCGGAGTGACCCATGTATCGCGCCGTGACGCGCAACATCGAAGTGCAGGTCAGGCCGTTCTATCTGGAGGATCGTTCCGATCCGTCCGAGAACCGCTATGTGTGGGGCTACCAGGTGACGATCGACAACCGGTCGGACGAGTTCGTGCAGCTTATGTCGCGCTACTGGCACATCACCGACGGCCGCGGTCGCGTCGAGGAAGTGCGCGGCGCGGGCGTCGTCGGCGACCAGCCGGAGCTCAACCCCGGCGACAGCTACCAGTACACGTCGGGATGCCCGCTCTCGACGCCATCAGGCATCATGGTCGGCCATTACACGATGCGCAACGGGCGCGGCGAGACGTTCGATGTCGCCATCCCCGCCTTCTCGCTCGACATGCCGGGGACGAGGCGAACGGTGAACTAAACGCTGGGCGAGAGCGTTTTTTCTCCCCGTCACTATACGGGGACAAATGCCCGGCAGGACAATGAGGGGCAGCGCCGGACTCGTGCGATTATCTTCCAGGCATATAACAACGCTGGAATGAGAGGCGCGACCATCGCCGGACTTGGCGCCGCCCCTCATCCGCCTGCCGGCACCTTCTCCCCGTATAGTGACGGGGAGAAGGACGATCTCACTCGGCCGCGAACTCCGCCGGATCGAAGTCGTACTGCGTCGAGCAGAACTCGCAGGCGACATGGATGCCGCCGTCCTCGGTCGAGTCCTTGATCTCGTCGGCCGAAAAGCCTTCGAGGATGCCGCGGATCTTCTCGCGCGAGCAGGAGCACCGGTCGGCGACGGGCACGCCACGGAAGACGCGCACGCCATGTTCGTGGAACAGCCGGTAGAGCAGCCGCTCGGCGCCCACCGTCGGATCGATGAGCTCGGTCGGCTCGGTGGTGCCGAGCAGCGCCAGAAGTTCCCGCCAGGAATTGTCGGCCGGCTCGTGCGTCACGTCGCGCGGATCACCGTCGCCGCCGGAAATATCGGGCACGCGCATGCGCTCCGGCGCCTGCGGCAGGAACTGCGCAAGGATGCCGCCGGCACGCCATTGCTCGCGGGCGCCGCCGGGGCCCGGCGTCACCAGCTTGGCGACCGACATCTTGAGATCGGTCGGGATCTGCTCGGACTGGCGAAAATAGGTGCGCGCGGCTTCTTCCAGCGACGTGCCGTCGAGCTGGACGATGCCCTGATAGCGCTGGGTGTGCGCGCCCTGGTCGATGGTCAGCGCCAGCACGCCGGTGCCGAGCAGTTTCTGCTGCGAGGTCTCGCCGGCGGCAACCAGCGCCTGCAACCGGTCGGCATCGAAGCGCGCATAGGCGCGCAGCGCATGCGGCGTGGTGAAGTCCGCTACCAGCATGTCGACCGGCCCGTCGGTGCGCGTCTGTAGGATGAACTTGCCCTCGAACTTCAGCGACGTGCCGAGCAGCACCGTCAGCACGCAGGCTTCCGCCAGCAGGCGCGCCACCGGTTCGGGATAGTCGTGGCGGCTGAGGATGGCGTCGAGCATCGGCCCGAGCTGCACGGTGCGGCCGCGCACGTCGAGCGGCGCCACCTCGTAAGGCACGACATGGTCGTCGCCGGCGAAGCCGAATTCACCGAGTTTGGGTTGATGTTCAGCCAATGGACGGATTTCCAACATGACAAAGCTCCGGGGCGCGTCCATCCCGCTTTCCAAGCGGCATGGGGAAAAGCGCGTTCGATTTGCGTGATGGCCCGCAAATAGGCATCACGCATCCGCGGATCAAGTTGGCCCGGATCAAGCCGGCCTCGATCAAGCGCCCAGGCACCAGGCCAGCACCGCCTTCTGGGCGTGCAGCCGGTTCTCGGCCTCGTCGAACACCACCGAATGCGGTCCGTCGATGACCTCGTCGGTGACCTCCTCGCCGCGATGCGCCGGCAGGCAGTGCATGAAGAGCGCGTCGGACTTCGCTTTGGCCATAAGCGCTGCGTTGACCTGGTAAGGCAGGAAGACGTTGTGGCCGCGAGCGCGATGCTCCTGGCCCATCGACACCCAGCTGTCGGTGACGACGCAATCGGCCTGGTCGACCGCCTCCTCGGCCGAGCGGGCGAACCTGACTTTGCCGCCATTGGCCTTCGACCAGTCGACATATTTCTCGAACGGCTCGCTGCCCTCCGGCACTGCGACATTGAGATTGAAGCGGAACCGCGCCGAGGCTTCGAGCAGCGAGTGCAGCACATTGTTGCCGTCGCCGGTCCAGGCGAAGGTCTTGCCCGCCACCGGACCGCGATGCTCCTCGAAGGTCATGATGTCGGCCATGAGCTGGCAGGGATGGGTATCGTCGGTCAGTCCGTTGATGACCGGTACGGTCGCATTCTCGGTGAGCTCCAGCAGCCGGTCATGCGAGGTGGTGCGGATCATGATGGCGTCGACATAGCGCGACAGAACCTTGGCGGTGTCGGCGATGGTTTCGGAACGGCCGAGCTGCATCTCGGTGCCGGTCAGCATGATGGTCTCGCCCCCGAGCTGGCGCATGCCGACGTCGAAGGACACGCGCGTGCGTGTCGACGGCTTGTCGAAGATCATCGCCAGCACCTTGCCTTCGAGCGGCTTCGAACGCTCGCCGGCCTTGAGCCTGGTCTTTCGCGCCACCGCATCGTCCAGCATGATGCGCAGATCGCCCGCGGAAACGGCTGACAGATCGGTAAAGTGGCGAACGCTCATCGGCAGGATTCCAGAATTATTTCGCGGCTTCGGCCGCAATCGCGTCGGTCAGACCCTTGGCGCCCGAGCGGATGCGCTTCAGCGCCTCGCCGATCTCGGCGTCGGTGACGGTGAGAGGCGGCAAGAGGCGGATGACATTGTCGCCGGCCGGCACCGCCAGCAGGTGCTGGTCGCGCAGCGCCATGTTCACCTTGTTGTTGGGCATGACGCATTTCAGGCCAAGCATCAGGCCGGTTCCCCGGATGCCTTCGATGATCCGGGGGAATTCATCGGCGACCGCCGCAAGGCCCTGCTTCAAGAGAAGCGCCTTGCGCTGCACATCCTCGAGGAAGCCGTCGGCCAGCACCACGTCGAGCACGGCATTGCCCACCGCCATCGCCAGCGGATTGCCGCCGAAGGTGGTGCCGTGCACGCCGGCCGTCATGCCGGTCGCGGCGTCGTCGGTTGCAAGGCAGGCACCCATCGGGAAGCCGCCGCCGATGCCCTTGGCGATCGCCATCAGGTCAGGCGTCACGCCCGCCCATTCATGCGCGAAGAGCCTGCCGGTGCGGCCGATGCCGCACTGGACCTCGTCGAAGATCAGAAGCAGGCCATGCTTGTCGCAGAGCTGCCGCAACCGTTTCAAGGACTGCGTCGGCACCGGGCGGATGCCGCCTTCGCCCTGCACCGGCTCGATCAGGATCGCCGCGGTCTCGGGCGTGATCGCCTTTTCGGCGGCGTCGATGTCGTCGAACGCGACCTGGTCGAAGCCCTCGACCTTGGGCCCGAAACCCTCAAGATATTTATACTGGCCGCCGGCCGCGATCGTGGCCAGCGTGCGGCCGTGGAAGGCGCCCTCGAAGGTGATGATGCGGAAGCGCTCGGGCCGGCCCTTGACGAATTGGTAGCGACGCGCCGTCTTAATGGCGCATTCCAGTGCCTCGGCGCCGGAATTGGTGAAGAACACCTTGTCGGCAAAAGTCGCCTCGACCAGCCGCTCGCCCAGCCGGCGCTGCTCGGGAATCTCGTAGAGGTTGGAGACGTGCCACAGCTTTGCGGCCTGCCCGGTGAGCGCCGCCACCAGATGCGGATGGCTGTGGCCCAGCGAGTTCACGGCGATGCCGCCGGCGAAATCGAGATATCGCTCGCCCTTGTCGGTGACCAGCCAGGTCCCCTCCCCGTGATCGAAAGCCAGGGGTGCGCGAGCAAAAGTCTCGTAAAGCGCCGAACCGCTCATTATATGCGTCTCCGGAACCGGAAATCAAAAAAGCCGCCAATGCGGCGGCCTTTGCGGCTTATCATGTTTTTCGGCCATGAAGTCAACGAAAACGTCGCGCAGAAGCGCGCGGCAAGGCTCTGACGGCACGCCGGCTCATAAGCGGTCAGGCAAGTTGGGGAAAACCGAAAAAACCGAATCGTGTTGCCCTGGGGACTCTTGTCACCGAGTCAGCGCTTAAGGTAATTGTAGTCGAGAAATAACTAGATTTCGTGCGGCGGATCTAATCACCCGGTATATCTGGTGTTGTTTGCCCGGCGGGAGCCGGGGCGGGAAAGGATTCTGACTGCCGTACGCCTCAGCAGGAGCGCGGTCTCATGAACTGGACTGACGAGCGGGTTGAACTTCTCAGGAAATTGTGGTCGGAGGGTCTCAGTGCCAGCCAGATCGCAGCACAACTCGGCGGGGTGAGCCGCAACGCCGTCATCGGCAAGGTGCATCGCCTGAAACTCTCGGGCCGCGGCCGCGCCACAGCAGCGCCGGCGCGCCAGAAGAAGGCGACACAAGGAGCCTCCATGCAGAAATCGGTGGCCCGGGCGGCAAGTGCGACACGTCACGTGACGGCCTCCATCGGCGCGACCGCGCTGCAGGTGCAGTTCGACGCGGAGCCGGTGGCGCGCCACTATATCCGCCCGGTCGAGAATGTCGTCGTGCCGATCTCGCGCAACCTGCAGCTCGTCGAGCTGACCGAGCGCACCTGCAAGTGGCCGAACGGCGATCCGTTGTCGGAAGATTTCAGCTTCTGCGGCAACGACGCCGCCGAGACCGGGCCATACTGCAAATATCATGCCCGTGTCGCGTTCCAGCCGGCGGCGGAGCGGCGCCGCGCTCGCTGATAGCGGATAGCGAATAGCGAATAGCGAATAGCGAATAGCGAATAGCGAATAGCGAATAGCGAATAGCGAATAGCGAATAGCGAATAGCGAATAGCGAATAGAACAGTTTCGGGCATCCAAGTCCGGCACAAGCTTCTTTTGTCCCTATTGGCTACTCCCTATTCGCTATTCGCTTTTTTCACAGCCACCCATTCTTCTTGAACCGCCAATACAGAAACACGCAGATCAGCGCGATCGCCACCAGCACGGTCGGATAGCCGTATTCCATCTTCAGTTCAGGCATGTCGGCGAAGTTCATGCCGTAGATGCCGGCGAAGGCCGTCGGCACCGCCAGGATGGCGGCCCATGAGGCGAGTTTCTTGGAAATCGCCGTTTCCTGGCTCTGTCCGACCAGAAGGCTGGCTTCGAAGGCGAAGGCCAGGACCTCGCGCAGGCTGTCGATCTTTTCCTGCACTGTGCGGATGTGATCGGTAACGTCGCGGAACAGCGGGTGCATGGCGCCGTGGATCTGCGGCAGCTCGGCGCTGGTCAGGCGGCGGCAGACCTCGACCAGCGGCAGCGCCGCGTTGCGCAGCCTGAGCAGATCGCGGCGCAGCATGTAGAGCCGTTCGATGTCGGCGCCGGTCATCGGCTTCAGCAGCACCTTGTCCTCGATCTGCTCGACCTCGTCCTCGATCTGCTCGAGCACCGGCATGTAATTGTCGACGATGAAATCGAGAATGGCATAGAGGACGAAATCCTCGCCCTTGGCGAGCGAAGACGGGCAGCTTTCCCAGTGCTGGCGCACCGGGGCGTAGGAGGTCGACGGACCGTGCCTGACGCTGACGATATAGCCGGTGCCGACGAACAGATGCGTCTCGCCGAAGGTGACGCGGCCGTCGATCAGCTGCGCAGTGCGGGCGACGATGAACAACGCGTCGCCATATTGCTCGATCTTGGGCCGCTGATGCGGATGTTCGGCGTCCTCGATGGCCAGATCATGCAGATGAAACTGCGCCTGCACCCTGAGCAACAGGTTGCGGTCGGGCTCTAGCAGGCCGATCCAGACGACATGGCCGGGCCTTGCCGACCAACTGCCGGCCTCCTCGATCGCGATGTCGGCGATGCGCTTGCCCGCTGAATAGACGCTCGAGGCAATGATGCCGGATGTCGACTGCGGGGCCGGGGCCAGGTTTCGAACTTGTTCCATCGCAAACCTCCCGAGACAGCGACTGACAAAATCGCTGTACGCGGAGGAGCTTAGCCTAAATTAGAAAGCCGTTCGAGGGCCACCCGTTCATTTAGCCGGTACTGTCCCCGGGGATACCACCTGGTCGGTCTTGTCGCCCTTCGGCCGATCGGCCGGCATCTGGTCGCCGGTGACGATGTAATAGATGGTTTCGGCGATGTTGGTGGCGTGGTCGCCGATCCGCTCGATGTTCTTGGCGCAGAACAGCAGATGCGTGCAGGGCGTTATGTTGCGCGGATCTTCCATCATGTAGGTCAGAAGCTCGCGAAACAACGAGGTGTACATGGCGTCGATCTGGTCGTCGCGGTCGCGCACGAAGCCGATCTTCTCGACCGAGCGCGACGCATAGACGTCGAGCACTTCCTTGAGCTGCGTCAGCGCCAGGTTGGCCAGCGCCTCGAGGCCCCGGAACAGGCTGTTCGGCTGGCGGCCGTCGATGACCGCCGCGACGCGCTTGGCGACATTCTTGCCGAGGTCGCCGACGCGCTCGATGTCGGCGGAGATGCGGATGGCGCCGACGATCTCGCGCAAATCCGTCGCCATCGGCTGGCGCCTGGCGATGATGATGATCGCCTTGTCGTCGATCTCGCGCTGCCCCTCATCGAGGACGAGATCGTCCTGGATGACCTTCTGGGCGAGGCCTGGGTCGGCATTGACCAGGGCCGCGATCGCCTGTTCGACCATGCGCTCGGCATGACCGCCCATGGCGGCGATGCGCTTCGACAGGAATTTCAGTTCTTCGTCATAGGCACTGACAATGTGGACGGACTGCATGGCTATGCCTTCCCGGTTTCTGCCGGCTGGTGCGCTCCCTCAATCTGTCGCTGATACGCGAGCCGGATGACAGAAAGAAGAAATTGCCGGTTGGCAACCAATATAGGATCATTGAGCCGGCAAATGAACCGTGAACGCCGCGCCCTTGCCGACCTCCGACCTGATCGACAGCCTTGCGTTATGACGGGTCAATATATGCTTGACGATTGAAAGGCCAAGACCGGTGCCCTTTTGGGCGCGGCTGCTCTCGACATCAACGCGGTAGAAACGCTCGGTGATGCGAGGGATGTGTTCCTCGGCAATACCAGGGCCATAGTCTCTTATGGTGACGTCGATGCCTGCATCCTGGCCATCCTCGCTGCGGGCGATGGATACGGTAACATGCCCGCCCGACTGACCGTATTTGCAGGCATTCTCCAGGAGATTCTCGAAAACCTGGAAGAGCTCGTCACGGTCGCCGGGCACGGAAAGCGGGCCATCGACGAAATCCCGCTCGATGACGAGGCCGTTCTCGCTGGCCAGCGGCCCAAGGGAATCGATGACGCTCTCGATGATCTGGCGAAGATCGACCTCGGTCCCCGGCCTGAGATAGGGTTTCATCTCCAGCCGCGACAGCGACAGCAGGTCGTCGATCAAACGCGCCATGCGGCCCGTCTGGTTCTGCATGATCTGCAGGAACTGGTCGCGTGCCGCAGGATCGCCGCGCGCCGGGCCGCGCAAGGTCTCGATGAAGCCGGCGATCGAGGCGAGCGGCGTGCGCAGCTCGTGGCTGGCATTGGCGATGAAGTCGGCGCGCATGCGGTCGATGCGGCGCGCCTCGCTCTGATCCTTGAACACAAGAACGTAGAGATCGGTGGCATGGCCGACCGAGGATGCGCTCACCCGGTAGGTGCGCTCGACCGGCAGCTTCTCGGTATAATCGACGACATCGGAGGCCACGGTCCCCGAGACGATGCCGTCAAGCAGGGCCTGCATTTCGGGCGCACGGAACTTGAGCGACAGCGACATGCCGGGCGCCAGCCCGCCGAAGGCGGCGAAGGCGGCCGCGTTGGCGTGGACGATTGTTGCCGCGGGGTCGAAGATGATCAGCGGGTCGGCAACGGCCGCGGCAAGATATTCGCCGGAGAGCCGCTGCAGCCCGCCGGCCTCGATCGCCGCCGCCTCATCGGCGGATTGCCGTTCGACATCGGCGGGCAGCATCGCGGCTGCAACCAGCAAGACCAGGGCCAGCAGCGGCACATAGATCGAGATGCCGCCGAAAGCGTAGACGGAGAGGACCGCAACGATGGCCGCGGCCAGCAACCAGCGGCGGCGCCGCAGCCGGGCGACGATGGCTTGCGTCCCACCTCTCCGCTCTGCGCCTGTATCGACCATGCGCTGCCCCGTATCCCTCCGCCGGTGAAAGTTCACCGGACCGGAACCGGCGCATGACCCCGCAAAAATCGGAATCGATTTTCTGGAATGTTCATGCGCAAAATCAAAGTGCTACGACGCCCCTACGTCCGGACGGACGCGGGCGTCGTGGAGGCTCCATAGCATGAGTCCGCAAGCTGGAAAGGGTTCGCCTCGATGAAAAATGCCAAGGAAACCGCCGAAGCGGCGCCCGCCGCGGGACCGATCAGGATCAGGATCGGCGGCAAGGAACGCGAGTTCGACATCGACAACCCGGCGCTTCCGGACTGGATCGAGGACAACAAGCTGACCGCCGGCGGCTATCCGTACGACAAGAAGATGAAAAGCGAAGATTACGACAAGGAACTCGAGCGCCTGCAGATCGAGCTGGTCAAGGCGCAGGCCTGGCTGCAGGCGACCGGCAAGCGGGTGATGGCGCTGTTCGAGGGGCGCGACGCGGCCGGCAAGGGCGGCACGATCTTCGTGCTGCGGCAGTACATGAACCCTCGCACGGCGCGCAATGTGGCGCTGACCAAGCCGACGCCGCCGGAGCTTGGGCAATGGTACTATCAGCGCTATGTCAACCATTTCCCGACCTCGGGCGAGTTCGTCACTTTCGACCGCTCCTGGTACAACCGGGCCGGCGTCGAGCCGGTCATGGGGTTCTGCACATCGCAACAGCACGAGAAATTCCTCGACGAGACGCCGCATTTCGAGCGCATGATATGCAACGAGGGCATCCACTTCTTCAAATTCTGGCTGAACATAGGCCGCGAGACGCAGCTCGAACGCTTCCACGACCGCCGCTGGTCGCCATTGAAGAACTGGAAGTTCTCGCCGATCGACATTGCCGGCATCAACAAGTGGGACGACTACACCAGGGCGCGCGACCTGATGGTCGAGCGCACCCACAAGGAGTTCGCGCCCTGGATCATCGTGCGCGCCAACGACAAGCGCCGGGCGCGGCTCGCCGTCATCCAGCGGATCCTGTTGTCGCTGCCCTATGCCGGACGCGATCTCGACGTGATCGGCAAGGAAGACAAGAAAATCGTCGGCGAAGGGCCGTCGTTCCTGGAGAAATAGCTTTTCCCGGCGCCCGCCGACATTCGTCCAACTTACAGCGCCGCGCATCTTTCGGATGCGCGGCGCTGAGGTTTTACGATAGTGCTCAGGCGGCCAGGCGGGCGATCCGCTGCAGCCGCTTCAGCGTGGCGTCGTCCTGGAGCGCCTGCTGGAACAGCGATATCTCATGGTCGATGCGGTCGCACAGAACGCCCGTATCGCCCTTGAGCAGACTGCGTGTCTGCAACAGCGCTGCAACCGGCTTCTTGGCGAGCTGCCTTGCCCGCGCCAAGGCCGTGTCCTCGGCGCTGCCGTCCACGATCTCGCCGACCAGGCCGAGCGCCTTGGCGTCGTCGACGCCGAGTGTGTCGCCCAGGCAGAAGAAGCGGAAGGCACCGGCATAGCCGAGCTTCTGGGGCGCCAGGATGCTGGTCGCTGCGTCCGGCACGAGGCCGAAATCGACGAACGGCACCCTGAAGGTGCTCCCCCTCGAGGCAATCACCATGTCGCAGTGGAACAGGATCGTGCAGCCGACACCGACTGCGTCCCCGTCCACGCAGGCTAGGACCGGCTTGGGGAAGGTCGCCAGCATGCGGAACATGTCGGTGACGGCGGCGATCAGCTCTCGGTGCTTGGTGGCGTCGAGGAACTCCGAAAAGTCGCCGCCGAGGCAGAAGCAGCCGGCAAGGCCGCGCAGCACGACCACGCGGACGTCGTCATTGACGGCGGCCTCGTGGAAGGTCCCGGCGAGGCTCGCATAGGCGTGCCTGTCCAGCACCGGCCGGCCGTCATGCGAGGACACGGTGACGACCAGCGTGTGGCCGTGCAGTTCCGGTTCGGGATGGAAGCTCATGACCACCTCCATCACGAAGCCTGCCTCAGGCCGAGCTGGCCGGGATAGCCCCGGTTGAGCACCGGCAGGAAGTGGCTGCGGCGCTGGCGCACCACCTCAAGCGTATGCTCGGTGAAGGTGAGCAGCGTCGCCACGACCTGCTGGTTGCCATAGGTGCGCTGGTAGCCTAGCGGCGTCGCCAGGAAGTGGAGCTGCAGCGCCCGCAGCACCCACATCGGTTCGAACTCGATGATGACCTGGTTGACGTTGCGCTCGAGGCCCCATTCGACGAAGCCGGCGATCAATTCGGTGCCGACCGTCGAAACGCCGCGCTTGCCGTCGCGAAAGCCTGGCGCCACAGCATAGCGGGTCAGCTCCCAGACATGCGGTCCCGATGGAGGCGTCCCTTCGTAGAGATCCGACAGGACGTCGGTCAGAAGGTGCGCCCGTGTCGTCGGCAGCATGCGCTGATAGCCGGCGAGCTCGCCGTTGCGGATGACGAGGTGATGTTCGGCCTCGTCATGGTCGAACTGATCGATCTCGAGCCCGTCCGGGCGATCGAGATCGGCCCATCCCATCTCCTCGACGAAGATCTTGTAGCGCAGGCGATGGACAGCTTCCCAAAGGTCGGGGCGTTCCATCAATTCCTGAGTGGTGAGGGAAAAAAGCATTAGCCGTCTCCTGGGCTTAAGAGGAAGATACGGCCGGGCTTTCCCGAAAATATTACGCGATCGCGTAGGCAAGAATTTCTAGGTCGGCACCGACCGACCTCACTAATATAGCCGTGCCTAATCGCCTCTGCGACTGCCTGCACGCAGTTGACGGCGTCCAGTTTGCTTTGGCGTTAAGAAAGTATTAGCCCTTTCTTAAGAGGAGGACACAGTCGGCTTTTGTCTAAAATATTATGCGAATGCGTAGGCGACAATTTCTGGGCTGTCACCGGCTTAGCTAATATAGCCGCGTCTAATCGCCTCGGCGACAGCTTGCACACGGTTGGCGGCGCCCAGTTTGCTCTTGGCGTTGAGAAGGTGTTTCTCGGAGGTGTGCTCCGAGATGCCGAGAATTTGCGAAATCTCCCACTCTGACTTGCCGACGGCCGCCCATTGCAGGCATTCGCGCTCACGCGGCGTCAATTCTATGTGATCGATGACCTTGCCGGCCATGGTGTGAAGCTGCATGGCGCGGCCGATGGCGTAGGTGGACGCCAGCGAAACCATCCCGAACTCGGCCTCCGACAACTCGACGGATTCGCCGCCCAGCGAAACCATGACGATCTGACCGTCGAGCGTGACCAGTGGGAAGGCGAGGCCGTCGCGGAGCTTGAACTCGCGGGCATCGCCCATGACCTCGTTGCTGCTCTTGTCGATGACGATGGCCTGCGAGGCTTCCCGCCACTGGAACGGGGCCTGCAATTGCTTCATGTGGCTGACAACCGGATCATGGTCGACGTAGTTGCGCGCCACGTAGCGCTCCAGCCACTCGCCCGGCCAGTCGCAGAGCAGGACGTGGTCCTTCTGCCGGCCGCGCGGGGTGCCGGGCTGCGGCACGGTTCCAGCCATCAGCGCCGTCAGGCCGAAATTCGAGGTGACGCCGAGCAGGCGCTCGCACACCGCCGCCGCCGTGCTGGCGTGCTGCAGCTGGTCTATGTATTCCAGAGTTCTATCGAACATGCTCATCGCAACATCTACCCCATGTTGCTTTCTGCTTTCATCACCGACGGTAGATGCCCGAACCACCCTTCGCCATCAACCCCCCGGGCTGCAAGCTCCCTCGTCGCGCCGGTGATCTCTCCCCCGTGCCGGCGCGCGCTGCCACTTGCAAACATGCTAAACCATACGCCGAATTCCCGAGTTTGAAATCAAAAACAATTGTGCCCGCTCTGTTTTCATACGAAAAGCCAAGAACATGACTGGGCGGAGCCTTATCGTGACTTTCCGGTGGATATTTCTGATCCTGCTGTCGGCGCTGATCGGGGCGCTGCCGTTTGCCGGCGCGACTCAGGCCGCAGAGCCGCAGGTTCCGGTGCTGTGGGATGCCAAGGAGCGGCTGCCCAAGCCCGATCTTTCGGCGCTGCCGCGGTTGCGATTCCTCACCACCACCGATTTTCCACCCTTCAATTTCCTCGACGGCTCAGGCCGGTTGTCGGGTTTCCACATCGACTTGGCGAGGGCGATCTGCGCGGAGCTCGGCATCGTCGAGAAATGCCAGATCCAGGCCTTGCCCTGGAACGAGCTTGACGCCGCGTTGCAGAAGGGGGAAGGCGAGGCGATCATCGCCGGCATCGCGGCAACGCCGGAAAGCCGCGAGAAATACGCCTTCTCACGTTCCTACCTGCAGTTCCCGGCGCGCTTCATCATGCCGAAGGCCAAGGCCCTCGCCGAGCCGATCCTCGACAAGCTGCGCAGCAAGCGGGTCGGCGTCATTGCCGGCTCGGCGCATGAGAAGATGCTGCGCGACTATTTCGGCACCGTGCAGGTGGTGCCTTTCGACAAGCCTGAGAACCTCTATGCCGACCTCAAGGCCGGCAAGATCGATGCCGCCTTCGGCGACGGCATGCGGTTTTCGTTTTGGCTCGGCGGTTCCGACGCCGCCGGCTGCTGCCGCTTTGCCGGCGGCCCGTATCTGGCACCGGAATATCTGGGCTCGGGCATGGCGATCGCCACCAGGGCCGGCGATCCGGCGCTGGCGGCCGCCTTCGACTACGCGCTGCAGGAAATCTCGATCAAGGGAACCTTCGCCGAGTTCTACCTGCGCTATTTCCCGGTGAGCTTCTTCTGATAGCAAAGCCGCGGCCCAGGGTCTGTTGAGATTCAGGTCAGGACGAGTCGAGAATGGTCGTTTCCGAGAACCGGAGCGGAGCGTACTCAAAGTACGTGAGCACCGGCCTACGCCGGCCGTAGCCTTAACTGCCGCGCCGCTCATGAATGCTTCGGCCGGCGAAGGCCGGAAGCGCAGGAAGCCGCCATTCGCAGGCCGGCCTCACCTGAATATCGACAGACCCTAAGTCAGCGTGCGCAGGCGCGCCTTGGCGGCGCGAGCGATCGCGGCGACGGTCAGCGTGTCGAGATCGAGCTTGAGGCGGATGAGCTGCAACACCCGCACCTCCTCCATGCGCATTTCGAGATCGACGGCCGCGACCTCGAAAGCGGCCGCATAAGCCGTGTCGCGCAGCCGCTCGGGCAACGCTTCCGCGGCGCTGGCGAGCACGCCTTCCAGTCCGTCCTTTTCATGCAGCGCCTTCTGGCAGGCTTGAGCCACCGCCACCAGCCTGTCCTGGTTGAAGTCAACGAACACCGGCCACGAGCGGACGACGTCGCCGATCCGCGCCAGCTCGACATCGGTCATGTCGCGGTCGGAAGCCGAGGTGATGACCATCAGATGGATCAGGGCTTCGTGTGGCGTCAAAGGCATTCAAAACTCCTTGATAGCATGGCCCCAACGTAAGAACGCCATTGTGGCACCGCAAGGAAAACCGCCGCAAATCGTTGACGCTCCGGCCAGTCGCGCCTAGAGACCGGTTGAAAAATCTTACCCGCGGCGAAAGCCGGCACATGACTGGAACTTTGACATGACGGGATCAAATATCATCGATCTCAATCCCGAGATGCTTGCGGCGGCCGCCGAAAGCAAGGCATGGCCGTTCGAGGAAGCCAAGAAGATCATTGCCCGCTACAAGGACAAGGATTTCCCCGAGACCGTGCTGTTCGAAACCGGCTACGGCCCGTCCGGCCTGCCGCATATCGGCACCTTCGGCGAGGTGGCGCGCACCACCATGGTGCGGCACGCCTTCCGGGTGCTGACCGCGGACAAGGTCAAGACCAAGCTCATCTGCTTTTCCGACGACATGGACGGCATGCGCAAGATTCCCGACAATGTGCCGGATCGCGCAGCGCTGGAGCCTTATCTGCACAAGCCGCTCACGGCGGTGCCCAATCCCTTTGGCGGCGACTATGCGAGCTTCGCCGACCACAACAACGCGATGCTCTGCCGCTTCCTCGACACGTTCGGCTTCGACTACGAGTTCGCCAGCGCGACGAAGTACTACAAGGAAGGCCGCTTCGACGAGGTGCTGCTGCGCGCCGCCGAGCGCTATGACGAGATCATGGCGGTGATGCTGCCGACACTCGGGCCGGAGCGCCAGGCGACCTACAGCCCGTTCCTGCCGATCTCGCCGAAAAGCGGCCGCGTGCTCTACGTGCCGATGATAAATGTCGACGCCAAGGCCGGCACCATCACCTTCGATGACGAAGGCACCGAGACCACGCTGCCGGTCACCGGCGGCAAGGTGAAGCTGCAGTGGAAGCCGGATTTCGGCATGCGCTGGGCAGCGCTCGGCGTCGATTTCGAGATGTTCGGCAAGGACCACCAGACCAACGCGGCGATCTACGACCGCATCTGCAACATCCTCGGCGGCCGCGCGCCGGAGCATTTCGTCTACGAATTGTTCCTCGACGAGACCGGTCAGAAGATCTCGAAGTCGAAGGGCAACGGCCTTACCATCGACGAGTGGCTGACCTATGCGCCGACCGAGAGCCTCGGCCTCTACATGTACCAGCGGCCGCGGCAGGCCAAGAAGCTCTACTTCGACGTCATCCCGAAGGCGGTCGACGAATATTATGCCTTCCTCTCCGCCTATCCGCGGCAGGACTGGAAGGAGCGGCTCGGCAACCCCGTCTGGCACATGCATGACGGCAATCCGCCGCCCATCGACCTGCCGGTGCCGTTCGCGCTGCTGCTCAACCTGGTCAGCGCTTCCAACGCGCATGACAAGGCGGTGCTGTGGGGCTTCATCTCGCGGCACGCGCCGGGCGTGACGCCGAAGACGCATCCGGAGCTCGACCGGTTGACCGGCTATGCGATCCGCTATTTCGACGACTTCGTGAAGCCGACCAAGGTTTATCGCGCACCCGACGCGGTGGAACGGGAGGCGCTGGCGAAGCTCTCGGAAGCGCTCGGCGCCCTGCCGCAAGGCGCCGACGGCGAGGCGATCCAGAACGCTGCGCTCAACGTCGCGCGGCGGATCGAGCGCTATCAGGACCATTCCAAGCAGAGCCCGGAAGGCGGCCCCGGCGTGTCGGTCGCCTTCTTCCAGATGATCTACCAGGTGCTGATCGGGCAGGAGCGCGGGCCCCGCTTCGGCTCCTTCGCGGCGCTTTACGGCATCACAGAGACGCGCGCGCTCATTGAGCGGGCGCTGGCTGGTCAGCTGGCGGCGTAACCGCGCCGTCGTCCGCCGGCAGGATAGAGGTCGGCGCGGCGGGCGCCGGGCCAGTGGCGGCCGGCAATGCCGGCAGGCCGCCAAGACTTGGCCCCGCGCCGAAGATGCCTTTCTTGGCCGCGCGCGCCTTGTCGCCCGCCTCGGCATAGGGGCTGCCTTGCGCGGCGCGCGCCCAGCCGTTTTCCACCAGCCACTCGCCGATATCCTTGTTGCCGACGCGACATTCGGCCGAGATCGTGTCGCGGCTGCCCTCCGGCGGCACGGTGCAGACCACGGTGCGCCCGCGCAGGAGGGCGCGGAACGCTGTTCTGGCGCGCGCGCCGCAAGCCCAGGACTTACCTTCGTCGCTGCAGGTTTCGTCCGCTTTGACGACGTCAATGCCGGTGATGGCGACAGCGTAGCCTTTTGCCTCGATGAGGCCGGCGGCGGTGGCAACCGGCTGGAACAGCTTGGTGCCATTCCAGTCGTCCGGCATTTTCAGCTTGGGCGGCTTGGGCGGACCGGCCAGCGCCAGATCGCTGAGCGGCGCCCGGGGCTCGACCCGTTCGAGCGTCTCGTCAAGCATTTCGGGCGGCGCCACCACCTCGGGATCGATCGCCCGCGAATGGGCCGGCGGCGGCTTGGGCGGCTGCGGAGCGGCCGGCGCCAGAATGGCGGAAGTCGCCGGTTCTTCGGGCACCGGTTCCTGGGGCGCCGGTTCCTGGGGCGCCGCGCCGGTGCCTTGTCCTGGAAGCGTATCGGCTGGATCGATCTGATCGACCGCGACGACGCTTTCGCTGCCCTTCAGCGAGCGGCCTCCGGCAACGACCAGCGCTGCCATTGCCGGAACCGCCAGAACCGCGAAGGCAAGATGGAGGACCCGCACCGGCCCGGACCTACTGGCTTGCCCAGACGATCCGCGCCACCCATTCGACATCGCGCATCGGGATGTCGCGGTCCGGGTGAGCGGGATTGAGCGAGACCAGCACGATCGACTTGGCGGTCTGCCGTTCGAGCACCTTGGCCATGACCTCGCCGGCGGCGGTCTTGACGACGACGCGGTCGCCCTTGCGCGTCGGCGCGCCCGGCTCGACGATCAGCACGTCGCCGTCGCGGTAGAGCGGCAGCATGGAATCGCCCTGGACCTTCAGCGCATAGGAGCTTTCCGCCGCCCGCGCCGGAAGCTCCACCAGATCCCAGCCCTGCCCCGAGGGATAGCCGGCATCGTCGAAGAATCCGCCGGCGCCGGCCTGGGCAAAGCCGAGTAGCGGCACGGCCATGCGCGACTGCGGCGCGGCAGGGCTTGCGCGACCTTCGACCAGCACGGTGAATTCCTCCAGCGAAGCGCCGGTGGCTTCGATGATCTTGGCCAGCGATTCGGTCGAAGGCCAGCGGGGCCGGCCGTCGGAAGACAGGCGCTTCGACTTGTTGAAGGCCGTCGAATCGAGGCCCGCGCGCCTGGCGAGACCGGAAGCCGAGAGCGAATAGCGCTCGGCGAGAGCGTCGATTGCAGCCCATACGCGGTCGTGTGAGAGCACGCGCGCTCCCTTCAAAACAGGAAAAAATGCCTCAACGTTGTCTAGCGTGTGATCGCCTCGATGTCCACCGGCGGAGCGCCGAATTGCCGACAATCAGGCCTGCTTGGCCTGCTCGCGCAGGTTCCGGTGCGAGATCATGAACGCCCGTTCGGCCTCGGTCGGCGGGCGCGGTTGCACGGAATGGCCGAGCGCCGCGACGACCTCGCCGATCTCCAGAAAACGTCGGCCGCGACGGTCATAGACGCCGCCCGTGGTCATGATCAGCGCGGCCGTCTCGCCATTGTCGAGGATGAAGCGGTGCTTGCCGATGACTGAAGTGGCTTCCCAGGTTTCGATCGAGGATGCCACCTCGAAGTGGCGCCACAGCCTGATCTCGCGCACATAGGATGCTTGCAGCCCGCCGATCATCGGCGCCCAGCCGTGTTTACGCGCGAGCGCGACGAGACCGACGCGGAGAAAGACGTCGATGCGGCCAAGATCGGCCAGCATCATGTAGCGCGCATTATTGAGATGGCTGTTGAAATCGATGTCGGTCGGCAGGCAGCGAAAGCCCAGCCGACTCTGATCGCCGATCACGTAAGGGCCACGGCTGGACGCCGTGGCCATCATGCGCGCGAGGCGCCCCCAGACGTACATGATCGAGCGTCAGGCGGCCTTCTTGACCTCGCCCTTCTGGTAGGGGTCGAAGCGCTGGTAGAAGGTCTCGCCCTTCTCGGCCATGTCAAGCAAAAGCTTGGGCGCCTTGAATTCGGTCCCGTATTTCTTCTGCAGGCCCTTGGCGATCTTGACGAAGCGCTTGGCGCCGATGCCGTCGATATAGGAGAGCGCGCCGCCGGTGAAGGGAGCGAAGCCGAAGGCGAGGATCGAGCCGACATCGGCCTCGCGCGGATCGGTGACGATGCCCTCTTCCATGACGCGCACCGCCTCGAGCGCGATGGTGACCAGCAGGCGCTCTTTCAGCTCCTCATAGTCGACCTTGTCGTGCTTCAGCTGCGGATAGAGGTCCTTGAGGCCCGGCCATAGCTTCTTCTTCGCCGGCTTGGCCGGGTAATCGTAAAAGCCCTTGCCGTTCTTGCGGCCGAAGCGTCCATGCGTGTCGACCATGGTGTTGATCAGCGCCATCTGCTTCGGATCGACGGCCTTCTCGCCGAGATCCTTGATGGTCTGCTTCATGATCTTCTGGGCAAGGTCGATGGCCGTCTCGTCGGTCAGCGCCAGGGGCCCGACCGGCATGCCGGCGGCCTTGGCGGCGTTCTCGATCATCGCCGCCGGAACGCCCTCGATCAGCATCTTGTAGGCTTCCGACATGTAGCGCAGCACACAGCGGTTGACGTAGAAGCCGCGCGTGTCGTTGACGATGATCGGCGTCTTCTTGATGGCGCGCACGAAGTCGATTGCCGTGGCCAGCGCCTTGTCGCCGGTCTTCTTGCCGAGGATGATCTCGACCAGCATCATCTTGTCGACCGGCGAGAAGAAGTGGATGCCGACAAAATTCTTCGGCCGCGCCGAATTCTTCGCCAGCGCGGTGATCGGAATGGTCGAGGTGTTGGAGGCGAAGATCGCCGACGACTTCAGCACCGCTTCCGCCCTCTCGGTGGCAAGCTTCTTGACCGCCGAGTCCTCGAACACCGCCTCGACGACGAGGTCGCAGCCGGCAAGGTCGGCATAGTCGGCCGTCGGCGTGATCAGCGACAGGAGCTTGTCCTTCTCCTCGGGCTTGGCGCGGCCCTTCTTCACCTGATCGGCCATCAGGCTGTCGGAATGCGCCTTGCCCTTTTCGGCCGACTCCACGTCGCGGTCGAGCAGCACGACCGGGATGCCGGCCTTGGCGGTGACATAGGCGATGCCGGCGCCCATGAAGCCGGCGCCGAGGATGCCGATCTTCTTGAACCTGGTGTCCGGCACGCCGGCCGGGCGGCGTGCGCCCTTGTTCAGTTCCTGCAGTGACACGAAGAGCGAGCGGATCATCGCAGCCGCTTCCTTGGTCCGCATGATCTCGGTGAAGTAGCGCTGCTCGATCCTGAGCGCCGTGTCGAAGGGCACAAGCAGGCCTTCATAGACGCATTTCAGGATCGCCGCCGCGGCCGGATAGTTGCCGTAGGTCTCGCGGCGCAGGATGGCGATGGCCGGCGGCCACAGGTTGGCGCCGGCCGCCGAATAGATCGGGCCGCCGGGCAGCTTGAAGCCCTTCTCGTCCCAGGGCGCGACCGGCTTCAGGCCGTTCCTGATCATCGCCTTGGCGGCCTCGACAAGCTTTTTCGGCTCGGCGATCTCGTGGATCAGGCCCATCGACTTGGCCTTCTGCGGCGTGAGATTCTGGCCGGTGGTCAGCATCTGCAGCGCCTGCTGCTGGTCGGTCAGCCGCGGCACGCGCTGGGTGCCGCCGGCGCCCGGGAAGATGCCGATCTTCACCTCGGGAAGCGCCATCTTCACCTTGTCGGAATCTGCCGCGACGCGACCGTGGCAGGCGAGCGACATCTCGAAGGCGCCGCCCATGCAGGTGCCGTTGATCGCCGATACCCACGGCTTGCCACAGGTCTCGATCTTGCGGAACAGCCCGGTCATGGTGCCGGCATTGTCGAACAGCGCCTTGGTCGCCTTGTCGAGGTCCTTCTCCTTTTCGGCGGCGAAGGTGGCGAGCATCTTCTGCAGCATGGTGATGTCGGCGCCGCCGGAGAAGCTGTCCTTGCCGGAAGTGATCACCACGCCCTTGATGGCGGGGTCGCCGGCCACATGATCGACGATCGCGTTGAGCTCGCGCATTGCCTCTTCGGTGAAGACGTTCATCGAGCGTCCGGGCATGTCCCAGGTGACCAGCGCGATGCCGTCGGCGTCGATGTCGAGGGTGAAATTGGTGTAGCTCATCTCTTCTCTCCCCGTCAGACGCGTTCGATGATGGTGGCAGTGCCCATGCCGGCGCCGATGCAGAGCGTGACCAGCGCGGTGTTCAGATCGCGGCGCTCCAGCTCGTCCAGCGCCGTGCCCAGGATCATGGCGCCGGTGGCGCCGAGCGGATGGCCCATGGCGATCGCGCCGCCATTGACGTTGATCCGGTCGTGCGGGATGTCGAAGGCCTGCATATAGCGCAGCACAACGGAAGCGAAGGCCTCGTTGAGCTCGAACAAATCGATGTCCGACAGCTTCATCTTGGCGCGCTTCAAGAGCTTCTCGGTAACGTCGACCGGGCCGGTCAGCATCAGCACCGGCTCGGAGCCGATATTGGCGAAAGCGCGGATGCGCGCGCGGGGTTTCATGCCCATGGTTTTCCCGGCCTTTTTCGAGCCGAGCAGCACGGCTGCGGCGCCATCCACGATGCCGGAGGAATTGCCGGCATGGTGGACATGGTTGACCTCTTCGACTTCCGGGTGCTTCTGCACGGCGACCGCATCGAAGCCCCCCATCTCGCCCGGCATGACGAAGGACGGATTGAGCGAGGCGAGCGACTGCATGTCGGTCGTGGGCCGCATATGCTCATCACGGTCGAGGATGGTGAGACCGTTCTGGTCCTTGATCGGGATCACCGAGTTCTTGAAGCGGCCCTCTTCCCAGGCCTTGGCGGCGCGCTTCTGGCTCTCGACCGCATAGGCGTCGACGTCGTCGCGGCTGAAGCCGTATTTGGTGGCGATCAGGTCGGCCGAAATGCCCTGCGGCACGAACCAGCCGGGCAGGCCGACGGACGGATCCATGAACCAGGAGCCGCCGGACATCCCCATGCCGACGCGCGACATGGATTCGACCCCGCCGGCGATGACGATCTCGTCCGCGCCTTGCGCGATCTTGGCGGCGCCGAAGTTAATGGCGTCGAGACCCGAGGCGCAAAAGCGCGAGATCTGCATGCCCGGCGCCCTGGTGTCGTAGCCGGCCTCGAAGGCGGCGGCTCGCGGGATGACCGAGCCCGCCTCGCCGACCGGATCGACGCAGCCGAAGATGATGTCGTCGACATTGCCGGTGTCGAGCCCGTTGCGGTCACGCAGCGCTTGAAGCGTCTTGGCGGCGAGCCGCACCGCCGGCACCTCGTGTAGCGAGCCATCCTTCTTGCCCCTGCCGCGCGGCGTGCGCACGGCATCATAGACGTAAGCTTCGGCCATTTTTCTGCTCCTTGGGTTTGCCGGTCGCCGCGCTCAGAGAGAGCGCCCGATCAGCAATTTCATGATCTCGTTGGTGCCGCCGTAGATGCGCTGGACGCGGGCGTCGCGGTACATGCGGGCGATCGGATATTCGTTCATGTAGCCATAGCCGCCATGCAGTTGAAGGCATTCGTCGACGACTTTGCCCTGCAGATCGGATAGCCAGTACTTGGCCATCGAGGCGGTGACCGGGTCGAGGCCGCCAGCGATATGGCGGGCAACGCAGTCATTGTAGAAGACGCGGCCGATGGTCGCCTCGGTCTTCAGCTCGGCCAGCTTGAACTGGGTGTTTTGGAAATCGATGATCGCCTTGCCGAAGGCCTTGCGCTCCTTGACATAGTCGATGGTGATCGCCAGCGCCCGCTCGATCATGGCAATGGCGCCCGTGCCGATCTGCAGCCGCTCCTGCGGCAATTGCTGCATCAGCTGAACGAAGCCCTTGCCCTCCTCGTGGCCGAGCAGGTTCGAGGTCGGCACACGCACGTCGTTGAAAAACAGCTCGGATGTGTCGTTGGCCTTCAACCCTATTTTGTCGAGGTTGCGGCCGCGCTCAAAACCTTCGACCTCGTCGGTCTCGACGACGATCAGCGAGGTGCCCTTGGCGCCTTTTTCCGGATCGGTCTTGGTGACGACGATGATCAGATTGGCGAGCTGGCCATTGGTGATGAAGGTCTTGGAACCGTTGATCTTGTAGTGATTGCCGTCCTTCTCGGCGCGGGTCTTCACCCCCTGCAGGTCGGAGCCGGCGCCGGGCTCGGTCATGGCGATGGCGCCGATCAGCTCGCCGGTCGCCAGTTTCGGCAGCCACTTCTCTTTCTGCTCCTCGGAGCCGTAATGCAGGATGTAAGGGGCGACGATAGAATTGTGCAGGCCGATGCCGAAGCCGTCGACGCCGACATGGCCGATCGCCTCGATGATGGCGCTCTCATGCGCGAAGGTGCCGCCCGAGCCGCCGTATTTTTCCGGCATGGAGGCGCAGAGCAGGCCGGCGGCTCCGGCCTTGAGCCAGCTCTCGCGGTCGACCATCTCGTTCTTCTCGAACTCGTCGTAGCGCGGCGCGATCTCTTCCGCCATGAAGCGGGTCGCCATGTCGTAGAGCATGCCAACCTCATCCGCCGCCCAGGCGGGTTTTGGAAGGCCAAGAACTTCGGCTGGGTTGGTCATGCTCTTACGTTTCTCCTCCTAGAGTGCGTCGGCATGGGCGGGGGCGCTCGTCGCGGGCGACCCCTCCCGGCCCTTCGGGCCACCCTCCCCTCAAGGGGGAGGGGGACGCCGAGCATTTCTAGAACGCTTCCACCGGCAGCGCCATTAGCGTATCCGCGCCACTGGAAATACGCGCCAGCCGCGTCGCAGTCTCCGGCATGATCCGCTCCATGAAGAAGCGCGCCGTCACCAGCTTGCTATCGTAGAAGGACGTAGCGCCATTGGCGCCTTCGGCGAGTTTCGTTTGGGCGGCCTTGGCCATCTGCCCCCACATGTAACCCAGCGCGACCAGGCCGAAGAGGTGCATGTAGTCGGTCGAGGCCGCACCCGCATTGTCGGGCTTGGTCATGGCGTTCTGCAGCAGCCACATGGTGGCCGCCTGCAGGTCGTTGAGGCCCTTCTTCAGCGCCTTGGTGAAGGGCGCCATCTTCTCGTCGGCGCGGTTCTCCTCGCAGAACTCGCCGACCTCCTTGAAGAAAGCCTGCACCGCGCGGCCGCCATTTTGCGCCAGCTTGCGGCCGACGAGATCGAGCGCCTGGATGCCGTTGGCACCCTCATAGATCATGGCGATGCGGGCATCGCGCACGAACTGGCTCATGCCATGCTCCTCGATGTAGCCGTGGCCGCCGAACACCTGCTGCGCCATCACCGCGTGGTCGAAGCCCTTGTCGGTCAGCACGCCCTTGACCACCGGTGTCATCAGCCCGGTGTAGTCGTCAGCCGCCTGGCGGTCCTTGTCGTCGCTCGCGCGGTGCGCGACGTCCGACTTGATCGCCGTCCAAAGCGCCAGCGCGCGGCCGCCCTCGTTGAAGGCCTTCATGGTCATCAGCGAGCGGCGGATGTCGGGATGGACGATGATTGGGTCGGCCTTCTTGTCCGGCGCCTTGACGCCGGAGAGCGACCGGCCCTGGAGGCGATCCTTGGCGTAGGCGGCGGCGTTCTGAAAGGCGATCTCGGAGACCGAAAGCCCTTGCAGGCCGACGCCGAGACGGGCCTCGTTCATCATCGTGAACATGGCCTTCAGGCCGCCGTTCAGCTCGCCGAGCAGCGTACCTTCGGCCTCGTCATAATTCATCACGCAGGTCGAGTTGCCGTGGATGCCCATCTTCTCCTCGATCGAGCCGCAGGAGAGCGCGTTACGCTCGCCGACATTGCCCGAGCCATCGAGCTTGAGCTTCGGCACGATGAACAGCGAAATGCCCTTCACGCCTTCCGGCGCCCCCTCGGCGCGGGCCAGCACCAGGTGGACGATGTTGTCCGCCATGTCGTGCTCGCCGGCGGAGATGAATATCTTCTGGCCGGAAATCTTGTAGGTGCCGTCGCCGTTCGGCACCGCCTTGGTGCGCAGCAGGCCAAGGTCCGTGCCGCAATGCGGCTCGGTCAGGTTCATGGTGCCGGTCCAGGTGCCCTCGATCAGCCTGGGCAGCCAGGTGGCCTTCTGCTCGTCCGTGCCATGGGTGACGATGGCCGCGATCGCGCCCTGCGTCAGGCCGGGATACATCATCAGCGCCATGTTGGCCGAGACCATGTATTCGGAGACCGCGGTGTGGACGGTGTAAGGCAGGCCCTGGCCGCCGAATTCGGCGGGAGCGGCGAGCCCCATCCAGCCGCCCTCGCGATACTGGTCGAAAGCGTCCCTGAAGCCCTTGGGCGTGGTCACCGAGCCGTCGTCATGGCGCACGCAGCCTTCCATGTCGCCGACGCGGTTCAGCGGATGCATGACGTTCTCGGCAAGCTTCGCGCCTTCGGCAAGGATCGCCTCGACGACGTCGGGCGTGGCGTCGGAGAAGCCAGGGAGATTGGAATAGCGCTGATAGCCGAGCACGTCGTTGAGCACGAACAGCGTGTCCTGGACGGGCGCCCTGTAGATCGTCATGCCTTCCTCCACCCTTGCGGTCCTGGCCAGCCAGCAAGTTCCCGATCCAGGTCCGGACGGGAGGCCGAGCCAATGTCGAGGCCCCGATAGCAAAAATTGACGTTTGCGTAAACGTCAATCTTGTCGCAGCCGGAAAAATTTTGGTGAGCGGAGATGCAAGGGCAACAAAAAAGCCGCGCGGCCAAGGCCACGCGGCTTCTCTATCTTGGGCTCGTCGCCGTTAAAGCATGTCTCCCGAAAGTGGCACCGGTTTCGGGACAAAGACATGCGTAAAATCAAAAACCTAAAGCGCACGGAGCGAATCTGAAAGATCGCGACGCGCTTTAAGTGCTGGCGCGATCAGCCGGCGGCGCTTGCCTGCGGCGCGGCCCGCTCGGTGAGCATCCGGCGGACGACCGTCATCGAATTGCTCAGCTCGTTGATGGCGTCCTCGATCAGCGTCCGCTGCTTCTGCAGGCGGGCGAGCTGCTTCTCCGACTTGTCAAGCGCCAGCCGCAACTGCTTGGTGTTGGAGCCGGTCGGATCGTAGAGGTCCATCATCTGCTTGACGTCGCGCAGCGAGAACCCGACCTTGCGTCCGAGCAGGATCAGCTTCAGCCGGGCCTTGTCGCGGCGCGTATAAAGACGGGTCGAGCCGTCGCGCTTCGGATTGAGCAGGCCCTTGTCCTCATAGAAACGCAGCGTGCGCAAGGTCACGCCGTATTTCTTGGCCATCTCGCCGATGCGGACGAATTCCTCACCGGCCTCGGCCGGAATGTCATTGCTATTGGCCGCGGCTTCGCCGGGCGAAACAAGTTTCATGGTCACTGGCTTTCCCCTGATGGCGTCGCGGTCGCGGACCAAGCGTCGCCTGAGTGGAAGCGGGGGCGTGCTTCCAATCGTGGTTTCGACAAATCAATCGCAACAGGCACGGCTTCGCACCTTTTACGTTTACGTCAATTCTATACCGATAGCCGGCACCTGACGCAAGGGCGTTGTCGGAACGGAACTTTATGCCGCACCCAGATGCCCACCTAGGTAGGCTTACGATTATGGGCGACTTCTTAAGCTTGGTTAACGCCTTGTTTACCACGTTGGGCGAAATGTGCGCATGTCGGTCACCCGTGTTTATCCTGTAGCGAATTTTTCACGGTCTTCGAAGCGTGGGTGAAAACCCGGGAAGCCCGTCTTCCTCCGCAGCAGAACCGCGCGGCCGCCTTCGTTCCCGGCACGACTTTGGGAAACCGGCCACGGCCGGTCATTCTGAACACGGGCGCATCGATGAACAGCAAGCGGTCCTATCTCGATACACTCAACGCCGGCAGGCAACGCCGGCCGCACACCTCGCTGGAGGAGCTGAACCGCTCGCTCGAAACGCTGGAGCAGCGGCTGGAACGGACCCGCACCGACATGCCCGAACGTCCCGATCCGCGGCGGCCTGTCGCCGAGCCGCGCTACGCGGCCGCGCAACCTTATGGTTCGCCGCGCTGGTACGAGGACCCCTACACCTCGCAGAGAGAGCAAAATCGGGGACCGCAAAATCCCAATGCGCAAAATCGGGGCCCGCTTAACCCGGCGCCCTCCGACTTCGGCCCCAACTATCAAGCCATTGCCCGCGACATCGACCGGGTGCGCGGACAGGAAGACGGCGTCGCGATGGTCGGCAAGATCGCCGTCGAACTGCGCGGCCTGCGCGAAGAGCTGCGCCATCAGATGACCGCCGGCCTGCAGCGCGAATTCGACGCGCTGCGCAAGGACATCGATCGTGCCATGCAGGCGAACAGCCAGCATGGCTCCTCCGCCGACAAGAGCAGCGCCGAGCTCGGCCTCGAGTTCGAGCGGCTTTCCGGCGCCATCCACACGCTTGCCGAAAAGAGCGACGACCGCAGCGTCAATCTGCTGCGACTGGAACTGGAGCAGGTCAAGGCGGCGCTCGACACGCTGGCGCGCGAGGAAAGCGTGCAGGCCGTCGATCAAAGTGTGCGGGCCGCCGATCGCCGCTGGGACGATTTCGACCGCCGCTGGAGCGCGTTCGAGGATCGCGTCGACGCCGACCAGCGTCAGCGCGCCGAAGGTCCCAACCTTTCTGTCCTCACCGACCGGCTCGAACAGATCAGCAGCGCGGTCAACAACCTGCCGCAGTCGCTATCGCTCGCTTCGCTGGAGGAAAAGGTGCGCACCCTTGCCGGCGCGGTCGACCGTTTCGCCAGCCAGCAGACGATGCGCGGCGGCGAGACGCTTGCCATGATCGACGAGCGGCTGGACGAAATCTCGCGCGCCATCGTCGCCTCGACGGTAGCCGCTCAGGCAAATGCCTTCGACCCGGAAACTTTCGGCCGAATCGAGAAGCGGATCGCTTCGCTGGCGCAGCAGATCGAGGAGGTCGCGCAGTCGCGGCCCGCTGAGGTGATCGACCGTCTCAACCTTCTGTCCAGCCGGGTGGACGAACTCGCCGGACGCGCCAACCTGCCGGAGCAGGCGATGGAGCGTCTGGGCAAGCAGATCGCTTTGATCACCGACAGAATAGACCGCGGGCCGGCGATGCCCGACGCCGACCATATCTTCCAGGGCCTGGAGCAGCGCTTCGACGCGCTGTCCAGCCTGCTCGAGCGCCGGCAGGGCGATGCGATCGAGCAAGGCAACATACTGTTCCGCGACCTCGAGCGGCGGCTGGACGAGGTCGCCGACAGGCTCGACCAGCGCATGCAGCAGGATGACGGCGCCGGCATCATGGAGGCGATCGACGCCCGCTTCACCGCGCTTGCCAAGCGCATCGAGACGCGCGCGCCCGATGCCGCCAACGACATGGCGATCCGCGGCCTGGAAAGCCGGCTCGAAGACATTTCCAGCCGGCTGGAATCATCCGCCGCCCAGGTCGCCGGCATCGATCCGGCGCTGATCCGCAGCCTGGAATCGCAAGTGACCGCGCTTTCGGCGCATCTTTCGAAGCCGAGCGCTGCGCTGCCCGATTTCGAGGACATCAGCCCGCGGCTCAACGAGATCGAAAAGTCGCTGGCGGGCACGCGCGATTCCATCCTCAGCGTCGCGCGCGAGGCGGCAGAGAACGCCGTCAGGTCGCTGGCTGAGTCGGGTTCCAGCACGGCCGCTTCCAACGCGGCCGCCGTGGGCGGCCTTGCCCAGGACCTGAAGACGCTCGAAGCGCTCACCCGCCGTTCCGACGAGCGCAATTCGCGAACCTTCGAGGCCATCCACGACACGCTGCTCAAGATCGTCGACCGGCTCGGCTCGCTGGAAGCGGACGACCACAGCGAAGCGGTGAGCGAACTCGTCGATGCGCAGCCGGGCGGCAGACGAGCCGCTCGCACCGGCAAGATCGCGGTGCAGGATGCGCCGTCGATGGATATCGACCAGCCCCTGCCGTTGGTAGGGGACATCGCCGATCTCGACGCGCGTGCCGCCTCCATTGTGCGCAATGAGCCGGTCGCACGCGGTGAACCCGTTACGCATGGCGAACCTGTTACCCGTGGCGAACCTGGACCGCGCACGCCGGCCGAAGCCGCGGCGGCCGCCGCCATGGCCGCGCTCGCCATTGGCGAGCAGGCCGAAAAGACCGGCCGCAAGAAATCGTTGTTCAGCGGGCTGGCACGCGCCTTCAAGGGCAAGAAGGACGAAGACACGCTACCGCTTGCCGGCTCGGCGCCGGCCGGCGACGTTCCGACCGTCGACATCGACGAACCGCTCGATCCCAAAGCGGCCAACCGGCCGCTGGAGCCGGGCTCCGGCGCGCCGGATCTCAACGCCATCATGAAGCGCGTGCGCGACGAGCGCGGCCAGCCAGCCAAGCGCAGCGAGACCGACGCCGCCAAATCCGATTTCATCGCGGCCGCCCGCCGGGCGGCGCAGGCCGCCGCCGCAGAAGCCGACGCGCTGAAGCGGCAGTCGACGATGACCGGCCCGGTGAAGGCGCTCAGAATCGGCGACCTGCTCAAGGCGCGGCGCAAGCCGATCCTGATGGCGGCCGCGGCAATCATGATGGCGCTGGCCGGCCTGCAGCTCGGCAAGGCCTTCTTCTCCGACCCGGCGCCGGTCGCCCGCAACGAGGCGGCGCCGATCGTGTCCACGCAGGCGGTCGATACCGCGTCGCTCAATGCCGGCGGCGCGTCCAAGGCCGACGCGGACGCCGCCGGTTCAGAGGGCGCACCGGCCCGCGCCGTCAGGCAGGCCGAGCCCTCGAAGGACGATCCGGCGCCACAGGCCGCCGCTCAGCCGTCCGCTCCCGAGATGCCCGCCGCCGCGGCGCCGGCCGAACCGGCGCCTGCCCCGACGACTCTCTCCGCGCCGGCCCAGCCGGCGCCGATGGCATCGACCATGCCGTCCGAGCCCGTCTCTCCAGCCGTGAACGGACCGGCCATGGACACGGATACGGATGCGCAGCCCATGACCGGCGCGCCGGCGGCCAGCACACCAGTGCCCGGTGCTCCGGCAGCCGGCGCTTCTTCGGCCAACACGCCGGCAACCACCTCCGCTGACACCACCGGCACCGTCCCGCCGGCCGGCGGCCAGCCCGCAATGTCGGCCGCCAAGATCGATGTCCCAACCGACATCGGCCCGGACGCGCTGCGCGACGCGGCCGCGGGCGGCGATGCCAAGGCGCTGTTCGAGATCGGTTCGCGCTACGCTGAATCGCGCGGCGTGAAGGAAGACATGGCGGCGGCCGCCAAATGGTACGAGAAATCAGCCGAACTGGGCTTCGCGCCGGCCGAATACCGCATCGGCAATTTCTACGAGAAGGGCATCGGAGTCGCGCGCGACATCAAGAAGGCCAAGACCTACTACCAGCTCGCGGCGGAACAGGGCAACGCCAGCGCCATGCATAATCTGGCGGTGCTGTTCGCCATGGCGGCGGACGGCGTCACCGACAATGAATCGGCGGCGCACTGGTTCCAGGAGGCGGCCGATCTCGGCGTCAAGGACAGCCAGTTCAACCTCGGCATCCTTTCGGCCAAGGGCGTCGGCATGAAGCAGAATCTGGAGGAATCCTACAAATGGTTCGCGCTTGTCGCCAAGACCGGCGACAAGGACGCCGCGTCCAAGCGCGACGAGATCGCCAATGCGCTCAGGCCCGAGCAGCTCGAGCGCGCCCGCGCCGCCACGGAACTGTGGAAGGCCAAGCCCCTCAACGCGGCCGCCAACTCCTCCGATATTCCGGAATCCTGGCAGGACAGCACGCCGCAGACCACCGCCAGCATCGACATGAAGAAGGCGGTGAAGAATATCCAGCTGATCCTCAACAAGAACGGCTATGAAGCCGGCGGAGCCGACGGCGTCATGGGCGACAAGACCAAGAGCGCCATCATGGCCTTCCAGACCGACAACAAGATGAAGCCGACCGGCGAGATCGATGCGCCACTCGTCAAGGCGCTGCTGGCGCGCAAATAATTGCGGGCGCGTCGCTTCCGCGACGGCTTGCCACAGATTTGCCTGTTAACTGATTGAGATGGTTTTTGTTTCGGCGCGGCGGCGGGGTTTGACCCTGCCGCCGCGTCGGCGCAAGAAAAAATTGGCTTTTCGGTGCGAAACTGCCGGGGACGGCGGCATTCGCCGAGAGGCAAACTGATCGAGACAGACGGGTGGGCATCTATCTCCCGATCGCGGAAATTTCCGTCAATGTCTTCGTGCTGCTGGCGATGGGCGCGGCGGTGGGTTTCCTGTCGGGCATGTTCGGGGTGGGCGGCGGCTTCCTCATCACGCCGCTCCTGATATTCTACAACATCCCGCCGGCGATCGCGGTCGCCACCGGGGCCAACCAGGTCATTGCTTCTTCCTTCTCCGGCGCGCTTTCACACATGAAGCGCGGCACGCTCGACTTCAAGCTGGGCGGCGTGCTTCTGGCCGGCGGCATCGTCGGTTCGACCGCCGGCATCTATGTGTTTGCGCTGCTGCGCCGGATCGGCCAGTTGGACCTCTTCATCTCGCTGCTCTACGTCGCGCTGCTCGGCACGGTCGGCGGCCTTATGCTGGTCGAGAGCGTGAATGCGCTGCGCGCCACACGCAGCGGCGGCGCACCGGTGCTGAAGAAATCCGGTCAGCACAACTGGATCCACCGGCTGCCGTTCAAGATGCGCTTCCGCGCCTCGAAGCTGTTCGTCAGCGTCATCCCGGTGCTCGGTCTCGGCGCGGCAATCGGCTTCCTGTCGTCGATCATGGGCGTCGGCGGCGGCTTCATCATGGTGCCGGCGCTGATCTACCTGCTCAAGGTGCCGACCAACGTCGTCATCGGCACCTCGCTGTTCCAGATCATCTTCACCTCGGCCTACACCACGCTGGTGCATGCCACCACCAACCAGACCGTCGACGTCATCCTCGCCTTCCTCTTGATGGCCGGCGGCGTTGCCGGCGCGCAATACGGCGCCAAGGCCGGCCAGAGGCTGCGCGGCGAACAATTGCGCGCGCTTTTGGCGCTGCTAGTGCTGGCGGTGGCCATACGCCTTGCCGTCGATCTGTTCGCGACCCCGCCCAATCCCTACTCGCTTTCCGCTGCGGGCCTGAGCTGATGGCGGGATTGAAAGCGTTCGCAGCCACCGTTTCGCTTTCGCTGTTCTTCGCCCTGTCGCCGGCGACGGCGCAGACGCCGCCGACCGCCGAGGGCATCCAGATCGGCCTGTCGACCGACGCGATCTCGATCACCGCCGGGTTCTCGGGCGCCGATCTCACCATCTTCGGATCACTTGAAAATCCCGATCCGCTGGTCTCGCGGCAAGGGCGCTACGACGTCGTCGTCGTGCTCGAAGGGCCGCCGCGGCCGGTGGTCGTGCGCCGCAAGGACAGGGTGCTCGGCGTCTGGATCAACCTCGAATCGGAGACGTTCGAGAACGTGCCGGTGTCCTATTCGGTCGCCACGACGCGGCCACTGCAGGACATCGCCGACCCGAACAAGTACAAGCAGCTTTCGCTCGGCTCACAGAACCTCTACATGAAGCCCGCCGACGAGACCGACAGTCCGGCGACGATAGAGGAGTTCACGGCGGCGCTGCGCGAGCGCAAGACGGCGACCGGCCTCTACAGCGAGAATGTCGGCGGCGTGCAGTTCCTGTCGCAGAGCCTGTTCCGCGCCACCGTACGGCTGGCGCCCAACATTCCGGTCGGCACGCACAAGGCGCGCGCCTTCCTGTTCAAGAGCGGCATGTTTGTGAAGGAAAGCTCCGCCCAGCTCGAAATCCGCAAGTCCGGTTTCGAACAGTCGATCTTCCGCGTCGCGCACGACTATTCCTTCCTCTACGGTGCGTTCGCCGTGTCGCTTGCGATGCTGACCGGCTGGCTCGGACGCATCGTCTTCCGCAAGGATTGATGCGGCCGGGAAAATGGGAAGACCCATTTCCCGTGAAAAGAGGGGTTTTCCTTTTCCCGGTTTTGCGATAAATCGCCGCCTCCCAACCCTAGGGACAAGCACTCACACATTCAATTTCGGCAGAGCGGTCCGGCTATCCGGGCGACGGCGCGTCGATGCGTTTGCCTGCCGCCATGAAGCAATGACAGGAGGCTGCGATGCAATCAGCATTCGGCGGCATCGATTTCGGCACGTCCAATTCCACGGTGGGCGTGATCCGCAGCGGCCGCGCCCGACTGGTGGCGCTGGAGGGCGAACAGCCCACCTTGCCAAGCGCCGTGTTCTTCAACTTCGAGGACGGCCATACCTATTTCGGCCGTCGCGCGATCGCCGACTACACCGACAGTGTCGAGGGCCGGCTGATGCGTTCGCTGAAAAGCGTGCTCGGCAGCTCGCTCGCGAACGAGAAGACGCGCATCAAGGCGCGCCTGATCGGCTTCACCGACATCATCGGCTTCTTCATCAGCCATTTGAAGAAGCGGCTGGAGGAGGACGCAGGCGGCCCGGTCGAGCGCGTCGTGCTTGGCCGCCCCGTGCAGTTCGTCGACGACGATGCCGAAGCCGACGCCAAAGCGCAGGGCGAGCTCGAAAGGGCGGCGCGCGCGCAAGGCTTCAAGCATATCGCCTTCCAGTTCGAGCCGATTGCGGCGGCGCTCGACTACGAACAGAAAGTCGCCCGCGAAGAGCTGGCGCTGATCGTCGACATGGGCGGCGGCACCTCCGACTTCTCGGTCGTGCGCGTCTCGCCGGAGCGCGCCCGCTCGGACGACCGCAAGAGCGACATATTGGCCAATCGCGGCATCCATATCGGCGGCACCGATTTCGACCGGCTGCTCAGCATCGCCCATGTCATGCCCGAGCTCGGCTATCTGACGCCGACCAAGGACGGCAAGCGCAATCTGCCGGCGAGCTATTTCGTCGACCTCGCGACCTGGCAGCGCATCAACCTCGTCTATACGGCCAAGGCGATGTCGGATCTGAGGCAAATCCGCTTCGAGGCCGATCGGGCCGATCTCGTCGACCGTTTCATCCACATCGTCGAGCATCGCTACGGCCATGCAATGGCCGGCCTGGTCGAACGGGCCAAGATCGCGCTGACCGACCAGTCTTCGGCCGAGGTGAAGGTGTCGCTGCCCGGCGCGCGCTTCGCGGCCGGGATCACGCGCGCCGGCCTGGAAGAGACGATCGGCGGCGACATCGAACGGGTGACCGCGACAGTCAGGCAGACGATCGCCGACGCCGGCGTTCCGGCTTCTGCCATCACCGCGGTATTCCTCACCGGCGGTTCGACGGCCATCCCGCTGGCAAAGCGGCGGATCCTTTCGCTGGTGCCGCAGGCTTCCGTCATCGAAGGCGACATGTTCGGCTCGGTCGGACTCGGCCTGGCGCTGGATGCGCGGCGTAAGTTTGCTTGAGGTTTCTTTTCTCTAGTGGTGGAAGCCAGACGCTTGGTACCCGACACAGACTTCCGTTCTGGGTCGTGAGGGGCCCCTCGGATGGGTGCGCCCGAATTGGCACGGACATTTAGGGCGGAACCAAGTATAATGATCTGCCTAAGCTCGCAGGCAATCACCTGTGTTCTCGACGTTCGATTTGGCCGCAGAGCCGATGAGTCTCAATGTCGGGAGGACGAAAATGCGCCAGATCAAGTCCCTGATCCTACTGTCAATTCTTTCGCTAATGCCAGGATTGAGCATCGCGGCGGAAGAACTTCCCGCCGATACGCTTGTGATCCAGGCGGAAATCCAGAGAGGCGGCGATCTTATTGGGTTCGGGTTCAATTCCCTTTGGATGATGAGCGGCAACCTCCTTGAGCGCGTCAACGCTGCGGACAACAGCGTCATCGATATCGACGTTAACGGCCGCGGTGGATCTCAAGCCCCCGGAATCGGCGAAGGTGCTGTCTGGGTGCCCGCGACGAGCAAGAAGATGATCCTCAAAGTCGACCCGATCGCCAACAAGCTGGTCCAGGAAATACCCGCCCAGATACTCAGCAACGAGGGGAGCATCGGCGTCGGCGAAGGCGGGGTATGGGTCGTCACAGGGAAGGGCATCGGCAATACGACGCTGACTCGTTTCAATTCCCGCAGTGGCGCTGTCGATGCGAATATTCATTTGCCAGCGTTGAGCGCCGGCGTCGTCGTTGACTTTGGCTCCGTCTGGGTGACCGGTTTCGGCAACAGTGAGCTGTACAGGATCGATCCAAAGACCAACACGGTAGTCTCGACCATCAAGCTTCGCTCATCGCCACGCTTCATCGCCTCCGGCGAAGGCTCGATCTGGGTGCTCAATCAAGGCGATGGCTCGGTTCAGCGAATCGATGGAAAGACCGGCGAGCTGCTGGCGACGATTCAAACAGGCCTATCCGGCAGTGGCGGCGATATCGTTTGCGGTGGTGGCTATGTGTGGGTCTCGACGCCCGGAACGCCGGTCGCTCAGATCGATCCCAAAGCCAACACACTTGTCCGCAAGTTCAAAGGGAACTCGTTCGGCGACGCTATTCGTTACGGTGCCGGTTCGCTCTGGGTATCGGGATCGACCATCCACCGGATAGAGCCCCCAAAATAGAGAGCGCGTCCACCACTAGCCCCTGTCCGTTGACGACGCATCCGCCTTCTCGCTGAGATGCGCCTTCAGCGCCATCTGGGCGAGGCTCGCCTGTCGGTCGCGATGGGTGATCATGGCGAAATCGCGCTTCGGCAGATCGACCGGCACGGACCTGAGGCTCCCCTCCGCCAGGGAGCGCGCGACGACCAGCTCCGAGATGATGGTGGCGCCGGCGCCGGCCTCCACCGCCTGACGCACGGCCTCGTTGCTGGGCAGCACGAGAAATATCTGCAGCTCCGCCGGCGCGACGCCCTCGCTGCGCGCAAAATCCTCCAGCGCCTCGCGCGTGCCCGAACCGCCTTCCCGGATGATCCAGCGCAGGGCCCTGATGTCGAGGTTTCCCGCCGGCGTCATCGGAATGTCCGGGTGCGAGCGCGCCACCACCAGCATGGGGCGATCCTCGTCGACCGTGGCGCGCCGCAGGATGTCGGACTCGGTGCGTCCCTCAACCAGGCCGAAATCGGCCCGGCCGTCCAGAACATTGGCCTCCACCTGCCTGGTGTTGCCGATGGTGACGCTGAGGCGCACCGCAGGATAGGCTTCGTGGAAGGCGGCCAGGCGCCGCGGCAGCCAATAGCTGGCGATGGTCTGGCTCGCAGCGATCGAAAGGCTGCCGGTGACGGTCTGCGAAACATGTTCCAGCACATTGTGGGCGGCCGCCGCGCGTTCGAGGACCGCCTTGGCTTCGGGCAGGAAGCGATGACCGGTCTGCGCCAGCTCGATGTTGCGGCCGACCCGGTTGAACAGGCGCACGCCATGCTGGCTTTCAAGCGCGCGGATGGCCGCCGAGGCGGCCGACTGGGAGATGCCGAGCAGCTCGGCCGCCTTGGTCATGTGGCCGTGCTCGGCGACGGCGACGAATATGCGCAACTGGTCGAGGGTCATGGCCAACTAAGAAGCAAAACCGATCGGAATTACAAGTACCGCTTGTTAGACAGATCAATTGCTTTGTTCTAAGTTTTTGCCAAAGCTTGGAAAAAATTGGCTGTTCTACAGCCAAGGTTGGAAATGATCGGGCGCTTCAAATCCCTTTTCGCGCACTGGACCCGCCGGCTGAGGCGGCAGTTGGCCGGCGAGCGCTACCACCCCGAGCTTCACTACATGCGCGGACCGGGGCCGAAGACGAAGGCCAGGATGGCGGGCGGCAAGGGCGTTCGCGGATCATGAACTCGGCTGCGCCGCGCGGCGCCAATTCCGCACCCTCCCAGCGACCGCTAGCCGACACGTGCGCGCCCGACGAAGGCGACGGGGTCGACACCTCGCCAAGCGTCTCCGACCGCATCGCCAAGACCACCTGCTACATGTGCGCCTGCCGCTGCGGCATCGACGTCCACATCAAGGACGGCAAGGTGCGTTACATCAGCGGCAACAAGGACCACCCGGTGAACCGCGGCGTGATCTGCGGCAAGGGCAGCGCCGGCATCATGCAGCACTACAGCCCGGCGCGGCTGAGGAAGCCATTGCTGCGCGAGGGTCCGCGCGGCTCCGGCGAATTCCGCGAGATCGAATGGGGCGAGGCGTTCGCCATCGCCACCGAGCGACTTTCGGCGATCCGCCGGACCGACCCGAAAAAGCTCGCCTTCTTTACCGGGCGCGACCAGTCGCAGTCGCTGACCGGCTGGTGGGCGAGCCAGTTCGGCACGCCGAATTTCGCCGCCCATGGCGGCTTCTGCTCGGTCAACATGGCGGCCGGCGGGCTCTACACGATCGGCGGCTCGTTCTGGGAGTTCGGCGAGCCCGACTGGGACAACACAAAATACTTCATGCTGTTCGGCGTCGCCGAAGACCATGATTCCAACCCGATCAAGATCGGCCTCGGCAAGCTCAAGGCGCGCGGCGCCAAGGTGGTGTCGGTCAACCCGTGCCGGACCGGCTACAACGCGATCGCCGATGACTGGATCGGCATCCAGCCGGGCACGGACGGGCTGTTCGTGCTGGCGCTCGTCCATGAATTGCTGAAGGCCGGCCGCGTCGATCTCGACTATCTGCTGCGCCACACCAACGCCGCCGTGCTCGTGACTCAGAAGCCCGGCGCGGCCGATGACGGACTGTTCGTCCGCAACGATGCCGGCAACCTGCTTGCCTGGGACAGGGCTGGGAAGGTTCCTGTCGGCGCCGGCGATCCCGAGGCGAAGCCAGCGCTGACCGGCAGCTACACGGTCAACGGCCATCGCTGCGTGCCGGTGTTCCAACTGATCGCCGACCGCTACCTGGACGAGAGCTATTCGCCGGATGCTGTTGCAGGGCGCTGCGGCGTCGCTGCAGATACGATCCGCCGCATTGCGGCGGAGCTGGCGCATGTCGCCTTCGAGCAGACGATCGAATTGCCGGTCGCCTGGACCGACTGGGCAGGCCGGCGGCACGAGACGATCAGGGGACGGCCTGTCTCGATGCATGCCATGCGCGGCATCTCGGCCCATTCCAATGGTTTCCATACCTGCCGCGCGATCCATCTGCTGCAGGTGCTGCTGGGCACGGTGGACGTTCCCGGCGGCTTCCGTTTCAAGCCACCCTACCCCCGTTGCGCACCACCTGGACCAAAACCCGCCGGAAAAAACGTCCGGCCGATGACGCCGCTGGACGGCATGCCGCTCGGCTTCGTCTGCGGGCCCGACGATCTGCTCGTCGACGAGGCCGGCCGCCCTACCCGCATCGACAAGGCCTATTCCTGGGAGGCGCCTTTGGCCGCGCACGGCCTGATGCACTCGGTCATCCGCAATGCCTGGGCCGGCGATCCTTATCAGATCGACACGCTGATGATGTACATGTCGAACATGGCCTGGAATTCCTCGATGAACACCGTCGAGACGATTCGTATGCTGACCGACAAGGACCAGGCTGGCGCGTACAAGATCCCCTTCATCATCTATTCCGACGCCTATTATTCCGAGACGGTGCCGTTCGCCGACCTCGTGCTGCCCGACACCACCTATCTCGAGCGCCACGACTGCATCAGCCTGCTCGACCGGCCGATCAGCCATGCGGACGGGCCGGGCGACGCCATCCGCCATCCCGTGGTGCAGCCGGATCGCGACGTGCGGCCGTTCCAGTCGGTGCTGATCGAGCTCGGCGCGCGGCTCGGCCTGTCCGGCTTCGTCACCGAGGACGGCTCGGCGAAATATCGCGACTATGCCGACTACATCGTCAACCACGAGCGTGCGCCCGGCATCGGTCCGCTCGCCGGCTGGCGCGGCAAGGACGGACGTTCGATCGGCAAAGGCGAGGTCAATCCAGACCAGCTGCAGCGCTACATCGACAATGGCGGCTTCTGGCATCACGATTTTTCCGATGACCAGCGCTACTACAAGATGGGCAACCGCGCCTATCTCGACTTCGCAGTCCAAATGGGCTTCATCGCCAAGGCGGAGCCGATCGTTTTCCAGCTTTATTCAGAGCCGATGCAGTGCTTCCGGCTCGCAGCGCGCGGCCATGGGAAATCGCAGCCGCCAGAGGCCGAGCGCGGCCGCATCGAAGCCTATATGGACCCGCTGCCCTTCTGGTACGCGCCCTTCGAGGACGAGGCCATTGACCTGCAAAAATATCCGCTGCATGCGCTGACGCAGCGGCCGATGCATATGTACCATTCCTGGGGCTCGCAGAATGCGTGGCTTAGGCAGATCACCAGCCAGAACCGGCTGTTCGTGCACAGCGAAACGGCAGCGAGGCTTGGGCTGGCCGATGACGACTGGGTGTGGATCGAGAGCACCAACGGCAAGGTGAAAGGGCAGATCAAGCTGATCGACGGGGTGAATCCGGACACGGTCTGGACCTGGAATGCGATCGGCAAACGGCGGGGCAGTTGGGGCCTGAAAGACGATGCCGCAGAGAGCAATCGCGGCTTCCTGCTCAACCACATCATCGGCGACCTGACCCACGGCAAACGCTATTCGAATTCCGATCCGGTCACCGGGCAGGCGGCATGGTTCGACGTGCGCGTGCGCATCACCAAATGCGCGCCCGAAGAAGCCGGCTTCACCGAGCCGCAATTCGAGCGTTTCCGGCAGCCGCCAAATGTCGGGCCGCCGCCGGATGTGCTTCGCTTCGGCGCCGCGTTCCGCATGAAGAGGGAAGCCGCCGAATGACATGCCTTCCCGCCCATACCGAGAAGAAGCTTGGCCTCGTCATCGACCTCGACACCTGCGTCGGCTGCCAGGCCTGCGTCACCGCCTGCAAGGAATGGAACGCCGGCGGCCACATGGCGCCGCTGACCGACATCGATCCCTATGGCGGTAGTGCCGACGGCGTCTGGTTCAACCGCGTGCACAGCTATGAGCACACGACGGAATTGGGCGGCCGCACGGTGAACTTCCCGCGCTCCTGCCTGCATTGCGAGCAGCCGGCCTGTGTCACCGTCTGCCCGACGGGCGCCTCCTACAAGCGTGCCTCCGACGGCATCGTGCTGGTCGACGAGGACAAGTGCATCGGCTGCAAATTGTGCAGCTGGGCGTGCCCCTATGGCGCGCGCGAGTTCGATACGGATGTCGGAGTGATGAAGAAATGCACGCTTTGCGTCGACCGCATCTACAACGACAATCTGACGGCGGAAGACCGAGTACCGGCCTGCGTCGCCGCCTGCCCGACCAGCGCCCGGCATTTCGGCGATCTTGGCGATCCGGCTTCCGCGATATCGCAGCTTGTGGAGGAGCGCGGCGGCGGCGACCTGATGCCGGAGCTTGGCTATAAGCCGACCAACAAATACCTGCCGCCGCGCGCCCGCAGCGAACGCGCGGCGAAGGTGGACGCGCCTGCGCTGGAGCCTATCAAAGCAGAAGGCGGCCTTCTCGGCTGGATCGACCGCATGCTTTCGAACTAGCTTCAGCCAGTCATGCATCCCGCCCTTTCCGTCGTCTTCTTCACCACCGCCACCGGCGCCGGTTACGGCCTGCTGGCGCTGCTCGGCGTGCTTGGCGGACTGGGCTTCATCCAGCCCGATTTCTGGCTTGGCCTTGTCGGCATGGCGCTTGCGCTCGGCCTGATTGTCGCCGGTCTGCTGTCCTCGACCGGCCACCTTGGGAGACCGGAACGAGCCTGGCGCGCCTTCTCGCAATGGCGCAGCTCCTGGCTGTCGCGCGAAGGCGTGGCGTCGGTCGCGACGTTCATTCCGGCCGGGATCTTCGGCATCGGCTGGGCACTGCTTGGCCATAGTGGCGGCTGGGTGGCCATTGCCGGGCTGCTGGCGGCGGCTGGCTCTGTCACGACAGTCTGCACGACCGGCATGATCTACGCCTCGCTGAAGCCGATCGCGCAGTGGCACAGCCGCTATACTTTACCGGCTTATCTTATTTTCTCGGCGATGACAGGCGGCGTGTTGCTGAACGCCCTGCTCCAGAGTTTCGCCGTGGGTTCGACGGCGGTGCTGGTCTGTGCGCTGCTTGCCACGCTCGCGGGCTGGGCCTGGAAGCTCGCGACTTGGCGGCACAACGACCGGCTGGAGATCCCGACCACCGCCAACACGGCGACGGGCCTCGCCGGCGGCACGGTGCGGTCGATCGAATGGCCGCATACGGAAGAAAACTACCTGCTCAAGGAGATGGGATTCCGCATCGCCCGCAAGCACAGTGCGAAGCTGCGGCGGATCACGCAGGGCCTGGCCTTCGCCGTGCCGGCTGTCTTGCTTGCTATTGCCCTTGCCTCACCGTTACCGCTCGCGGCCATTGCATCGGTGCTTGCAGCCGTCACCCAACTTGCCGGCATGCTGGTCGAGCGCTGGCTGTTCTTCGCCGAGGCGAAGCACACGGTCACGCTTTACTATGGCAGATAGGGGGCGGGTTCAGCCCGGCCGCAGCATCGAGCCGGAAATGGCAAAGATGCGTTCGGCGCCGAGCATATAGGCGACAAGCGTTTCCAGCCGGAACAGGCCGGCATAGGCGCGGTCGAGCACGTTGAGCGAGCCGGTATAGGCGCCGAAGGCCGGCATGATCATGCGGCCGCCGTCGCCGGCGAAGCAGCGACGCCTGACCGAGCGGCCGCGCTGCACGATGCGGGCGCAGGGATGGAGATGGCCGGCGATCTCGCCTTCGGCCCGCAGCTTCGAGGGCTCGTGGCGGAAGACGAGCGAGCCGATGGCGAGTTCCCTCACCGTCTCGCCGGGCAGGTCGGCGGGAGCATCCGGATCGTGGTTGCCGGCGACCCAGAACCAGTCGCGGCCGGCCATCATCGCCTCCAGCCGCTCGCGGAAGCTCAAATGCATGCGCTCGGCGCCGCCGCCATCGTGGAAGGAGTCGCCAAGGCTGACGACGATCCGCGGCTGATAGTCGGCGATGACGGCCTGCAGCCTGAGCAACGTGGCGCCGGTGTCGTAAGGCGGGATCAGCGCGCCGCGCCTGGCGAAGGACGAACCCTTTTCGAGATGCAGGTCGGAGATGGCGAGCAGCCTCAGATCGGGGAAATAGAGCACGCCGCGCCGGTCGCAAACCGCGCGCTCGCCGGCGATGCCGACAAGGTCGGCCTCGGCGATCAGCGTTGCGCGCGACAGCGAAAAATTCATCCCCTCTCCATTCCCATCTGTGTTACGCAATTCCGGACGGAAAACCGCTACACATTTTTCCTGGAATTGCTTCCAGCCCGCTACCCTCGGCCCATCGCCTCTTCGACCAGGTCGGCGGCCTCCATCAAAAGCGTGTCGTTGGCGCCGCCATTCACCGATTCCTTGCCGATCTCCAGCATCACCGGCACCGCCAGCGGCGAGATCTGGTCGAGATGCTTATGCACGATTCGACCGCGCACGCGCGAGAGCATCTCGCCAAGTCTGCTGACATCGAGCAATCCGGCCGAGGCGTCGGTGCGTGTCGCATGCAGCAAAATATGGTCAGGTTCATGGCTGCGCAGCACGTCATAGATCAGGTCCGCCGAGACCGTCACCTGGCGGCCGCTCTTTTCTTGGCCGGGATAGCGCTTCTCGATCAGCCCGGCGATGACGGCGCAGGTGCGGAAGGTGCGCTTCAGCATCCAGCTGTCGTTCAACCAGGCCTCGAGATCGTCGCCCAGCATATCCTCATCGAAAAGTGCGGCCAGCGACGGCTTCTTTGCCTTGAAGAGTGCCGCCATATCGTCCAACGCCCATACGGCGAGCGAATAGTCGGTGGCGACGAAGCCTAGCGGCCGCGCGTGGGCGCGCTCCAGCCGGCGCGTGAGCAGCATGCCAAGGGTCTGGTGCGCCAGCCGCCCCTCGAAGGGATAGGCGACCATGTAATGGCGGTTGCCGCGCGGGAAGGTCTCGACCAGAAGGTCGCCGCGCTTCGGCAGCACCGACTTTTCCTTCTGCAGTCGCAGCCAGTCGGCCACTTGCTCGGGCAAGACCTGCCAGCGGTCGCTGTCGGCCAGCATGCCGCGCACCTGCTCGGCGAGGTAGGTCGATAGCGGGAATTTGCCGCCGGCATAGGACGGCACGATGATGTTGGCACCGGCGCCGTTGGAGACGACGCATTCGTTCTCGCGGATGCCTTCGAAGCGCAGTACCTTGCCGGCGAACAGGAAGTTGTCGCCTGGCCTCAGCGTCTCGGCGAAATACTCCTCGATCTTGCCAAGCACCGGCCCGCCGCGGCCGGCCATGCCGCGGCCCTGCCGGACATAGCGGATATTGAGCTCCGGCATCTCGACGATGGTGCCGACATTCAGCCGGTATTGCTGCGCGACGCTCGGATGCGAGACGCGCCACAGCCCGTCCTTGTTCCGGCGGATGCGGGCATAGCGCTCGTAGTTCTTGAGCGCATAGCCGCCGGTGGCGACGAAATCGATGACGCGGTCGAAAGTCTCGCGTTCAAGCGCCGCGTAAGGAGCGGCGCCGCGCACCTCCTCGAACAGAAGGTCGGCATCGAACGGTCCGCCGCAGGCGACGCCCAGCACATGCTGGGAGAGTACGTCGAGCGCGCCCTTGACCAGCGGCGGCGTGTCCTGCGCGCCGAGATAGTTGGCGTCGAGCGCGGCGCGGCATTCCAGCACCTCGAAGCGGTTGGCAGGGATCAGGATCGCCTTCGACGGCTCGTCCATGCGGTGGTTGGCGCGGCCGATGCGCTGCGCCAGGCGGCTGGCGCCTTTCGGCGCGCCGACATGCACGACCAGGTCGACGTCGCCCCAGTCGATGCCGAGATCGAGCGTGGAGGTGGCGACGATGGCGCGCAGCGCATTGTCGGCCATCGCCTTCTCGACGCGCCGGCGCTGGCCGACGTCAAGCGAACCATGATGCAGCGCGATCGGCAAAGAATCCTCGTTCGCCCGCCAAAGCTCCTGAAACAGCAGTTCCGCCTGGCTGCGCGTGTTGACGAAGAGAAGCGTCGTACGGTGCTGCTTTATCGCCTCGTAGATTTCGGGAATGGCGTAGCGGGCCGAATGTCCCGACCATGGCACCCGCTCGCGCGAGTCGAGGATGGAGATGTCGGGCTTGGCGCCGCCGGCGACCGTGATCAGCCCGGCCATGTCGGGGTTCTTTGCTTTTTTGGGCGGATTCTGCGCAACCAGCCAGCGCCGCAATTCGTCCGGCTCGGCGACGGTTGCCGACAAACCGATGGTCTGCAGCTTGGGAACGAAGCTGCGCAATCGCGCCAGGCCGAGCGCCAGCAAATGCCCGCGCTTCGAGGTGACGAGCGAGTGCAGTTCGTCGAGCACGACATAGCGCAGATCCTCGAAGAAGCGCTTGGCATCGCTTGATGCGATCAGCAGGGCGAGCTGCTCGGGCGTGGTGAGCAGGATATCGGGCGGCACCAGCTTCTGCCGCTGGCGCTTGTGCGAAGGCGTGTCGCCGGTGCGGGTCTCGATGGTGACCGGCAGGCCGATCTCCTCGACCGGCTTGCCGAGATTGCGCTCGATGTCGACGGCCAGCGCCTTGAGCGGCGAGATGTAGAGCGTGTGGATGCCGCGATGCGCCTGGCCGGGTTTGCGGCGCGGCCGGCCGGCTAGTTCAGTCAGCGAAGGCAGGAAGCCGGCCAGCGTCTTGCCGGCGCCGGTCGGCGCGATCAGCAGCACCGATTGTCCGCTTTGAGCCTCCGCCAGCAGCTCGAGCTGGTGGACGCGCGGCGACCAGCCTTTTGCTGCGAACCATTTGACGAATGGCTCGGGCAGGAGAACGGCGGAATTCTGTTCGGCAAGGCGCGGCTGCTCTGTCACGCGTGAAGAGGTAGCGCGACGGCGCGCGCTCGCCAAGAAAAATCGGAACAAAAGGGGATCGTTCCTCCCTTCTCCCCCTGTGGGGTCCGAAGGACGGGGCGAGACCCGTGGCTCGCCCCCGGGCGGTGGATCGGCGAGCAGCGCCGAGACGGATGAGGGGTGCTCCAGCTTGGTGCCACTTACCCCTCACCCGGATTGCCAACCGATTTGCGAAGGGCAAATCGGGACAATCCAACCTCTCCCACAACAAGGGGAGAGGTAAAAGGCACTACGGCCTCCTGAACCCCGTCGGGCCACCATAGAGATAGCCGATGCGCTTGACGGCTTCCTTCAGCCCTTCCCGCGAGACCAGCATGGTGTGGCCGTTGGCGTGGATCATGTCTTTCGCATCGGTCATGATCGCGACGTGGCCCTTCCAGAAGACGAGGTCGCCGCGCTGCAGTTCGGAAAAATCCGGGCCAGGTTGGAATGGCGTGCCGATCAATGCCGCCTGCATGTCGGTGTCGCGCAGCACATCCTTGCCCGTCATGCGCATCGACAGTTGCACGAGGCCGGAGCAGTCGATGCCGAAGCCGGAGACGCCGCCCCAGAGATAGGGCGTGCCGAGGAAGCTTTCCGCGACCGTTACATAGTCGTCTGCCACCTCGCCGATCGGACGCAGATGGCGGGCGATGACCGCCTGCCCCGACGGCAGCAGCGCGTAGTGGGTGCCGCGCGTTTCGGCGGAGCCCATCACCGTCACCGCCGAACCCATCGACAATTGTCCGCTGATCGGAAAGCGCAGGTCGGGACCCGGATAAAGGAAGGTGCGTGGCACGGAGACGATGTGGGTCGGCGCATGCTCGCGAGCCCCAAGAACATTGTCGGCGACATAGCCGACATAGCCGTCGCGCTCGGCCTGCACCCAGGCCCAGCCTTCAGCGTCCTCGAAGACAAGCACGTCGTCGCCGAACAGCGCCTGGCTGTTGACGCCGGCATCGGGGCGCGGCGCCCTGCGCAGGTCGGCGACGGCTGCCGTGATCCGCGCCGGCCGGCCGGCGACGAAGCGGTCGGCGGCGACCTCGCCTTTCAGCCTGGCATCGGCAAGATCGGAACGGAAGGCGTGAAGGCGGGCATCCCTGGCGGTCAAATCGGCAATCCAGTCAAGTTGGTGATCAGTCAGATGGGCAGCTCATGCGCCCTGGCGACGATACCATCGCCGAAGCGCTCGACAAAGAGTGCGCCTTCGACCGTGCGCCGGATGAGCACGTTGCGCTTGTCGAGCTCGTCGCGGTGGCGCGAGACCAGCTTCAGCGCGCCCATCGTGTCGAGCGCCCTGGTGATGACCGGCTTGGTGACGTTGAGCCTGGCGGCCAGCCCTCGCACCGTGTGCGGCGGCGGATCGAGATAGATGGTGAGCAGGATCGCCGTCTGGCGCATGGTGAGATCGGGCGCGCCATCGCGCACCTGCGACAGCAACACCTGCTGCCACAGTCGCAAAGCCTGGCCCGGGCGCATCGAGATCGACATGCCGTAAGCATGACGGCAAATTGTTTCGCTTCCGTTTCAGTCCACCGCGTTTTGCCGGGTTCTCGCCGAGTATTTGTTTTACGCAATTACGGACGGAAAACCGCTGCGCACTTTTCCTGGAATTGCTGTCTTTGTCTGACGCAATTCCGGACGGAAAACCGCTACGCACTTTTCCTGGAATTGCTCTATCCGAACCGCGTCGAAATGATCCGCTCCAGCGCGCGAACGCCTTGCGCCTCGCCGCCCGTCAGGCCGTGCGGACGATCATTCGGGTTCCACGCAAAAATGTCGAAATGCGCCCAGCCGGGCGTTTTCTCGACGAAGCGCTTGAGGAACAGAGCCGCGGTGATCGATCCGGCAAAGCCGTCCGTGGTGACGTTGTTGATGTCGGCGATCTTCGAGGACAGTTTTGCATCGTATGGGCGCCACAAGGGCATGCGCCACAGCGGATCCTCTACGGCGAGCGAAGCCGCAGCCAGGTCGGCCGCCAGCGGCTCGTCGCCGGTGTAGAAGGGCGGCAGGTCGGGGCCGAGCGCGACACGCGCGGCTCCGGTCAGCGTCGCCATGTCCATCAGCAGGGCCGGCCTTTCCTCGTCGGCGAGCGCCAGCGCGTCGGCCAGGACCAGCCGGCCTTCGGCGTCCGTGTTGCCGATCTCGACCGTGATGCCCTTGCGGCTCCTCAGCACGTCCCCCGGCCGGAAGGCGTTGCCGGCAATCGAATTCTCGACCGCTGGGATCAGCACGCGCAGCCGGACATTCAGTTTCGCCGCCATGATGACGGAGGCGAGACCGAGCACGTTTGCGGCGCCGCCCATGTCTTTCTTCATCAACAGCATGCCCGATGAAGGCTTGATGTCGAGGCCGCCGGTGTCGAAGCAGACGCCCTTGCCGACCAGCGTCACCTTCGGCGCATCGCTCGGCCCCCAGGTCATGTCGATAAGCCGCGGCGCGCCGGTTGAGGCGCGGCCAACAGCATGGATCATCGGAAAATTCCGCGCCAGCAGGTCGTCGCCATGGATCACGGAGATGTCGGCGCCGTGAACCGCCGCGAGCGTCCGTGCTGCCTCTTCCAATTCGACGGGGCCCATGTCGCTGGTCGGCGTGTTGACGAGGTCGCGCGTCAGGAAAATACCCTCGGCGATGCGACGCACATGCGCGCCGTCAGCCCCGGACGGCAGTGCGAAGCGTACAGTCTTACCGGGTTTCCTGCCGTAGCGGGTAAAAACATAGCCGCCGAGGACGAGCGCCAGCGCCGCAAGATCCGGCGCGGGCAAATCCTGGGCAAAATGCCATTCGCCCTCTGGCAGCGATCTCGCCAGGGCGCCGACGGCAAGCTGGCTCTCGCCGTCGCCGATGCCGAACAGCGCGCCGGCGAGCGCGCCATCCTCGCCCGGTAGAACGAGCGTGCGGCCCGCCTCGCCGGAAAAGCCGTTGGCCCGTGCCCAGGCGACGGCGGAAGGCGGAAGATCAGTGCCGTCGAGGCCGTCTCTTCCCACGAGACAAACTGGCAAGGCGGATTCCGGCTTCTGGTCAATGAGTTCGACAGGCATTCGATGGTCTCCAGGTGGGCACGGCGAGTCGGCTTCTTAACGGTCCGTTAGGGTTAACAGAATATTTCTGCGGGAGGGAAGACGGCCAACCAAGGGCCGCACAGGAACGGAGACCAGGTGCCGATGCCGATCGCAGCGCCGAACGTCAAAAACAAGCGTCTGATCACCGCGGCATTCGTGGCAGCGCTGGCGGCCAGCGTGGCGGGCTGCGGCAGCACCAGCAAATTCACCACCGGCTCCATCTCCCGCTCCGACAGCAGGCCGCTGGAGACGATGTCGGCTGGCGAATTGCACAGCGCAACGACAAGGCTTGGCGATTCCTATGCCAGGAACCCGAACGACAAACGCATCGCCACAAATTTCGCCGCGGCGCTGCAGATGGATGGCGACGCCGACCAGTCGCTGGCCGTGATGCGCAAGCTCGCAATCGCCTACCCCAAGGACCGTGACGTGCTCGCCGCCTACGGCAAGGCGCTGGCCGCCAACGGGCAGTTCGAGCAGGCGCTCGATGCCGTGCGCCGCGCCCAGACCCCGGAATATCCGGATTGGCGCCTGGTGTCGGCGGAAGCCGCGATCCTCGACCAGATGGGGCAACGGGACGAGGCTCGTCAGGACTATCGAAAGGCGCTCGAGCTCAAGCCGAACGAAGCTTCGATCCTCTCCAATCTCGGCATGTCCTATGTGCTGGAGGGCGACCTGCGCACGGCCGAGAGCTATATGCGTTCGGCCGTGCAGCAACCGAACGCCGACAGCCGCGTGCGGCAGAACCTGGCGCTGGTCGTCGGCCTGCAGGGCCGCTTCGACGAAGCCGAAAAGATTGCCTCGCAGGAGCTTTCGCCGGAGCAGGCGCGGGCCAACATCGCTTATCTGCGGCAGATGCTTGCCCAGCAGAACGCCTGGAGCCAGCTCAAGGATCAGGACAAGGACAAGGCGAAGGTCGCGACCAACTGACCGCGCGGCTGCGCGGCAATCCATCTCTGCCGGACAAGGAAAGCCGCGTGGCGCCCGCCACGCGGCTTTGTCGTCGCTCAACAGCTTCGCCTACTCGCTGCTGGAATTGTGCTGGTCGCCGAAGATGCCGCGCTGGCTGACCTGGATGCCGGCCGGCCCCAGAATGATGGCGAACAGAACCGGCAGGAAGAAGAGGATCATCGGCACGGTGAGCTTCGGCGGAAGTGCTGCGGCCTTCTTCTCGGCCGCGTTCATGCGCATGTCGCGGCTTTCCGAGGCCAGCACGCGCAGCGCATGCGCCACCGGCGTGCCGTAGCGCTCCGCCTGGACCAGGGCCTGGGAAACCGACTTCACCGATTCCAGGCCGGTGCGGCTTGCCAGGTTCTCATAGGCGACCTTGCGGTCCTGCAGATAGGAGAGTTCGGCATTGGTGAGCACGAATTCCTCGGCAAGGGCCACGGACTGGGCGCCGATCTCGTCGGCGACCTTGCGAAGCGCTGCTTCCACTGACATGCCGGATTCGACGCAGATCAGCATCAGGTCGAGCGCGTCAGGCCATGCCAGTTGGATCGACTGCTTGCGCTTGGTCGCGCGGTTGTTGACATAGAGGATCGGCGCATAGAAGCCGCCATAGGCGACCAGAACGCAGACGAACAGCTTGATGAAGGCAGGTTGCTGCGGCAGACCGCCGAGAAGGAACACGTAGATCGCCGCCAGCGCGAAACCGATGAAGGGCAGGACCAGGCGAAAGAACAGGAAGCGCGTCAGTGGATTCTGGCCGCGGAAGCCCGCCACTTTGAGCTTCTGCAGCGTGCCTTCGTCGGCAAGCGCGCGCTTGAGGTCCAGTCGTTCGACAATGTTGCGCATGCCGATCGACTGCTCCTCGCGCAGGCCCTTGCGGCGGCGGTCGGCTTCGCTGGCGAGGCGCGCACGCTGCTTTGAACGCAGCTCGTCACGTTCGAGCGCCACGCTTTTCATGCGCGCCTTGAGCTGATTGCCGCCAAGTGCCGGCATGAGCGTGAAGACGGTCGCAAAAACCGCGATGCCGACCAGGAGCGCGATAAGAAAGGAAGGATCGGTTAGCGTCTTGACGACCTGGTCTGTCATTGGGTCCGCGTCCCTACACTTCGAAATTCATCATCTTGCGCATCACCAGGATGCCGATCGACATCCAGACGCCGGAGCAGCCGAGGATCAGATTGCCGACGCTGGTCGTGAATAGCGGCATGATGTAGTTCGGGCTTGAAAGATAGACGAGGAAGGCGACGACGAACGGCAAGGCGCCGATAATGACGGCGGATGCCTTCGCTTCCATCGACAGCGCCTGCACCTTGGCCTTCATCTTCTTGCGATCGCGAAGCACGCGCGAAAGATTGCCCAGCGCCTCGGAGAGATTGCCGCCGGCCTGCGACTGGATCTGGATGACGATGCCGAAGAAGCCCGCCTCGCTGCATGGCATGGTCTCGGACATGCGCAGCGTGGCATCTGGGATCGACAGACCCATCTGCTGGGAATCGACGATGCGGCGGAATTCGGCCCGAACGGGTTCGGGAGATTCATTGGCGATCAGGCGGATCGCATCGTTCAACGGCAGGCCGGACTTGACCGCGCGCACGATGATGTCGAGCGCGTTCGGGAATTCCTCCAGGAAAGCCTTCACCCGGCGCGCGCGGCGGAACGACACGAACCAGCGCGGCAGGCCGAAGGCGCCCGCCAAGAGAGCGCCAGGCAGGACCAGCAATGGCGCACCGGCGAGATAGACGAGAAAGGTAAGCACGATCCCGCAGATCACGGAGTAGATGTAGAAACGCTCGATGGAAACCGTCATGCCGGCCTGGCGGATTTGGGCCTTCAGAGGCGGCTTCTTGATATTGCGGTCGTTGGATTTCTGCTTTTCATCGAGCTGCTTGAGCGAATCCTGGAGGTTTTTGCGCCGCCGGACCACTTCCGCGGCTCGGTCGCGCGAAGCCTTCACCACCGACCGGTCGGTCTCGGCCGCCTTGATCGTCTCAAGCCGCTTGCCGGCCTGCTTTTCGTTATCGATGCGCTTGAAGAGGAAAGCATAGGCCACCGCGCCGGCGCTTAAGCCCGCAAGCACGACGAAAGCCAGAACCGTGGTATCAATTCCGAACATCGACCGGGATCCCCAGGGCGGTTCGCCGCTTCAAAGAAACGGCGAACCGCCCTATTTCTTTGTTTAGACGCAATTCCGGACGCAAAACCGCTTCACACTTTTCCTGGAATTGCTTCAGACCTCCACATGCATCAGTCAGCGCGTTTCTCCATGGCCTCGAGCGCATTGGCCAGACGCTGCTCCTCGCCGTAGTAGCGGGCACGATCCCAGAAATGCGGCCGGCCGATGCCGGTGGAGACATGCTCGCCGATCAGACGGCCGCTCGAGTCTTCGCCCTTGATGTTGTAGAGGACGAGATCCTGGGTGATGATGACATCGCCTTCCATGCCGATCACCTCGGTGATGTGGGTGATGCGGCGTGAGCCATCGCGCAGACGGGCCGCCTGGATGATGACGTCGACCGAGCCGACGACGATCTCGCGCACCGTTCTCTGCGGCAGCGAATAACCGCCCATGGCGATCATCGATTCAATACGGTTCAGGCATTCGCGCGGGCTGTTGGAGTGGATCGTTCCCATCGAACCGTCATGGCCGGTGTTCATCGCCTGCAGAAGGTCGAACACTTCCGGACCGCGCACCTCGCCGACGATGATCCGTTCGGGCCGCATGCGCAGGCAGTTCTTGACGAGGTCGCGCATGGTCACCTCGCCCTCGCCTTCGAGATTGGGCGGCCTGGTTTCGAGACGGACCACGTGCGGCTGCTGCAGCTGCAGCTCGGCCGAATCCTCGCAGGTGATGACCCGCTCCTCGCGATCGATGTAGTTGGTCAGGCAGTTGAGCAGCGTCGTCTTGCCCGAACCGGTACCGCCCGAGATGACGACGTTGCAACGGACGCGGCCGATGATCTTGAGGATCTCCGCGCCTTGCGGCGAGATGGCGCCGAACTTGACCAGCTGGTCGAGCGTCAGCTTGTCCTTCTTGAACTTGCGGATGGTGAGCGCGGTGCCATCGAGGGAGAGCGGCGGCGCAATGACGTTGACGCGCGAGCCGTCGGGAAGACGCGCGTCGCAGATCGGGCTCGATTCGTCGACGCGGCGACCGACCTGGCTGACGATGCGCTGGCAGATGTTGAGGAGCTGCTGGTTGTCGCGGAAACGGATGCTGGTCGGTTCGACCTTGCCGTTGACCTCGATGTAGACGTTCTTGGAGCCATTGACCATGATGTCGGCGATGTCGTCGCGCGCCAGCAGCGGCTCCAGCGGCCCATAGCCAAGCACGTCGTTGCAGATGTCCTCGAGCAGCTCTTCCTGCTCGGAGATCGACATCGCGAAGTTCTTGATCGCGATGATGTCGTTGACGATGTCGCGGATTTCCTCGCGCGCGCTTTCCGGATCGAGCTTGGCGAGCTGCGACAGGTCGATCGTGTCGATCAGCGCGGAGAACACCTGGCTCTTGGTGTCGTAATAGGTCTCGCTGCGCTCGCGCTGGACCCTTCTCGGCGGCTCGGGCGCCATCGGCGGCGCCTCGATCGGGCGGCGAACGGGGGGTGCTGCGGGCGTGCTCGGCGCCGACGCGGCCGGCCGATCGGGAGCCATCGTCCCGGCCGGAGCGGGAGCGGCGGGAGGAGGTGCCGGCGGACGGAATTCGGGAGCTGCCCGGCTGCCGTCGTCTTTGCCTCTTTTACCAAACATGATCGATTACCCGATGCCGCTTTGCGAGCGTCACTTCTTGTTGCGCGAAAGCTTGCCGAGGATGGAGCCCAGGCCTGCCTTCTTCTTCACCTTGATTTCGCTGCGCCCGGTCAGCACATGCGCGATTTCGTTGATCGTGCCGACGACCGGGCTCTTGGCGTCCATCTCGCCGAGCATGCGGCCATTGTTGGCCGCGTTGCCGAACAGCAGCGGCTCGAAATTGATTACCGCCATGGGGGTGATGCCGAGCGGTTCGGAAAAATCCGACGCCGCGATCTCCGGCCGTTTCGGAACGCCTGCCTGATTGATGATCAGCTTCGGCGGCGGGTCGTTCGGACGCAGCCGCTTCAGCATGTCTACCATATTCTTGGTGTTGCGCAGATTGGCGAGTTCGGGCGTGGCCGTGATGACGATCTCATCGGCCTTGATCAGCGTGCTCTTGGTCCAGCCGCTCCAGACGTGAGGGACGTCGAGCACAAGCAAGGGCGCGCTGCGCTGCGCCGTTTCGATGACCTGGGAGAAGGCGTCCGGATCGAAATCGTAGACGCGCTCGAGCGTGGAGGGTGCCGCCAAGAGGGACAGATGCTCGGCGCACTGCGCGAGCAGCCGGTCGAGATAGACCTCGTCGACGCGCTCGGGTGAAAACACCGCCTCGGCGATGCCCTGCGCGGGGTCCTGGTCGAAGTTGATGTTGGCGGTGCCGAAGGCGAGATCGAGATCGGCAACGACGACTTCAGACTTGAACAATGACGACATCGCCCAGGCGACGTTGTGGGCGATCGTCGAGGAGCCGACGCCACCCTTGGCGCCGATGAAGGCAATGGAGCGGCCGATCGGATCGGACTCGGGATCGACGAAGATCGACGACACGACGCTGACGATGTCGGTCATCGAAACCGGCGCGATGACATATTCGGAAATGCCGGAACGGATGAGCTCCCGATAGAGGCCGACATCGTTGTAATGGCCGATGACCACGACCTTCGAGGACGGATCGCAATATTCGGCGAGCTGAGTAAGCTGTTCGAGCAGCTGTTTCGGCTCGCTGCGCGATTCCAGCAGGATCAGGTTGGGTGTCGGCGCCGACTGGTAGAATTCGATCGCGGTGGCGATGCCGCCCATATGGACCTTGAGATGGGCCTTGGCCATGCGGCGATCCTCGCCGGCACGCCCGATGGGGTTGGCGACGCCCTCGGTCTCGCAGAAGGCCTGGATGGAAATGCGCGGCACCGGGCGCAGCGCCTGCATGGCGGCGATGTCCTGTTGCGAGAGATCGCCGGTATCCGCGGGCGTGTCGTAGGCAAGATTGCTCATCGTCATGCTCTTTCCGTCATCCGGCGCGGCTCAGTACGTCACTTCCGAATTGCCGAGGAACTCGTCCGAAATGCCTCGGGCACGATAGACATCGATCACCGCGCCGCGGTTCTCGGCATCGATATCGGACTGCTTGCGCGGCCCGATCAGATCGTTGGGGTTGGCCATCTGAGCTGCAAGGTTGTTCTGGTAGGAACAGCCGAAGTCGGCGTAATGCTTGTTCTCCGACGTCTCCGCGAGATCGTCCGGCCAACGCCCGCATCTGTCGGTCTGGGCCCTCACCGCGACAAAGGCGACGCGCACCGGCGCCGAGGCCTCCGGCACGGCAGACTGATAGGACGTCATGACGATCCGGTTGCGCTTCACACCGGCGGCCATGGCAAGCCGGGCAAAGTCGCGGCTGGCCGCCCGAGCGGCAAGCTGGTTGGCGGACCCGACCGGGGTCGCGATCGTCAACGTCGGCGCGGCGCTCCTGTCGTAGTTATCGAGAAAACCGAGCAGTGAGTCGCGTTGCGCGCCAGTCATGCCGCGATCGCCGGCGCCGACAGGAAGGTCGATCTTCTGGTTCTTCTCGGCGATGACGATGGGATGATTTGTGCGATAGTCGTCCGGTATGGCGCCGACCGTCACGCTGTCGCTGTGCCAGCTGGCGCAGCCGGCGAGCGACGCCGCAAGCACGATCGCCAGGGCCGGGACGACAGACCGGCGGATGCGCTCCCGGCCCGATCCTGTCGTCGCGATCGTGATGGCCTTATATGCTGACTGAGACATGTCCGCTTTCCCGCTCACTTGTAGATGAAGCCGACCACGCCGTGATAACGGCCGGGTGGCCTGTCGGTCTGCATGGTGCCGTAAACGCGGTTGACGCGGCCAAGGAACATGCCGGCGCCGTCGCTCGGCGGATTGAAATTGTCGTCGGGCTTGGCCAGTTCGTTGCGCGCCACCGGTCTTGCCAGGTAAGGCGTGATGATGATGACGAGTTCGCTCTCGTTGCGCACGAAGTCCCTGCTACGGAACAGCGCGCCAAGCACCGGGATCTTGGCCAGGCCGGGCAGTCCTGAAACAGCCTGGCGAACGTCGTCGCGGACGAGGCCGGCAATCATCATCGATCCGCCCGAAGGCAATTCGACGGTGGTATCGGCCAGTCTCTTGCGAAGCGACAAAATCGTCATGCCAGGCGTGGTGCCGCCGCCTTCGATAGTCGCCGAACCCTCGGTAGTCGGCTCCGAAACGGCGGTTCTGACTTTGAGGCTTATGCGCCCGGCCGACAGCACGACCGGCTGGAACTCGAGGCCAATGCCGTACTCGAGTTTGTCGAAACTATATGTGGTCAGGCCGGTCTGGTTGTCGGTCGACACGTTGCTCGAGCGTCCGCTGACCAGATTGTATTCGCCGCCCACCTTGAACGTCGCCTTCTCGCCGGAAACGGCGGTGAGGGTCGGCTCCGCCAGCGTCTTCATGACGCCGCTTTGCTCCATGGCATTGATGTAGGTCTGGATGCCGTTTCCGACGGTGTCTCCCACCAACAAGCCGGTTGACTGCGAAATCGGCTTGCCCAACCCGAAGGCGGGAGAACTTGCCGTGCTGAAGGAAATGCCGTTGGCGCTGCCGCTGCCGATCATGTTGACGCCGAGCTGCTTCATCACCGAGCGGCTGACTTCGGCCACCGTCACCTTCAGCGTCACCTGATCGTCGCCGACGATCTGCAGCAGATTGACGATCTTGGAGACCCGGCGCTCCTGGTCGGGATTGTTGATGTCGACGCCGCCATTGGCCGATCCGCCGGCGGCCGTCTGCGAATATTGGCCGGTCGTGGCTTCACCGCCCGAGACGAAGATGGTCGCCAGGTCGACGGCGCGCTTGGCGTCGAGCGGCGTGTCCACCATACCGGTCAGGATCACGTTGTCGTTCAGCAACTCGACCTTGATGTCAGAGGACGGAAGGAAGCGCTTGAGATAATCTTCCAGTCCGGCGACGTCGCGTTCGACCGCAAGGTCGAGGCTGGCGATCTGCTCGCCGTTGGGACCGAAGACGAAGATGTTGGTTTCACCGACCGCCTTGCCGAACAGATAGATGCGCCGCGCCGTGCGCGTCACCGCGTCGGCAACCGCCGGGTTGGCGACGAGGATGTCGTAGGCGTCGCTCGGCAAATCGATGACCACCGATTTGTTGAGACCGAGCTTGACGCGCTGCGTGGCGACCGAGGCCGTCACGCCTGTCGCCCTGTTCGCGGCCTTGGCCTCGACGAGGCCGGACGCATTGGCGCCGAGCAGGAACAGGCCGATTGCCGCCGCCGCCATGACTGGCAGTTTGCCGTTTAGCTTCATTTCCTTGCTCCCACTTCGGAAACTTCGCCCGACTTGATCAGCCGCACCGTGCCGCGCCGGCCATTGCCGTTCACCAGATAGTCGGCCTCGCCCAGGCTCTTCTCATTCGCGTCCACGATCGGACGCAGCGCCAGTGTCAGGCGGTCCGCCATCTGCTGCGCCACAGTGATGATCTCCGCCTGCTGCGGCGTCAGCTCCAGCGTCGCGGTCTGGCCGACCCTGGTCTTCTTGCCTTCCTCGTCTTCCTGGATGGTCTGGTCGATGGCCAGAACGCGGATGTTCTTGAGAATGGTCTCGGTGTTGAAGCCGCTGCCGCCGTTACCGGTATCGCCGCGCCGGGTCATGATGACGTCGACGAAATCATTGGGCAGAATGAAGCCGCCTGCCGATGTGTCGGCCGATATGGCGGTCGCCACGGCGCGCATGCCGGACGGCAGGATCGACGACATGAAGCTCTGCCCCTCGCCGACCAGCTTGGAGCGCCGCAACGGCTCGCCGGTATACATGGCCACACGCGCCACCGAGCCCTTGAGCTTTTCGACCGCATCCGGTTCGGCGGCCCGGGTGATGAAATTGGCGTTGACGCCGCTGGCCGGCCACCGCTCCCAGCTGATGTTGTCGCCGAGCTGGCTGCCCATGGCGACATCGCCAGAAAGCACCAGCACATCCTGCAGCGCGATCGCCGGCTGCTTGGGAGCCTCGACGACCACCTTGGGCGGCGCCGCCACCATGTTCTTTGCGACATAACCCGCGCCACCCGCCGCGGCCACAGCCACGCCCAGAATAATCAGTCGGGATGCTGGCATTCGTCCGAACCCTTCGCCTCAAGGCAAACCACCTCGCCAGGTCGGACTTTGCAGTTGCAATCGTCAAAACAAGGTTAATGCAATGCTTACGATCGTGATTAATTTAAGGTTTACTCAAATTGGATGGAACCGCTCGCCGTTAACGAAAAAAGGCGGCCACGCCACCTCGAGAAATGCCCTTGTTAGGAAAACGAGTTAAAGCATGTCTCCCGAAAGTGCACGGCTGTCCGGGGAAAGATAGGGGTGAATCGAAATGCCACATGCGCATGCCCCGTAAGACGGCGTTTTTCCGTCTACCTTCTGGTTGTCGAGACTCAGAAAGGGACGGGGCATGCGCCTTACGCCTAGCATTCTTGGCAAGCTGGTTGAACCGCTCAATCGGCGCCGCTTCCAGACGATTGTGGATAGCCATGATGGGGACGCCTACGACAAGTCGTTCCACAGCTGGGACCATCTCATGGTGCTGATCTACGCGCAGTTGAGCGGCGCTGACAGCCTGCGCGGCCTTGAAGCTGGCTGGAACGCCAACTGCCAGCATCATTATCACTTGGGCAGCGACCGGCTGAGCCGCTCGACCTTGTCGGATGCCAACCGGCGCCGCCCCGTCGGCGTGTTTGCCGAGACCTTCGAGCACATTGCCAACCAGCTCGACCGGCACATGCGCCGCGAAGGCGCGGCCATGCTGCGGCTGATCGATTCCACCCCCATCCCGCTCGGCAAGGCCTGCGGCTGGGCCAAGTCGAACGGCCGCATCCGCGGCATGAAGCTGCATGTCGTCTACGATCCCAAAAGCGACTGCCCGCGCGTCCTCGACATCACCGACGCCAATGTCAACGACGCCGAGATCGGCCGCACGATCACCCTTGAGACCGGCGCCACCTACGTGTTCGACAAGGGCTATTGCCATTACGGCTGGTGGACGGCGATCGCCGCAGCCCAAGCCTTCTTCGTCACCCGCCCCAAATCCAACATGGGGCTCGAGGTGCTCAGCCGCCGCCCTATCAAGAGCGCGCAGGGCGACGGCTTCACCGTTCTCGAAGACGTCGAGGTGAGCCTTGCCAGCAAGAGCCACCGCAAGCTGCCCATCCCATTGCGGCGGCTCACCGTGCAGCGCCAGAACGGCGACACCATCACGCTTGTGACCAACGATCTCCAGCGCCCCGCCGTCGTGATCGCCGCCCTCTACAAGGGCCGCTGGCAGATCGAGCTCTTGTTCCGCTGGATCAAGCAGCACCTGAAGATCCGCAAGTTCCTCGGCACCAATGACAACGCCATCCGCCTGCAGCTCTTCGCCGCCATGATCGCCTATGCGCTGCTGCGCATCGCCGCCCGGGCCTGCCGTATCGCCATGCCTATCCTCAGGTTTACCGATCTGGTCGCCCGATGCCTCTTCGAGCGACGAAACATCGCCGCCATCGACAAACCGCCGCCCGTCAACCCAAGTCAACGCAAGCTCCGATCCTCCCCAGGCCAGATGAGCTTCTCCTATGCATGACTTTCCCCGGACAGCCGTGCCGAAAGTGGGAACCGGTTTCGGGACAAAGACATGATTGAAATCAAAAACCTAAAGCGCATGGAGCGAATCTGAAAGATCGCGATGCGCTTTAGGCGGTGAGCCTGTCCAGTGCCCAGACCATCAGCGGAGAATCCGGAAAGGTGACGATCCCGCCGAGACCAAGCGCGACGCCATAGGGAATGCCTACGCTCTCGTCGGCGAAATGGCGCAGAAAACGGTTGTGGCCGGTATAGGCCGCAAGCGGCGATTTCCGGTAGGCCAGAATGGCAACCGTCAGCATGCCGCCGATCAATGTCGAGGTCACCAGATAGCCGACCAGACTGATGTTGAGCCCCATCCATACCGCGGTCGCCGCCAGAAGCTTGGCATCGCCGCCGCCCATGCCGCCGAGCGCGAACAGGCCGAACGTCACCGCCAGCACCAGGGCACCGGCCGCGAAATGCCCGCCATAGGTTGCCCAGTCCATCCCGGTCAACGGAGCCACCAGAGCGAACGTCGCCAAGAGCAGCACCGGCACGCGGTTGGCGATCGTCATCGACAAGATGTCCGAGATCGCTGCAAACAACATGCAGAAAGGAAAGACGACGAAGATTACGGCTTCAAGCATGAGACAACACAGCGCCGTGAGAAAATTAACATGCCCAGTCCAGGCATATGGCATTAACGGTCGGTGAGTGCCGAGCGATCAAAATCGCGCGGTATAGGTGACCAGATGCTGCAACGAACAAGGGCCGCCTGGAGGCGGCCCTTCTCGTCGAGAACGACTTCGCCGTCACTCGGTTAGTTACTTGTTGGTATTTTCGACCGCACTGGCGATCGCTTTGAACTTGGTGTTCAGGGCGTTGCCGAGCTGGCCGGCGCCGACCATGATGGCGAGCGCGATGAGAGCGGCGATCAGACCGTATTCGATGGCGGTCGCGCCGGATTCGTCCTTCACAAAACGTGCGATAAGGTTAGACATTCGAGAGCTCCTACTCCACGTGTTACAGCACTTCCGTCAACTTCTCTTGCCGGTCGATCGGATGCTTGCGAATCTAGGGAGAAGCTCTTTCAATCGGCTTAATAAACACCCTTACCGATTCCTTTCCGGAGGCGAACCCGCTGCATAGTTAACCGTGGCCTAAACGTCCGGGATCGGATCGGCAGGCGGGAAAAGGGCGGAGATCCGGTGCACCCGCGATCTTGCTAAAACAGCGCATGCTGCTGGCGCATGGTCCTTGAGGCGACCAATTCTTACCGCAGCCATGCGGCGTTTAACCGTCGGTTCACCAATTTCGTTCATGTTCCGTTGAACAGCCTGCCGCTTCGGAGCGCCTCAATGTCCTTGTCGAGATCGCCATTTTCAGTTGCCGCGTTGCTGGCAGTTGCGGCTTTCGTCGTGCCGGCCAGCGCCGGCGCCGGCATCGAAGTCACCATGAACCAGGCAAAGATCGTCAAGTTGTCGCGCGCCGCCGATACGATCGTCGTCGGCAATCCGGCAATCGCCGATGCCGCCGTGCAGGATGCCTCGACGGTCGTGCTCACCGGCAAGGGTTTCGGCGTCACCAATCTGGTCGTGCTCGATGAGGATGGCAGTCCGATCATCGATGAGCAGGTGACGGTCGTGCGGCAAGCTGCGTCTTCAGTGCGCATCTACAGGCGCGCCGAAGTCCAGACCATGTCCTGCACGCCCTATTGCGAAAGCTCGTACAAGAGCGAGGCCGAGAGAACTTCAGAAACCGAAATGAACGCCGCCCGCTGAGGTCGACGCAGGCAGGCGCACGCGACATTAATGGCGGGTTAAAGGCCGTACGGCGAATTTAACGCTCATCCAAACCGGACCTCAATGGGTTTTCGCTATGTTGCCGCCGACATTGCGAGAGATCGGCAGGAACGGAATATGAGCAAGGATCCGGCACCGGGGGGTGGCATGGACAGCAAGGGACGGGCAAAGCCCCGCCATGGCTTCTTCAGCGACAGGCGAGGCAGCACGGCATTGGAATTCGCGATGCTGGCCGTGCCGTTCGCCCTGCTCGTTTTCGCCATCCTCGAAAGCTGCATCTCGTTCGCCGGCCAGGAGGTGATGGCCAACGTCACCGACGATATCGCCCGTCAGCTGCGGACCGGGCAGCTCAGGAAGGCCAACGTCACCGAAGCCTCGATCAAGACGCTGATCTGCGACAGGATGGCGATCATGGTCACCACGAATTGCCCGGGGTCTGGAGCAACCGCGTCACTGCTGGTGGACCTGCGCGAGTATGCGACCTTCGCCGACGCCGCCGCGGCTGGTTTCAAGATCGTGAACAAGGAGATCGTACTGACAGGCACGACCTCGACGACTTTCACGGTTTCTCCCGGGCTGGCGGAATCGAAGAACATGCTCAGGGTCTTCTACAAATGGCCGGTGATGACCGATTTCCTGGCCAAACAGATGGCCAATCTGAAGGACGGCAAGACGCTGCATTTCGCGTCCGTGACCTGGCAGAACGAGCCATTCGACAACTGAGACCGCTCGACGGCTGAGACTGCGGCGGGTGGAGGTAAAAATGCACCGTGCGGGGGCACACTGGAAAATTTCGGCCATTATGGCGAAGGCCGTGCGGTTTTGCCGCGATCGCCAGGGCGTCGCTGCAATCGAGTTCGCGTTCATCGTGCCGGTGCTGTTCATCATGTACTTCATCACGATGGAAGCCTCGCAGGCGATCGAGACCAGCAAGAAGGTCAGCCGCATCGGCAGCATGGTGGCGGATCTCGTCACGCAGCAGACGACCGTCAAGAAAGCTGACCTCGATGCGATCATGAAGATCGGCACCTCGACGCTGCAGCCCTACAACCGCTCCACCCCGTCGATCATCATCACCGGCATCCAGATCACCGACGAGGCGTCGCCCCAGGTGAAGGTGGCATGGTCGCGCAAGCTCGTGGGCACCACCTATAGCGCCGACGCGCTGAAGGACAGCATCACCACCGTTCCGGCGACGCTGAATATCCGCAACACTTTCCTTGTCCGGGTGGAAAGCGACCTCGGCTATGAGGCGATGATCACCTGGTCGGCCAGCGGTTCGAAGGCGGCTGGATTGACTTCGGTCTTCAACAAGATACCGATGGGCGAAACCTACTATCTGAGGCCCCGGCGCGGTCCCACGGTTCCCTGCAGCGACTGCTGAAAGATTATTCCCGGCCGCCCGCTTCCCGCCGCACGATGGCCAGCGCCGTCGCGTAATCCTTTGCCACGGCGAGTTCGAACCCGCCGGAGTGCTTCGATTCCAGAAGATCGTAGACGTCCGGCGTCATCGACTTGAGATTGGTCAGGAACACGGCCAGCCGGCGCTTCGCCTCGGCGTCGAGATCGCTGAGCACGGCGTGAGGCCCGTATCGCAGTGGAGCCGAGGTCCATAGCACCCGAAGCGACGTCTTCGGGATGCTGGCGGCCTCGAGCCGCATGATCGTGCCGCCCGTATCGGTGGGCCGGCCATCGGCGCCGACAGATTCCCAGCCGAACAGGCCGTCGGCTTGCCCGTCGCCGATCATTGTCTCGGCCGCGGTGGCCGAAGGCGCGCGCGCCAGGAAAGGTGAATCGTCCGCGATCTTGACGCCTCGGCCAGCCAGCCCGGTCAGCGGCAGCAGCGAACCGCCGACATTGTCCGCAGGCGCGATCGCGATCCGATGCGAAGCCATGGCGGCGAGGTCAGGCACCTTGCCGTCGCGCGTCACCAGCACGGAGCGGATGCCGGCGGCCCCATCGGCATCGACCGGCGCCACCAGCGGTTCGACACAGCCGCAGCGCTCGGAGGCCGCGGCATAAGCGAGCGCGGAATAGATCGCATATTGGACGCGGCCGCTCGCCTGCGCCTCGATCAGCGCCGCATAGTCGCGGGCAACCACGAACTCCACCTTCATGCCGAGCGCGTTCGTATAGGCATCCGTCAGGCGTGCCAGGCCGGGAACCGTGTTGCCGCCTCCGGACTCGGCGACGATGCCGATGCGAAACGTGCCGATGTCGTCGCGCCAGTCGGCACGCGCCGACGAGGCCGCCGAGAGCACCGCGAGGGCCGCCGCGCACGTCCTCAAAGTCCGGCTTGCCGCGGATCTTGTGCCCTTGCCCATCCTTGCCGCACTCCGCCGACACTGCGCCCGATTGCGCGACTATGGCGCCAAGCCGTTGCGGTTTGGTTTCCGATTTGCCAACGCCACCGCGGAACCTTATGTCTGGCTGCCTAAAGCGCGTCGCAATCTTTCGGATTCGCTCCGTGCGCTTCAGGTTTTTGATTTTACGCATGCCTTTGTCCCGAAACCGGTTCTCACTTTCGGGAGACATGCACTGGACTGGCAACGACGGCACCCTATGGCGCGGGCTTTCCTATTCGTTCTCGATTCCTTCGGCATCGGCGGAGCGGCTGATGCCGAACGCTACGGCGATGCCGGCGCCAACACGTTCGGGCATATTGCGCAGGCCTGCGCCGAGGGCCGCGCGGATCGTGAAGGTTTGCGCGGGGGGCCGCTCGCCGTGCCCAACATGGTCTCGCTCGGGCTTGCCCACGCCGCACGGACGGCAGCGGGACTGCCCATAAGTTTCGACGCGCCTCTGCTTGCCTCATCTTTCCATGGCGCGGCCCAGGAAGTCTCGAGCGGCAAGGACACGCCGTCGGGCCACTGGGAGATTGCCGGCCTGCCCGTGCGCTTCGACTGGGGCTACTTTCCCGACACCGTGCCGGCCTTCCCGGCCGAGCTGACCGGCGCGATCATCCGCGAAGGCAAGGTGCCGGGCATCCTCGGCAATTGCCATGCGCCCGGAACCGAGATCATCGAGCGCTTCGGCGAGGAGCACATCCGCATCGGCAAGCCGATCTGTTACACTTCGGTAGACTCCGTGCTGCAGATCGCCGCGCACGAGACGCATTTCGGCCTGGAGCGGCTTTATGAGCTTTGCCTGACGGTGCGCCGGCTGGTCGATCCGCTCAAGATCGGGCGCGTAATCGCGCGACCCTTCGTCGGCGAGACGAGAGCCACCTTCCAGCGCACCCACAACCGCCGCGACTATGCCGTGCCGCCGCCGGAGCCGACCCTGCTCGACCGGCTGACGGAGCGCGGCAGCAAGGTCGTCGCCATCGGCAAGATCGGCGACATCTTCGCCCATCGCGGAATCTCTGAGGTGCGCAAGGCGGGCGGCAACATGGCGATGTTCGACAAGGCGCTCGGCGCCATGGACGACGCCGGCGACGGCGATCTGGTCTTTGCCAATTTCGTCGATTTCGACACCGAGTTCGGCCACCGGCGCGACGTCGCCGGCTATGCCGGAGCGCTCGAGGCCTTCGACCGCCGGCTGGCGGAGGCGCTGTCGCGTATCGGGCAAGGCGACCTGCTCATCCTCACCGCCGACCATGGCAACGATCCGACCTGGCGCGGCACCGACCATACACGCGAACGCATTCCGGTGATCGGCATCGGGCCGGGGCTGAAGGGCGGCGACATCGGGCTCAGGCCGACCTTCGCCGATATCGGCGAAACCGTCGCGGACCATCTCGGCCTGGCGCCCGGCCGCCACGGCAGCTCTTTCCTGGCGACGATAGGCGGCCATGCCCGAACTGCCTGAAGTCGAAACGGTCCGGCGCGGGCTGCAGCCGGTTCTGGAAGGGGCCCGCCTCGTCAACGTCGAGGCGCGCAGGCCCGACCTTCGCTTTCCTTTTCCCGAGCGCTTTTCGGAGCGGCTTGCCGGAAAGACCGTGACGGCGCTTGGCAGGCGCGCCAAATATCTGACGATGCACATCGAAGACGGTCCGGTGCTGATCTGCCATCTCGGCATGTCGGGATCGTTCCGCGTCGAAGCCGCCGGGAGCAGCGACACGCCCGGCGCCTTCCACCATGAGCGCTCGAAAAGCGCGGCGCACGACCATGTCGTGTTCGACGTCGCTTCGCCGAAGGGCGAGCGGTCCCGCGTCATCTTCAACGACCCGCGCCGTTTCGGCTTCATGCTGTTTGCCGAAGGGGCGCCGGACACGCATCCGATGCTGGCGGGGCTGGGCATCGAGCCGACCGGCAACGCGCTTGACGGCCCCCTGCTCGCCTCGCTGCTCGCAGGCCGCAGGTCGCCGCTCAAGGCGGCATTGCTCGACCAGCGGCTGATCGCCGGGCTCGGCAACATATATGTGTCGGAGGCGCTGTGGCGCGCCGGCCTGTCGCCGCTGCGCGAAGCCGGCACCATCGCCGGCTCCGGCAAGAAAGCAAAAGAGCAATGCGAACGCCTGGCCGAGGCCATCCGCTCGGTCATCGCCGACGCGATCGCCGCCGGCGGATCCTCGCTGCGCGACTATGTCCAGGCAGACGGGTCGCTCGGCTATTTCCAGCATTCCTTCGCGGTCTATGACCGCGAAGGAATGCCATGTCCGAAACCTGGCTGCAGCGGCCATATCGAGCGCATCGTGCAGAGCGGCCGCTCGACCTTCTATTGCCGGACCTGTCAGCGGTGAGCTAGACCGGTCTCCTCAATCGAAGGAGACGATGCCATGGCCTATGAAACCATTCTCGTGGAGACACGCGGCAAGGTCGGGCTGATCACGCTGAACCGGCCGAAGGCGCTCAACGCGCTCAATTCGCAGGTGCTGGCAGAGATCGTGGCCGCGGTGAACGCGTTCGGCGCCGATGCCGGCATCGGCGCATTGGTCCTCACAGGCTCGGAAAAGGCCTTCGCGGCCGGTGCTGACATCAAGGAAATGCAGGCGATCTCCTTCGTCGACGCCTACACCCAGGATTTCTTCGTCGGCTGGGAGGAGCTTACGCGTGCGCGCAAGCCGATCATCGCGGCGGTTGCAGGCTATGCGCTCGGCGGCGGCTGCGAGCTGGCGATGATGTGCGATTTCATCATCGCCGCCGACAATGCAAAATTCGGCCAGCCCGAAATCACGCTCGGCGTCATGCCGGGCATGGGCGGATCGCAGCGGCTGACCCGCTTCGTCGGCAAATCGAAGGCGATGGACATGTGCCTGACCGGGCGCATGATGGACGCCGCCGAAGCCGAGCGCTGCGGGCTGGTGTCGCGGGTGGTGCCGGCAGGCGAGCTCACCGAGGAAGCGCTGAAGGCGGCGGGCAAGATCGCCGAGTTTTCACTGCCGTCGGTGATGATGACCAAGGAAGCCGTCAACCGGGCCTATGAGACGACGCTTGCCGAAGGGCTGCGCTTCGAGCGTCGCCTCTTCCATTCGCTGTTTGCGCTCGACGACCAGAAGGAAGGCATGGCCGCCTTCGTCGAGAAGCGGAAGCCGAATTTCACCAACCGTTAATGCGTGTCCCCCCGGAAGCGCGCGCCAGTTTGGGAAAACGGCACGCATAAGGCAAAGACTTGCGGTGCGTCGAGCGTTTCAGCGCGGCGCGTTACAAGGCGCCAAAAAGACCGCGAAGCGGCGTTGACGCGCCGGAAAAGCTGAACTATAAGCCGCACCAACCGAGGCGGCCCCGTGGCTGCCCGTTTGTTTTTTGCGCCCTGCGGCATCCCGCTGGCGCTCACCAGATCAGAAGAGAGGCATCCATGGCCAATACGTCCTCGGCCAAAAAGGCAACGCGCAAGATCGCCCGCCGCGCGGCGATCAACAAGAACCGCCGGTCGCGCGTCCGCACCTATGTCCGCCAGGTCGAAGAGGCGCTTGCCGCCGGCGACAAGGCCGCGGCGCTCGAAGCCTTCAAGGTCGCCGAGCCGGAATTGATGCGCGCCGCAACCAAGGGTGTCATCCACAAGAACACGGCTTCCCGCAAGGTTTCGCGGCTGGCCCAGAGGGTCAAGGTGCTGTCGGCCTGACCGACTTCCGCTTAGAACCGTTATCCTTGAACCCGGCCGCATAGGCCGGGTTTTTTCGTTTGCCGGCAAGTACTTAAAAAGAACGCGTGCATAACGAAGCTCGGCCCGAATTTCAAAGTTGCGAATGTTTTGCCGGCATATACATAATCGCTGATGTTGAGGCCCGTCGAATGCGGGCATGGCCATAAATTAGCCTGTCAAAAATTCCGCTTATTTTTCAGAAACTTACGGATGGTCATCCACAGCTTGTTCAACGCGCGGAGGAGCGGCGGGGGACAAGTAGCTGTCAAGAGAATTATTTCAGAAAATTTCGTATCGGCCGGCCTTTTTCATATTCGCCGGAAAAGGGTTTGAATCACAATGGCTTTGTCAAAACACGCCCCAGTGGCACCCGCTTCGAACACGTCTCCGGTAACCAGATTCGTTAAAAATCGGTTAGACGTGGCCTTGCCCTATCCACAGCGATTTCGGTAATGTCCATTCATCGAAGGGACGGGCTTTAGCCCCTGACCCAGCCTGAATCGGCCAGCACAAAATGGCGGAATTCATGACGTGGAGCAATTCCGCGTGCGGCTTGGTCTGTCTCTTCGGTGGGTAGGGGACTGGCGTAATTGTACATGGCAGTCGACGTTTGGCCGGCGTTTTCGCCGGACGGTGTTGTATTGCCCTGGCATGATCAAGCCGGCTTGCAAAAGCCGGCATCGGTCCCTTGCGCAACGTTGCGACCATATCGCCGGCGGCGGCGATGACAGCGCAGCGAAAAACGTCGCCGGGTCCAGGGTGCAGGAGGCGCACTCCCGGCGGGAAAAGGGTACGAGAAGACAAGGAACTTGATCATGCAGAGCGGCATCGAACGGGAGATAGCGGGCGAGCTCCCATTCCCTACAACTTTCGTCGGAGGGGACGGAATGACGGCATCCAGCGACGCTGAACAGAAGTTCGAGCGGGTCAAGACCCAGCTTAAGGCGCGTCTGGGAGCCGAGGTCTATTCGAGCTGGTTTGGCCGCATGAAGGTTGCCGAGGCCTCGCGCGGCATTGTCCGCATCTCCGTGCCCACGGCCTTCCTGCGGTCGTGGATCAACGGCCACTATCTCGACCTTATCGCGGAACTGTGGAGACATGAGGATCCCGACATTCTCAAGATCGAGATCATCGTGCGGACCGCCACGCGGCAGGGCCGCAACAATGTCGAGCCTGAGATCGCACCTGCGCGCAAGATGACCAAGCAGGCGCAGACCGCGCTCGCCGCCGGCACCGCGAGCGCCGGCCGGGTGGAGCGGACGCCGGCGCCCCGCCAGGGCATGCCGGCGGAGACCGAGTTCCGCCACAATGTGCTGGGGTCACCGCTCGACCCGCGCTACACTTTCACCTCTTTCATCGAAGGGCCCTCGAACCGGGTGGCCTTCGCGGCGGCCAAGGCGGTGGCGGAATCGCAGTCGAGCGCGGTGCGCTTCAACCCGCTTTTCCTTCACGCGACCGTTGGCCTCGGCAAGACGCACCTTTTACAGGCGATCGCGGCGGAATCGCTGAGGCACAACCCGAAGTCGCGGGTGGTCTATCTCACGGCGGAATATTTCATGTGGCGCTTCGCCACCGCGATCCGCGACAACAATGCGCTCACCCTCAAGGAGCAACTGCGCGACATCGATCTCCTGATCATCGACGACATGCAGTTCCTGCAGGGCAAGTCGATCCAGCATGAGTTCTGCCATCTCATCAACATGCTGCTCGACAGCGCCAAGCAGGTGGTGGTCGCCGCCGACCGGCCGCCGTCGGAACTGGAATCGCTGGAACCGCGCGTGCGTTCGCGCCTCAATGGCGGCGTGGCGCTCGAAATGTCAGCGCCGGACTTCGCCATGCGGCTTGGCATGCTGAAGCTGCGCCTTGCCACCGCCAAGATCGACGATTCCTCGCTCGACATTTCGGACGAGATCCTCGATCACGTCGCCCGCACGGTGACGGGCAGCGGGCGCGAGCTCGAAGGCGCCTTCAACCAGCTTCTGTTTCGCCAGTCCTTCGAACCGCAGATCACCATCGACCGCATCGACGAGATCCTCGGCCACATCTACCGCTCGGGCGAGCCGAAGCGGGTGCGCATCGAGGACATCCAGCGCATCGTGGCGCGCCACTACAACGTGTCGAAGACGGAGCTGCTGTCCAACCGGCGCACGCGCACCATCGTCAAGCCGCGCCAGGTGGCGATGTATCTGTCGAAGGTGATGACGCCGCGCTCGCTGCCCGAGATCGGACGGCGCTTCGGCGGCCGCGACCACACGACGGTTCTGCATGCCGTGCGCAAGATCGAGGATCTTTCCGGTGCCGACAACACGCTGGCACAGGAACTCGAACTGCTCAGAAGGCTGATCAACGAGCAGGCCTGAGCGCTTCGCAGGCTTTATCCCCAGAAAGCCCGCGCAACCGGCCGGAACCGGTGTCGCGGGCTTGCGCTTGCAGGTTTTTTACTGTCAGCTTACACAGATTCTGAGCTTTTCGGAGCTTTCGCGGGATGCCGCTCCCCGGTGACCCGCCATTCATTGAAGCGAGCCTGTTTCGTCATGCGTGTTATCCTGGAACGGTCCAATCTCCTGAAGTCCCTCAACCACGTTCATCGCGTGGTGGAGCGGCGCAACACCATTCCGATCCTGTCGAATGTACTGCTCAGCGCCGAAGGCGCGAGCCTCGAAATGAAAGCGACCGACCTCGACCTCGAAGTGACGGAAGCCACGCCCGCCAAGGTCGAGCGCGGCGGAGCGACGACGGTCCCGGCGCACCTGCTCTACGACATCGTGCGCAAGCTCGCCGACGGCGCCGAGGTGATGCTGAAGACGGACGAGGACGGCAACGCGATGACCGTCACTTCCGGACGCTCCAGCTTCCGCCTGCAGTGCCTGCCGCAGTCCGATTTCCCGGAGCTCTCGGCCGGCTCCTTCTCGCACATCTTCCGGCTCGACTCGGTGGCGCTCAAGGGCCTGATCGAAAAAACGCAGTTCGCCATTTCGACCGAAGAGACGCGCTACTATCTCAACGGCATCTTCCTGCACACGCATGAGGCCGGCGGCAAGCTGAAGCTGCGCTCGGTCGCAACCGACGGCCACCGCCTGGCGCGCGCCGAGATCGACGCGCCGGCAGGCTCCGAAGGCATGCCCGGCATCATCATCCCGCGCAAGACGGTGAGCGAGCTGCAGAAGCTGGTCGACGATCCGGATGTGGCGGTGACGACGGAGTTGTCGGACACTAAGATCCGCTTCACCATCGGCAGCGTCATCCTGACCTCGAAGCTGATCGACGGCACCTTCCCGGACTATCAGCGCGTCATTCCGACCGGCAACGACAAGAAGCTGATCATCGACCGCCAGAGCTTCGCCGCCGCCGTCGACCGCGTCTCGACCATTTCGTCCGAGCGCGGCCGGGCGGTGAAACTGTCGATTCACGAAGGCCAGCTGACGCTTGCCGTCAACAATCCGGATTCGGGCAGCGCCACCGAGGAACTGGCGGCCGACTATACGTCGGACCCGATCGAGATCGGCTTCAACGCCAAATATCTGCTCGATGTCGCAGCCCAGCTCACCGGCTCGGAGGCGAAGTTCATGCTGGCCGACGCCGGCTCGCCGACGCTGATTCACGACATGGCCGACGAGACCGCGCTCTACGTGCTGATGCCGATGCGGGTCTAGCCGCATCCGGTTTCGCGCCGGCTGGCGATGGAGCGATGATTACGGCGGCTTGCACGGACGGATAGCGGTTGCCGGAACAGACCCATATAAGTAAGCTTACGCTTACCAATTTTCGCAACTATGCTGGACTTTCGCTCGAGCTCGGCCCTGGCGCCGTTGTGCTGTCCGGCGACAATGGTGCCGGCAAGACCAATCTGCTCGAAGCCATCTCGCTGCTGACACCCGGACGCGGGCTCCGTCGCGCCCCCTATGCGGACGTGGCGCGCGAGGGCGGTGACGGCGGCTTTGCCTTGCATGCCCGCATCGAGGGACCGGAAGGCCAGGTCGAAATCGGCACCGGCATTGCCGGCGGCGACGGTGCCGGAGAAGGCGGCAGACGCGTTCGCATCAACGGCGCGCCGGCGAAGTCGGCGGAGGACATGCTAGAATGGCTGCGGGTCGTCTGGCTGACGCCGGCGATGGACGGGCTGTTTCCGGGGCCGGCCGCCGACCGCCGCCGCTTCCTCGATCGGCTCGTGCTGGCAATCGACCCCAGCCACGGCCAGCGGGCGCTGGACTATGAAAAGGCGATGCGCGGTCGTAACCGTTTGCTTACGGAAGGTTCCCGCGACAGCGACTGGTTCGACGCGATCGAGACGCAGATGGCCGAAACCGGCGTAGCGATCGCGGCGGCGCGGGCGGAACTGGTGCGGCTGCTTGCCGCCATGATCGACAAGCTGCCTGGCAGCGGCCCGTTTCCGCAGGCCGACATCAGCCTCTCCGGCGAGTTGGAGAGCGAGATCGCCGTCGCGCCGGCGGTCGATGTCGAGGAGTGGTTCCGCGCTGCCCTCGCCAACGGCCGCGAGCGCGACCGCGCCGCCGGCCGCACGCTCGACGGTCCGCATCGCTCGGATCTCGTGGTCCGGCACAGGCCGAAGTCGATGCCGGCCGAACTGTGCTCGACCGGCGAGCAGAAGGCGCTGCTGGTCGGCATCGTATTGTCGCATGCGAGGCTGACCGGCGAGATGTCGGGCCTGACGCCGATCCTGCTGCTCGACGAGATCGCCGCGCATCTCGACAGCGGCCGGCGGGCGGCACTGTTTTCCATCCTTGAGGAGCTGAACTGCCAGGCCTTCATGACCGGCACCGACGCGGCGCTGTTTTCAAGCCTTGCCGGACGGGCGCAGTTCCTGACGGTCGATCACGGCAGCGTCGGGCCGACCGGCTAACCTCTTGAAAAAACCAACGGGCGTCACCGCCTGCCCTTCGGGACAAGGCTTCGCCTTGCCCGTGCTTGCCCTTCGGGACAAGGCTTCGCCTTGCCCGTGCCTGCCATGCGGGACAAGGCTTCGCCTTGCCCGTGCTTGCCCTGCGGGACAAGGCTTCGCCTTGCCCGTACTTGCGCTGCGGGACAAGGCTTCGCCTTGCCCGTACATGACAAGGTTTTCCGCCCGCTATAAGGTCCAGCTATGACCAATGCCGCCCTGACCGACGAAGAACTCGAACGCTATGCCCGCCACATCGTGCTGCCGGAAATCGGCGGCCCCGGCCAGCAGAAGCTGAAGCAGGCGCGGGCGCTGGTGATCGGCGCCGGGGGGCTGGGCGCACCGGTGCTCGAATATCTTGCCGCGGCAGGCGTCGGCACGCTCGGCATCGTCGACGACGATGATGTCTCGCTGTCCAACCTGCAGCGGCAGGTGATCCATGGCAGCGACACAATCGGCATGGCAAAGACCGACAGCGCTTCGGCGGCAATCATGCGCATCAACCCCAATGTCAGGATGGAACTGCATCGCCTCAGGCTCACGGCTGAAAACGCCCCCGCCCTTGTCGCCCGCTACGACGTCGTCGTCGACGGCTCCGACAATTTCGAGACACGCTATGCGCTGGCCGATGCGTGCGCCCTGGAAAAGAAGCCTCTGGTCACCGCCGCCGTCGGCCGTTTCGACGGCTCGGTGACGGTGCTGAAGCCGTACGAAACGGGTGCCGACGGCAAGCGCAATCCAAGCTACCGCGACCTGTTCCCGGAAGCGCCACCCGAAGGGCTGGTGCCATCCTGCGCCGTCGCCGGCATCGTCGGCGCGCTGACGGGCGTCATCGGCACGCTCGAAGCGATGGAGGCGATCAAGCTGATTGCCGGGATCGGCGAGCCGCTGGTCGGCCGGCTGTTGCTTTACGACGGGCTCACCGCCCGTTTCGACACCGTCCGCTACAAGGCGGTCTGAGCGCATGGACCAGCCGGCCGCTCTCCTTGTCAGCGAGCTTCCGCCGGACTTCGCGCGGTGGGACGAATTGCTGGCGCTGATTCTGCGCGCCTTCGCCTATATGGACGGCGTCATCGACCCGCCATCCTCGGCGCGTCTGCTGACGCCGGAAAACCTTATGAGCAAGGCAGGGCAGGAAACGGCGTTCCTGGCGGTGGAGAACGGCCAGGTCGTCGGCTGCATCTTCGCGCTCGAGAGGGCGAAGGATTTCTATGTCGGCAAGCTTGCCGTCGAGCCCGGCCTTCAGGGGCGGGGCATCGGCGGGCGGCTGATGCAGGCCGTGGAGGATTTTGCCCGGCGGCGCGGCAAGCATGCGATCGAGCTGCAGACGCGGATCGAGCTCGCCGCAAATCACGCGGCCTTTGCTCGTCTTGGCTTTCGCGAGATCGCGCGCACGGCGCATGAGGGCTACGACCGGCCAACCTCGATCACCATGCGAAAGGCGTTGTCTTGAGCCTCGCGCTCAGCCCCGAACAACAGGCAATCGCCGCCGGCAAGGACGGCGCTGGGATGGCGATGCGCATCGTCGCTGAGAGCGCGCGGCTTCTCGGAGCGCCGCGGCTGATCCCAATCGCTTCGGCGCATATCGACGGCGCGCTCTACCATGGCGATTCCGGCACGTTGTTCGCCGAGCGGTTGGTCGAGGACGGCGCCAGGGTGGCGGTGCGCTCGACGCTCAATGTCGGAGCGCTCGACTTGATGGGCTGCTCGCGCATTCGGCTGCAAGAGCCGCAGCGCGGCATGGCGCGGCGGATGATGGAGGCCTATCGCAGGCTCGGCTGCGAGCAGAGTTGGACCTGCGCGCCCTATCAGGCCGGGCACAGGCCCGCGCAGGGCAGCGATGTCGCCTGGGGCGAGTCCAATGCAGTGGTGTTCTGCAATTCGGTGCTGGGCGCCCGCACCAACCGCTACGGCGACTTCCTCGACATTGCCTGCGCCATAACCGGCCAGGCGCCCGACTATGGCCTGCATCGCCCGGAGAACCGCAGAGCGCGGCTGATGTTCGACGTCTCTGACCTTCCTCTTTCCTTCCTCGCTACCGAGATCGCCTGGCCGGTGCTGGGCAGCCTCTACGGCCGCGAGGTCGGCAATGCGGTCGGCGTCGTCTCGGGCATCGCCAATCACCCCGGCGAGGATGCGCTGAAGGCTTTCGGCGCAGCGGCTGCGTCGTCCGGCGCGGTCGGGCTCTTCCATATTGCCGGCGTGACGCCCGAGGCTCCCGACGCCGAAACCATTCTGGCCGGGCCGGAACCGGAGGCGGTGATCCACGTCACGCCGCAGATGGTGGCGAAAGCTCGCGCCGGCTTGTCGACCGCCGCAGCGACCAAGGCGATCGATGCGGTGGCGATCGGCAGTCCGCATCTGTCAGACGCCGAGTTTAGCATGCTGGAGCGGCTGATCGCCGGAAGACGGCTTGCCGTGCCGATCTATGCCTGCACCGGCCGCCACGTGCTGGCCTCGCTCGAGCAGGACGGTAGACGAAAGGCGCTCGAAACAAGCGGGGTCGTCATCGTCGCCGACACCTGCGTGGTGGTGACGCCGATCATGCCGGATCTCGACGGCGGCGTGCTGATGACCAATTCGGGCAAGTTCGCGCATTACGCGCCGGGCAACACCGGTTACGCGGTGCTCTATGCCTCGCTCGCCGATTGCGTCGAAAGCGCCGTCGTCGGCAAACCGCGCTTCACGGATATCGCCGCATGAGCGCCGCCGAGATCCTGGTGCCGGGCAAGGCCGGCGAAGGGGAGGCTTTGGTGCTGACGGCACCTATCAGTTTCTGGGGCGGCGTCGACCCGAAGACCGGGCGCATCGCCGATGTTCGCCACCCGCAGCATGGCGAGGTGATTTCCGGCCGCGTGCTGTTCCTGCCGGGCACTATCGGCTCATCGTCGGCTTCGGCGGTGCTGATGGAGCTGGTCCACAACGGCCGCGCGCCGGCGGCCCTGGTGCTGCACGAGCCGGACGCCATCCTGCTGCTCGGACTGATCGTCGCCCGGGAAATGGGCTGGGAAACGCCGATGGCGGTGAGGCTCGAGCGTGGCCTGTTCGAGACCTATCGCGGAAGCGGCATCAAAGTCGACGGCGACGGCGTCGTCACCGTCGCCTGAACACCCGAGGTATTTTCAAGTCCTGAGCGGCAGCACGCGATCCGGCGGGCGGTGGCCGTCGAAGAAGGCGCGGATGTTGATGATCACCTTCTCGCCCATGTCGATGCGGCCTTCGAGCGTGGCCGAGCCCATATGCGGCAAAAGAACGACCTTGCCCCTGGCGGCGAGCTTCAAAAGCTTGCTGTTCAGCGCCGGCTCGTGCTCGTAGACGTCGAGGCCGGCGCCGGCGATCTTGCCGTCGTGGATGAGCTTGACCAGCGATTCCTCGTCGATGATGTCGCCGCGCGCGGTGTTGACGATGTAGGCCGAAGGCTGCATCAGCGCCAGCCGCCGGGCGGACAAGAGATGGAAGGTCGCCGGCGTCGACGGGCAGTTGACCGAGATGATGTCCATGCGGGCCAGCATCTGGTCGAGGCTCTCCCAGTAGGTCGCTTCCAGCTCGTCCTCGACCGCCGGCAGCACACGATGGCGATTGTGGTAGTGGATCGACAGGCCGAACGCCTTGGCACGTCTCGCAACCGCCGTGCCGATGCGACCCATGCCGACGATGCCGAGGCGTTTGCCCCAGATGCGGCGACCGAGCATCCAGGTCGGCGACCAGCCGGCCCATTTCTTCTCGCCGGTAAGCACGTTGGCGCCTTCGGCGAGCCGCCGCGGCACGGCGAGCATCAGCGCCATGGTCATGTCGGCGGTGTCTTCGGTCAGCACATTCGGCGTGTTGGTGACGGTGATGCCTTTCTTGGCCGCCGCGGCGACATCGATCTTGTCGACGCCGTTGCCGAAATTGGCGATCAGCTTCAGGTTCTCGCCGGCCTGGGCGATCAGCGCGGCATCGATGTGGTCGGTGATGGTCGGCACCAGCACGTCGGCTTCCTTGACGGCCGCGACCAGTTCCGGCTGGGTCATCGGCCGGTCCTCAACATTGAGGCGCGCGTCGAACAGCTCGCGCATGCGGGTTTCGACCGGATCGGGCAGCTTGCGCGTGATGACGACGAGGGGCCGTTTTTTGCCTGCCATTTTATCCCCGAAGCTTCCTCGAAACCGATCTCGTTGAGACCTCTTTAACCAAGACCGGCGAAACTTGTAGCCGATCGCGGTACCAGCCCACTCCTGTAACAAGCGGTGCCGCCGAAGACAAAGAAAAAGGGGCGCTCATCCCGACGGACCGGCGCCGAAAGGAACGAAAGTGTCTGGTTTCGCGTCGCTTCGCCTGGCTTTCAGCGCAGCCGTTCTCGGCGCTATGCTTTGCGCGCCGCAGGCATCCGCGCAAAGTGCCGCCGCCCCTGCGCAAACGGTGACTCTGGGGCCGAGCGGCCTGCCGCTGCCGCGCTTCGTCAGCCTTAAGCCGGCGCGCGTCAACTCGCGCGTCGGCCCGGGCGCCAACTATTCCGTCAACTGGATGTACATGAAGGCCGGGTTGCCTATGGAAGTCATCCAGGAATTCGACACCTGGCGCCGCGTGCGCGATGCCGACGGCTCCGAGGGCTGGATCAACCAGTCGCTGCTCTCGGGCCGCCGCACGGCGATCGTCGCGCCCTGGCAGCGCGGCAAGGGCGGGCGAATCAATCTGCTCGACGATCCCAACAAGGACGCCAACGTCGTCGCCATCATCGAGCCGGGGGTGATAGGCTCGATCAAGAAATGCGACGGTCAATGGTGCGAAATGACCTTCGACGGCCACACCGGCTGGATGGCCCAGTCGCAGGTCTGGGGCGCCTATCCGGGCGAAAAGGTCAAGAACTGATCCTGCCCCGATCGCGTCCGATGCGACCGAGATGCGTATCCTGGAAACCGGTGGATAGTTTCAGGCCATAGCCCAGGGCGCGGTCGATGGCGATGTGCGCGATCCAGATCAGCGCCACGGCAGTGGTGATCGGACCGGCAAGCAGGACGCCGGCGAGCGCAAGGACAAGCGGGGCAATCAGGATGTGCAAGGCATTGTAGGCGAAGGCGCCGACACGCGGCCCAGCCAGGTATCCGAGCATCGACAGGTCAGGCGCCAGGATGAGCAGCGCAAACAACCACCACGACACGCCGGTCATTTTATAGAAGACGATGGCCACCACGGCGACGGCGGCCCATTCCAGCCGGACCATCAGATCGACGGGCCGCATCGCCAACGATCAATCGCGGCGCTTCGGGCGCAGCCTCACCACGATGTCGACATTGGCGATCTCCATGCCTTCCGGAGGGTCCGGCAGGTTGGACACGCTCACCGGGCCGCTGGCGATATCGAAGATCCGGTTCTCGCCCTCGACATAGAAATGATGGTGATCGGAGGTGTTGGTGTCGAAATAGGTCTTGGACCCTTCGACCGCGAGGATGCGCAACAGGCCGGCCTGGGTGAACTGGTGCAGCGCGTTGTAGACGGTCGCCAGCGAAACCGGCACGCCGGCGGCAACCGCCTCTTCATGCAGTTCCTCGGCCGAGAGGTGACGGTCGCCCTTGGCGAAAAGCAGATCGGCCAGCGCGATGCGCTGGCGCGTCGGCCTCAGGCCGGCTTCGCGAACCCGCTTGTCCACAGCGACATTTTCCTTCCGGCAACCCGAATCCATCTATCCCGTCAAAGCTCGTGGCCCAGCCCCATAGACAGGCCCAGAATGGCAAAAAGACGTCATCGCCAAAAACTGGACATCACTCGACATATATTCTGTCGCCCAAATGCGATCAATAGCGCGCATTGACCCAGGCAGGCGCACGGGTTAAGCGCAAACGCCGGTTTCCGGCCGCAAACAGAGTGTGTTAGGAAACCAACGACATGGGCGCCCTGCCGCCCGGAACGAAAACGGGGACGGAGTTAATGGCGGGTCAAAAGTCCAGCTACGATTACGAGGAACTGCTTGCCTGCGCCCGCGGCGAGTTGTTCGGACCGGGAAACGCCCAGCTGCCCTACCCGCCGATGCTGATGTTCGACCGCATCACCGAGATCAGCGAGACCGGCGGCGCCTTCGACAAGGGTTTCATCCGCGCCGAATTCGACATCAAGCCGGATCTTTGGTTCTTCGCCTGCCATTTCATCGGCAATCCGATCATGCCGGGCTGCCTCGGCCTCGACGCCATGTGGCAATTGACCGGCTTCTATCTCGGCTGGCTCGGCGAGCCCGGCAAGGGCATGGCGCTGTCGACCGGCGAGGTGAAGTTCAAGGGCATGGTGACGCCGTCGGTCAAGAAGGTCGAATACGGCGTCGACTTCAAGCGCGTGATGCGCGGACGCCTCGTGCTCGGCATCGCCGATGGCTGGCTCAAGGCGGATGGCGAACCCATATATGCGGCAACGGATCTGAAGGTCGGCCTGTCCAAGCAGTCGGCCGCCTGATCGCCACCGCCACGGGGCCTCGCGTGTCCGACGGATGCGCAAGGACGCCGCGACAGTTTATTTTGCGTATGATCGAAGGCGAAAACCGACTAGGTTTTTCGCCAAAGTACGCCGGAAGGAGTTGCGAATGAGACGTGTCGTAGTGACAGGCCTCGGCATTGTGTCGTCGATCGGCAACAACGCCAACGAGGTGCAGTCCTCGCTTTACGATGCCAAGTCCGGCATCAGCTTTTCCAATTCTTTTGCCGAGCACGGCTTCCGCTGCCAGGTGTGGGGCGCGCCGACGCTCGACCCGTCGGCGATGATCGACCGCCGCGCCTTGCGCTTCCTGAGCCAAGGTGCCGCCTGGAACCACGTCGCCATGGACCAGGCGATCGCGGACGCCGGGTTAGGCGAAAGCGACATCACCAACGAACGGACCGGCATCGTCATGGGCTCCGGCGGGCCGTCGACCAGGACCATCGTCGAAGCCGCCGAAACCACGCTCAAGAACGGCAGCCCGAAGCGCATCGGCCCGTTCGCGGTGCCGAAGGCGATGTCTTCGACCGCTTCGGCCACTTTAGCCACCTGGTTCAAGATCCACGGCGTCAACTACTCGATCTCGTCGGCATGCTCGACCTCGGCGCATTGCATCGGCAATGCCTACGAGCTGATCCAGTGGGGCAAGCAGGACATGATGTTCGCCGGCGGCCACGAGGATCTCGACTGGACGATGTCGGACCTGTTCGACGCCATGGGCGCCATGTCGTCGAAGTTCAACGACAAAGCATCGACAGCTTCGCGCGCGTATGACGTAAACCGCGACGGCTTCGTCATCGCCGGCGGCGCGGGCGTTCTGGTGCTGGAAGAGCTGGAGCACGCCAAGGCGCGCGGCGCCAAGATCTATGCCGAGGTCGTCGGCTACGGCGCCACCTCCGACGGCTACGACATGGTTGCCCCTTCGGGAGAAGGCGCGGTGCGCTGCATGCGGCAGGCGCTTGCCACGGTTTCGACGCCGGTCGACTACATCAACACGCACGGCACCTCGACGCCGGTCGGCGATTCCAAGGAGATGGGCGCCATCCGCGAGGTGTTCGGCGACAAGATGCCGTACATCACCTCGACCAAGTCGCTGACCGGCCATTCGCTCGGTGCCGCCGGGGTCCAGGAATCGATCTACTCGATCCTGATGATGCAGGGCGGCTTCGTCGGCGAGAGCGCCCATATCGAGGAGCTCGATCCGGAATTCGAGGGCATGCCGATCGTGCGCAAGCGCATCGACAACGCCAAGATCGACACCGTCTTGTCCAATTCCTTCGGTTTCGGTGGCACCAACGCAACGCTGATTTTCCAGCGCTATTCCGCATAAGGATTGCCTTTTATGGAAGGGTTGATGAAGGGCAAGCGCGGGCTTGTCATGGGGGTCGCCAACGATCATTCGATCGCCTGGGGCATCGCCAAGAAATTGTCCGAACACGGGGCGGAACTTGCCTTCACCTACCAGGGCGATGCATTCGGGCGGCGCGTCAAGCCGCTTGCCGAAAAACTCGGCGCTTCGCTGGTCGTGCCCTGCGACGTCGAGGACAGCGCCTCTGTCACCGCCACTTTCGAGACGCTCGGCAAGGCCTGGGACGGGCTGGATTTCGTCGTTCATGCCATCGGCTTTTCCGACAAGAACGAGCTCAAGGGCCTTTACGCCGACACCAGCCGCGACAACTTCGTCCGCACCATGGTGATCTCCTGCTATTCCTTCACCGAGGTCGCCCGCAACGCCGCCGCGCTGATGACCAGGGGCGGCTCGATGATCACGCTGACCTATGCCGGGTCGGTGCGGGTCATGCCCAACTACAACGTCATGGGCGTCGCCAAGGCCGGCCTCGAGGCAAGCGTGCGCTATCTCGCCAATGACTACGGCCCGCGCGGCATCCGGGTGAACGGCATCTCGGCGGGACCGGTGCGGACGCTCGCCGGATCCGGCGTGTCCGACGCGCGCCACATGTTCTCCTATCAGCAGCGCAATTCGCCGCTGCGACGCACGGTGACCATCGACGAGGTCGGCGGCTCGGCGCTCTACTTGCTGTCCGACCTGTCTTCCGGGGTCACCGGCGAAATCCACTATGTCGATTCCGGCTATCACATCGTCTCCATGCCGGCGCTCGAGGAACTGAAGCAGAACGGCGGCGACCGCGAATAATTCGCTAACGCAAAAAGTACTTTCCAGTAAAATTGGAGGCATCGGCGGAAACTCATTTTAAGGAGGTATCCGCTAGAAGGTCCTGTAGTTCAGGGACTTTGCATGCCACCAGTCAGCAACCCGAAGCGAACACCGCTGTTCCGGCTGATCACCATCGCCAGCTCGGGCATGTGCAGTTTTATCCTCGGGCTCTGGGGGCTGCGGTTCGGTTTCGGCGACGGCCTGGCCGGCATGCCGGCGGAGACGATGGCGGGCATCATCGCCGCGCTCTGCGCCCTTTCCGCCGGTGGCGCCGCATTGTCCTTCTTCGCAGGCGTCGATGAATCGGCCGAATATGTCTTCAAGGAAACGCATTTCGACAAGATGACGGGCCTGCTGACGCGCCAGGCTATCGTCGGAAAGGTGGCGGCGGCGGCAGCGGAAACGATAGAGACCGGCGAACCGGTCTATTTGATCGATATCGACATCGACCGCTTCAAGCAGATCAACGACGCCATCGGCTACAGCCACGGCGACGAGCTGATCCGCGCCTTCACCGGCAGGCTGAAGCAGAACATGCCTAAGGACGCGGTGATCGGTCGCATCGGCGCGGGCGAATTCGCCGTGCTCTTGCCGGACCGCGAGATCCGGGGATCGCTCGAACGGTTCCTCGAAAAGCTCATCAACGACATGATGGAGCCCTACCAACTCCAGACGCACCTGCAGTCCGTCAGCATGTCCGTCGGCATCGTGGCGATGCCGAAGGACGGAAACGATCCGGTGCTCGTCCTTCGCCGCTCGAATCTGGCACTGCAGAATGCGCGCGCAAGCGGCATCGGCAACTGGTCGGTCTTCCATGCCGATATGGGGCGGGTGGCGGACTACCGGCAATGGATCGAATCCGAGCTGAAAACCGCTTTCGACCGCGGCGACTTCAGCCTCCACTACCAGCCGCAATTCGACATGCCGACCGGCCGCGTGGTCGGTTACGAGGCGCTGATCCGCTGGAAGCACCCAGAACGCGGCATGATCCCGCCGATGGAGTTCATTCCGATCGCCGAGGAGACCGGCATGATCAACCCGATCGGCGAATGGGTGCTGCGCAAGGCCTGCAGCGACGCCCAGTATCTGCCGCAGGATTGCTTCGTCGCCGTCAACATCTCGCCGGTCCAGTTCATGACCAAGGACTTCGTCGGCATCGTGCGCGAGACCATGGCATCGACCGGCATAAAGCCGTCGCGGCTGGAGCTCGAAGTCACCGAAACGGCGATGATGCAGGACCGCGACCGCGCGGCCGTCATCCTGCGGCAGCTCGCCGATATGGGCATCTCAGTGGCCGTCGACGATTTCGGCACCGGCTACTCCAATCTCAGCTACCTGATCGACTTCTCGTTCGGCAAGCTGAAGATCGACCGCTCCTTCGTCAGCCGCATCGACACCGACTCCAGCTCGGGCGCCGTGGTCTCGACCATCGTCGGGCTGTCGCGGGCGCTGGGCGTCGGCATCATCGCCGAAGGCGTCGAAACCGAGAACCAGGCAACGCTGCTGAGAGCCGCCGGCTGCGAGGTGGTGCAGGGCTATCTGTTCGGCCGTCCTGCGCCCCTCAAAGTCGAGTTCGGCCAGGCGCGACCCGCACATACTACGCGCGAGCCAGCACGCCTCGTCAGCCTGCAGTAACCGCCTCAGCGGCGCGCCCAAAACACCTTGAACATGCCGTCGCGCGCGACCTCGACGTGGCTGGAGAACGTGGCCGCCAGCACCTGCTCGTAAGGAAGCTGGCGATTGGCGACCATGACCAGCCGCCCTGCTGGCTTCAGCGACTTCGACGCCGCACGGATCATGTCGGCGCCGATGCCCGGTTCCGCCGCCCGGCCGCTGTGAAACGGCGGGTTCATGATGATTGCGTCATAGCGTCGTTCGACGGCTTCGGTGAGCAGATCGGTCCAGAAGAAACGTGGTCCTGGATCGGCGTGGACATTGATCCTGGCCGCTTCCAGGGCTTCGAAATCCGCTTCGTAGAGGTCGAGACCGGAGAGGCCCTTCGAGCGTTCCGCCACCTCTGCCGCCAGATAACCCCAGCCGGCGCAGAAATCGGCGACGTTGCCACCGAGATTGTCGGGCAGGTGCGCGGCGAGCAACTTGGAGCCGGCGTCGATCCGATCAAACGAAAACATGCCAGGCGCGGTGCGGAAGCGGCCTTCGACGACGAGGTCGGGGTTGGCGGCGCGAAGCGCCCGGGCTGCGTCCATGCCGGCCCGGCGGAACCAGAAGGCGACGCCGTGATGTTTCGGCAGATGCGCCTCAAGCGACAGCAGCGCATCGATGCGCTTGCGCAGGCTGTCGATGCCATCGTCCTTGCCACCGGCGACCACGATCAGCCCTCCCGGCACCACACGCTCGACGGCTTCCGCGATCCGCAGCTCGTTCTGGCCGCGATGCCGGCCGGCCAGCACCAGGGCCGCGTCGAAGCCGGAACCTTCCGCCTGCGGCGCGACCGTGTAGCCGGCCGCCTGCAGGGCTCGAAAATGCGGCCGGAAGCCTTGCACGAGATGCAGCGCGGCGTCGAAGCCGGCAGGCAAACGAAAGCCGGGCTCGGCACCCAGGAACAGCACGTGAGCGCCTTTTCGCGGCAAAGGGAGCGCCTCGGCCTCGAAGGGAAAAAACAGCGTCTTCAGCGGCTCTGAGGCCATTCACACAACTCTTCAAACAAAAACGGGCGCGACCTTGCGGCGCGCCCGTCTCGATTATCCCGAGCCTATTCCATCCCGGTGAAACCGGGATGGGGCTCTATCTGTTTGTTTGAGCATGATCTTTTCCGAAAACCGGATTCCACTTTTCGGGATCATGCTCTGGTAACGCCGATCAGGCGGCGTCTTCCTCGCCTTCCGGCTTCTTCTTCTCCTGGACGATTTCCTTGCCGGTCGCCTGGTCGACGACCTTCATCGACAGGCGGACCTTGCCGCGCTCGTCGAAGCCCATCAGCTTGACCCAAACCTTGTCGCCTTCCTTGACGACGTCGGAGGTCTTGGCGACGCGCTCATTGGCGAGCTGCGAGATGTGGACGAGGCCGTCGCGCGGGCCGAAGAAATTGACGAAGGCGCCGAAGTCGGCCGTCTTGACGACGGTGCCCTCGTAGATCTCGCCGACTTCCGGCTCGGCGACGATGGTGTGGATCCACTTCTTCGCCGCCTCGATCTCCTTGGCGTTGGCCGAGGCGATCTTGACCGTGCCGTCATCCTCGATGTTGATCTTGGCGCCGGTCTTCTCGACGATCTCGCGAATCACCTTGCCGCCGGAGCCGATGACGTCGCGGATCTTGTCGGTCGGGATGTGCATGACCTCGATGCGCGGCGCGAATTCGCCGAGCTCGGCGCGGGCGCCGGAGATCGCATGCGCCATCTCGCCGAGGATATGCAGGCGGCCGTCCTTGGCTTGGCCGAGCGCGATCCCCATGATCTCCTCGGTGATGCCATCGATCTTGATGTCCATCTGCAGCGAGGTGACGCCGTTGGCGGTGCCGGCGACCTTGAAGTCCATGTCGCCGAGATGGTCCTCGTCGCCGAGGATGTCGGAGAGCACAGCGAAGCGCTCGCCTTCCTTGATCAGGCCCATGGCGATGCCGGCCACCGGCTTGGCGATCGGCACGCCGGCATCCATCAGCGCCAGCGAGGTGCCGCAGACGGTCGCCATCGAGGACGAGCCGTTGGACTCGGTGATCTCCGAGACGACGCGCAGCGTGTAGGGGAACTGATCGGCCGACGGCAGCATCGGGCGGATCGCGCGCCAGGCAAGCTTGCCGTGGCCGATCTCGCGACGGCCCGGCGAGCCCATGCGGCCGGTTTCACCAACCGAATAGGGCGGGAAGTTGTAGTGAAGGAGGAACTTCTCCTTGTACATGCCGGTCAGCGAATCGACATACTGCTCGTCCTCGCCGGTGCCGAGCGTGGCGACGACCAGCGCCTGGGTCTCGCCGCGGGTGAACAGCGCAGAACCATGGGTGCGCGGCAGCACGCCGACCTCGGAGACGATCTTGCGAACGGTCTTCAGGTCGCGGCCGTCGATGCGCGAGCCGGTGTCGAGGATGTTCCAGCGCACCACCTTGGCCTGGAGCTCCTTGAAGACGCTGCCGATCTGCTCGGAAGCGTACTTGGCTTCCTCGCCTTCGGCCGGGGCGAAGGCTGCCTTGACCTTCGCCTTGACGGCGTCGACGGCGGCGTAGCGCGACTGCTTGTCGGTGATCTTGTAGGCCTCGCGCAGCTCGTCACCGACGATCTTCAGCATCTCGCCTTCGAGCTCGGAATAGTCCGGCGCAGTGAAGTCGCGCGGCTCCTTGGCGGCGACCTCGGCCAGCTTGATGATCGCGTCGATCACCGGCTGGAAGCCCTTGTGGCCGAACACGACGGCGCCGAGCATCACGTCCTCGCTGAGCTCCTTGGCCTCGGATTCGACCATCAGAACGGCGTCGGCAGTGCCGGCGACGACGAGGTCGAGCTTCGATTCCTCCATCTCGTCGATATGCGGATTGAGCACATACTCGCCGTTGATATAGCCGACGCGGGCGCCGCCGATCGGGCCCATGAAGGGCACGCCGGAGAGCGTGAGCGCGGCCGAGGTGGCGACGATCGACAGGATGTCCGGATCGTTTTCAAGATCGTGCTGAACGACGGTGACGACGATCTGGGTGTCGTTCTTGTAGCCGTCGGCGAAGAGCGGGCGGATCGGGCGGTCGATCAGGCGGGAAACCAGCGTTTCCTTCTCGCTCGGACGGCCCTCGCGCTTGAAATAGCCGCCCGGAATCTTGCCGGCTGCATAGGTCTTTTCCTGGTAGTTGACAGTGAGCGGGAAGAAGTCGAGGCCGGGCTTCGGCTCCTTCATCGAAACCACGGTGGCGAGAACCACGGTCTCGCCATAGGTGGCGAGCACCGCGCCGTCGGCCTGGCGGGCGATCTTGCCGGTTTCCAGGATGAGCGGCCGGCCGCCCCATTCGATTTCCACTTTGTGATGATTGAACATATCTTGTCCTTCATATGCGGAAAGGGCCACGCCGTCTCAACGGTCGCGGATCATCCCTTCCCTGGCTTCCTTCGGGCAGCCACGGGCAAGACAACGGGAAGCTCGATAGGTCCGGCAACAGCCGAGCGAGCATCCTGCAATCCTGCCCCATGACCGTCCACGGGCGGTTCCGAGTTGCCCTCTGCACTCCCGGAACCGGGTCTGGCCGACCGGTTGGGCCGGCCTTGCGCATGACGCCGAAAACCCTTGTTTCCGGAACGCGCCATGCGCGAAATGCAAATTTCGTTTTTCAGCATCGGAACACCGGACCATCCGATGCGCCAATGCGCGACCGGCGGGCCCTCCGCAGAGAGCCCGCCGGTCAATTCGTCAACGGCGCAGACCGAGCTTGTCGATCAGCGTCTGATAGCGCGCGTCGTCCTTGCGCTTGAGGTAATCAAGCAGGCTGCGACGCTGGGAGACGAGAGCAAGCAGGCCACGGCGGGAATGGTTATCCTTCTTGTGGTCCTTGAAGTGCTCCGTCAGGTTCTTGATGCGCTCGGAAAGGATGGCAACCTGGACTTCCGGAGACCCGGTATCGCCCTTGGCGGTTGCGAATTCGGTCATCAATTCCTTCTTGCGATCGGCAGTAATCGACATCGTGTTTTTCCTTATCTGTTCGAGGAAACGGGACGCCCTCAGCCGGGATGTCGTCCAGCAGGGGCCGGTGCAAGCAACGCGTCAGGGCGCGAAGCTGCGGCGCATATAGTGCAATTTCCGGCAAAACACCAGCCCAATTGTCAAGCCGGCTTGTCGCAGGTCTTGTCGCAAAAACAGAGGGTTGCTTTGAGCTACAGCCACTTCTTCCATTTGAAGAAGGCGACGAGCCCGACAGCGACGACCAGCATGAACAACAGAGCCGCCGGATAGCCGTAGTAAGACTTCAGCTCCGGCATGTTCCAGGGCGAACTCTCCGGCTCGAAGTTCATGCCCCAGACACCGACGAGGAAAGTAAGCGGCATGAAGATCACCGAAACGATCGTCAGATAGGAAATCACGTCATTGGTGCGCGCCTGGGTCAGCGACAGGTGCATCTCGATCAGGCCGGTCAGCATATCGCGCTGGTTCTCGACCAGCTCGATCAGGCGCAGCGAATGGTCGAGCGTGTCGTTGAAGAATATCTTGGTCTCGGCCTTTACGAAGGGCACGTCGTTGCGGATCAGCGTCGCCAGCGCATCGCGCATCGGCCACAGCACGCCCTTCAGCACGTTGGCGTCGCGCCGCAACTCATGCAACTGCCGCATCTGATGCTTGTGCGGCGTGTTCAGCATCTGGTCCTCGATGCCGTCGACCTGTTCGCTCGCCGCCTCGATCGGCGGGAAATAGCTGTCGACGATGGCATCGATCAGCGCGTAGGCCAGATAGTCGGCGCCGCGTGAGCGCAGCCGGTTGGGCATGGCCGCCGCGATGCGCTTGCGCACCGGATCGAACGGGTCGCCCTCACGCTCCTGGAAGGTGACGACGAAGTTCTTGCCGAAAAACACCGCGATCTGCTCGTAGCGATGGGCCGTGACGTCGTCGATCATGCGCATGGCGACGAAGGCATGATCCTCGAAGAAATCCACCTTCGGCCGCTGACCGGCGTTGACGACATCCTCCAGGGCCAGCGGATGCAGGTTGAAGATCCGCCCGATCTCCTCGATCAGCGGGATGTTCGCAAGTCCCGTACAATCCAGCCAGACGACCGGCCAGCGGTCGCAGTGGGTGTTGAGATCGTCAATGCTGGCATTGTCGATGGTCTTGAATTTTTCGGGCGAGATCAGCGTCAGCCGAAGCTCGCTGCGCCGCGCCGCCGGATCGGCGATCAGCGTGCCCGGCGAAGCGCCGACCGGCGGGCGGCGGGTTTTCAGCGGCGCCCGTGTCCTGACGGTATCAGCCTTTGCCATGGGATCCTCGGGCGCAAACTCGAACCGAACTGGTCTTTGTTTCTTAGCAATTCCGGGCGGATAGCCGCTACGCACTTTTCCTGGAATTGCTGTAGCCGAGCACCGTCAACCGACAAAGACCCGCTTGGGCTTGAACATGCCCTGCTCGATGGCGCCGATGGCGACGAGCTTGCCGCGCGCGGTGGCGCATGCCTCCTCCGCCTCGACCGGCGCGTCGCGGCCGCGAATGATGACGGGATTGCCAAGGCGGATCTTCGTCGCCGCGTCGTCGCTGACCGCGACCTGCGGCAGGCAATCGAGCGCAACAGCGGTGTCGACCAGCAGCGCGTCGATGGCGCTGAAATCGACCGGCGCCTCGGCTTCGCCACCACCTTCATCGGTCTTGCCGCCGAAGCGCGCCGCTTCGAGCTCGGCGACGGTGACAAAATCGTCGGCTGTGAACGGCTCGACCTCGACGCGCCGGAGTTCGGCGATGTGGCCGAAGCAGCCCAGATCGCGGCCCATGTCGCGCGCCAGCGAGCGCACATAGGTGCCCTTGCCGCATTCGACCTCGAAGACGCTGCGCTCGCCACTGTGTTCCACGAGGTCGAGACGTCCGATCTCGATCTCGCGGGCGGGGATGTCGACCGTCTCACCGTCGCGGGCGAGGTCGTAGGCGCGCTCGCCGGCGATCTTGATGGCCGAGAATTGCGGCGGCGTCTGCATGATGACGCCGGTGTATTTCGGCAGCAGCGCTCTCACCTCGGCCTCGGCCGGGCGCCGGTCGGAGTTGTTCGTCACCGGGCCTTCGAGGTCGTCGGTCGAGCGTTCCTCGCCCCAGGCGACGGTGAAACGGTAGACCTTGGCGCCATCCTGCACATAAGGCACGGTCTTGGTTGCCTCGCCGAGCGCGATCGGCAGCATGCCGGAGGCCAGCGGATCGAGCGTGCCGGCATGGCCGGCCTTCTCCGCCTGGAACAGCCATTTGATCTTTGAGACCGCCTCGGTCGAACCCATGCCGACCGGCTTGTCCAGCACCACCCAGCCGGAAACCGGCCTGCCCTTTTTCTTGCCGCGCCGCGCCACTTATTCCTCGTCCTTGTCGTTGTTGTCGCGGTCATCAGGGCCGAGATCGCGCGCGACCTCCGGCGACTTCAGCAACTCGTTGATCCTGGCGAAATTGTCGAAGGACGTATCGAGCCGGAAGCGAAACTCCGGCATGTACTTCATCTGCCTCAGCGCACCGGAGACGCGGCCACGGATGAATTTCGCGTGCTTGTTGAGCGCCTCGACCACGGCACCGGCCTCGCCGACGCCGAGTGGCGAGACGAAAGCGGTGGCGATCTTGAGGTCGGGCGACATGCGCACCTCGGAGACCGAGACGACGGTGTTCTCGATCACCGGGTCGATGATCTCGCCGCGCTGCAAGGTTTCGGAGAGCGCATGGCGCACCTGCTCGCCGACGCGCAGCATGCGCTGGGAGGGGCCTGATGGTGTCGAACGGGACATTTTCTTCGGTCCTGAAATCGTGAAGCGCGGGATGGGACCGCGCCGCATGTCTCAATGTGCATGAGGGGCTGGGCGGCAGCCTTTCGGCCGCCGCCCGGGTCATTTCGGCAAGTATATCCGAATTTAGAGCGTCCTGCTCACCATCTCGACGCGGAAGCACTCGATGGTGTCGCCGACGCGCATGTCCTCGTAGTTCTGGAAGGCCATGCCGCATTCCTGGCCGCCCGGCACTTCCGAAACCTCGTCCTTGAAGCGCTTGAGCGTCTTCAGCGTGCCCTCGTGGATGACGACGTTGTCGCGGATCAGGCGGACACCGGCGCCACGCTCGACCTTGCCTTCGGTGACGCGGCAGCCGGCGATCTTGCCGACCTTCGAGATGTCGAAGATCTCGAGGATCTCGGCATTGCCGATGAAGGTCTCGCGCCGCTCCGGCGAAAGCATGCCGGAAAGGGCCGCCTTCACGTCGTCGACGAGGTTGTAGATGATCGAGTAGTAGCGGATCTCTATACCGGCAGCGGCTGCGGCCGTACGCGCCTGCGCATTGGCGCGGACGTTGAAGCCGATGATCGCCGCACCCGAGGTCTCGGCGAGCGAGACGTCGCTTTCGGTAATGCCGCCGGCGCCCGAATGGACGATCCGCGCCCGCACCTCGTCGTTGCCGAGCTTTTCGAGCGCGGCGTTGATCGCCTCGATCGAGCCCTGCACGTCGCCCTTGATGACCAGCGGGAATTCCTTGAGTCCGCTCGTCTGCAACTGCGACATCATCTGCTCGAGCGAGCCGCGCTGGCCGGCGTGCTTGGCCACGGCCTTCTCGCGCGCCAGGCGCTGGCGGTATTCGGTGATCTCACGCGCCCGCGCCTCGTTGTTGACGACGGCGAAGCGGTCGCCCGCCTGCGGCGTGCCCTGGAGGCCGAGCACCTCGACCGGCATTGCCGGCGGCGCTTCCGGCACATGCTCGCCGCGGTCGTTGACGAGCGCGCGAACACGGCCCCACTCGTTGCCGGCGACCAGGATGTCGCCGGGCATCAGCGTGCCGGTCTGCACCAGCACGGTGGCGACGGGACCGCGGCCCTTGTCCAGCTTGGCTTCGATGACGGCGCCTTCGGCGGTGCGGTCCGGATTGGCCTTCAGGTCGAGGATTTCGGCCTGCAGCAGGATCGCCTCGAGCAGCCTGTCGATGTTGGTGCCCTTGGTCGCCGACACTTCGACGTCCAACACCTCGCCGCCCATCGATTCGACGAACACCTCGTGGCGCAAGAGTTCCGCGCGCACCTTCTGGGGGTCGGCGTCGCGCTTGTCGATCTTGTTGATCGCCACGATGATCGGCACGCCGGCCGCCTTGGCGTGATTGATCGATTCGATCGTCTGCGGCATCACGCTGTCGTCGGCCGCCACCACCAGCACGGCGATATCGGTCACCTGGGCGCCGCGGGCGCGCATCGCCGTGAAGGCGGCGTGGCCGGGCGTGTCGATGAAGGTGATCTTCTGACCGTTCTTCTCGACCTGGTAGGCGCCGATGTGCTGGGTGATGCCGCCGGCCTCGCCCGAGACGACATTGGCGTTGCGGATGGCGTCGAGCAGCGAGGTCTTGCCGTGGTCGACATGGCCCATGATCGTCACCACGGGCGGACGCGACACCAGATCCTCGGTACGGTCGGCGATGTTGAACAGGCCTTCCTCGATGTCGGACTCGGCGACGCGGCGAACCGTGTGGCCGAATTCGGAGGCGACCAGCTCGGCCGTGTCGGCGTCGATGACGTCGCCCGGCTTCAGGATCTGGCCCTGCTTCATGAAGAACTTGACCACGTCGACGGCGCGCTCGGACATGCGTTGCGCCAGTTCCTGGATGGTGATGGTTTCGGGCAGGATCACTTCGCGCATGACTTTCTCGCGCGGCTCGTTGTGCATCGCGCGCTTGAATTTTTCCTGGCGGCGGCGCATCGACGACAGCGAACGGCCGCGTGCATCTTCATCCGACAGCGCGGTGTTCAGCGTCAGCTTGCCGCGGCGACGGTCTTCCTCGCCCTTGGTGGGCTTGGCCGGCCGCGCGACTTCCGGCGTGGCCGGACGGCGCACAGGCGCTCCCGCGCCGGCGCCACCAGGGCGCCGCGGCTTGACCTCCTCCTCCTCGTCGACCGTCGCCAGCTCGGCAGCTTGCGGGGCGCGGCGGCGGGCCTCTTCCTCGGCGCGGCGGCGGGACTCGGCCTCGGTCTGCAGACGGGCCTCTTCTTCGGCCTGACGGCGGGCGGATTCCTCACGCTCGCGCTTACGGCGCTCTTCTTCCTCGGCGCGGCGCTTGCTCTCTTCCTGGGCGCGCTGGCGATCCTCGACCTCTCGGGCCTTGGAGCCTTCGAGCGCCCTGCGGCGCGCTTCCATCTCGCCGCGCGACAATTCGTTCAGCACCATGCCGGAGCGTTCCGGCGGCGGCGCCTTCGGCGCTTCCTGCACGGCTGGCGCAGGTGCCGCGGCTGCGGGCTTCGGCGTGAAGACGGACGGCGCCACAGGCTCCGGCTTGTCGCCGGGCAGCGAGAACTTGCGCTTCTTGGTCTCGACCACGACCGACTTGGTGCGGCCGTGCGAGAAATTCTGGCGCACGGTGCCCTGCTCAAGGCCGGGGCGCTTCAGCGTCAAGGTCTTCTTCGGCGTAACGCTCAACGTCTTGTCGTCGCCCGATTTCGTATCGCTCATTCCATATCCTCTGCGGCATCATCTTCGTCAGCAACGGCCGCAAGCATTGCCAAATCGTCCGGGGTTCCGCCCCGATACCGGTCGAGCGCAACCATGCGCTTCTCAACCGCCTTACCCGCGTCCTGCGCGAGGACGGCAGCATGTATCACATTTGTACCCCCCAATGCCAAGCTCAACTCGGCCTCGGGGAAAAGTTTGTAGGCAAGGATGGCGGGGCCGCCGAGGTGGACGGTTGCCCGCCGCGCCTGAGTGATCTTGCGGACGCCATCGTCCGAGGCTTCGGTCGCGTGCAGCACAAACAGCGCCTGCCCGTCGCGCACGGCAGCCTCTACCTTGGCGGCGCCGAGAACGACCGCTCCGGCCTTGCGAGCAAGACCCAGCATGCCCAGAGCGGATCTGGAAAGCAGCCCGTCGACCATATCGCCGAGATTGGCGGGAACCGCGACCTGCGCCTTGAAGGCACGGGCAAACAGGTTCTTAGCCGCTGCCTTGTCGATATGTAGGCGATCAGCGGTGACCCAGCAACCGCGGCCGGGCAGATTTCTCTTGATGTCCGGGACGACGGCCGAATCCGGGCCGACGACGAAGCGGATCAGTTCATCCGCTTCGGCCTGCCTGCGCGTGACGATGCAGGTACGATCGTTCATCTCGTCCACGGACCCTGCGATTGGTAGTCACCTCACGCACCGACGGTTTCGCCGGCCGCGGGTTCTTCAGCGGCCAGTTCTTCCTCGGAAATCCAACCGGCCTTCCTGCGAGCGGCCAGCACCATCTCTTCGGCATCGGCGCGCGAGACGCCGTGATCGGCGAGCACGCCGGGATAGACCTTGGTCTCGCCGTCCTTGCGCTCCTTCCAGCCGATCAGGTCATCGGCGGCATAGCCGGCGAAGTCCTCGATCGTCTTCACGCCGTCCTCGCCGAGCGTCACCATCATGGCCGTGGTGATACCGGGGATCTCGCGCAGCTCGTCCTTGACGCCGAGCGCCTTGCGCTTCTCGTCATGCTCGGCCTCGATCTTCTCCAGATATTCGCGGGCGCGCGACTGGATTTCCGAGGCGGTGTCCTCGTCGAAGCCGTCGATCGAGGAGATTTCGCCCGAATCGACATAGGCAACTTCCTCGACGCTGGTGAAGCCTTCGGAGGCAAGCACCTGGCCGACCATCTCGTCGACGTCGAGGGCCTCCATGAAGAGGGCCGAGCGCTCGACGAATTCCTTCTGGCGACGCTCGCTCTCTTCCTGCTCGGTCAGGATGTCGATGTCCCAGCCGGTGAGCTGCGAGGCAAGGCGCACATTCTGGCCGCGGCGCCCGATGGCCAGCGACAGCTGGTCGTCCGGCACCACCACCTCGATGCGCTCGGCATCCTCGTCGAGCACCACCTTGGCGACTTCCGCCGGCTGCAGCGCGTTGACGATGAAGGAGGCGGCCGAAGGCGACCACGGAATGATATCGATCTTCTCGCCCTGCAATTCGCCGACCACCGCCTGGACGCGGCTGCCGCGCATGCCGACGCAGGCGCCGACCGGATCGATCGAGGAGTCGCGCGAGATGACCGCGATCTTGGCGCGCGAGCCCGGATCGCGGGCGACCGACTTGATCTCGATGATGCCGTCGTAGATTTCCGGCACTTCCATGGTGAAGAGCTTGGCCATGAACTGCGGATGCGTGCGCGACAGGAATATCTGCGGACCGCGCTGCTCGCGGCGCACGTCATAGACATAGGCGCGGACGCGGTCGCCATACTTGTAGTTCTCGCGCGGGATCAGCTCGTCGCGGCGGATGATCGCCTCGCCGCGGCCGAGATCGACGATGACGTTGCCGTATTCGACGCGCTTGACGGTGCCGTTGACGATCTCGCCGATACGGTCCTTGTACTCGTCATACTGACGATCGCGCTCGGCCTCGCGCACCTTCTGGACGATGACCTGCTTGGCCGACTGGGCGGCGATGCGGCCGAAATCCATCGGCGGCAGCTGTTCGGCGATGAAATCGCCAAGCTGGGCGTCGGGGTTGCGCTCGCGCGCCGTGGAAAGAGCGATCTGCGTCGCGTAGTCCTCGACCTTCTCGACCACTTCCATGAGGCGCTGCAGCTTCATCTCGCCCGTGTTGGGGTTGATGTCGGCGCGGATGTTGGTTTCCTGACCGTAACGCGAACGCGCCGCCTTCTGGATCGCATCGGCCATGGCGGCGATGACGATCTGCTTGTCGATCGACTTTTCACGCGCGACCGCATCGGCGATCTGCAGCAGTTCAAGCCTGTTGGCGCTTACAACCATTGTCTTTCTCCCGACTTCGCCCCGGGCACGCGGCCCGAAGGTCAATCAACTTTCCTGTTCGGTTTCGTTTTCTTCGCCGGCGGCGGCATCTTCCGCTTCGCCCCGGCGTTTCTTCGCTTCCTTGCGGGCCCTGTTGTCCTTCGACAGGGCCTCGCGGATCAAATCGTCGGTCAGCACCAGCCGCGCCTCGGCAATCGCGTCATAAGGCACGCGCACCGTCGGCTCTTCGCCATAGGCCGCCTTGTCGCGCTCCAGCAGGAAGCCGTCGGCATCCGCCTCGGCGATCTTGCCCTTGAAGCGCTTGCGGTCGCCGATGAGGACCGAGGTCTCCATCTTGACCAGGTGGCCGGTCCAGGCGGCGAAATCCGATTTGCGCACCAGCGGCCGGTCGATGCCCGGCGACGACACTTCGAGATGATACGCCTTTTCGATCGGATCTTCGACATCGAGCGCCGGCGACACCGCGCGGCTGACCTCTTCGCAATCCTCGACGGTCATGGTGCCGTCCTCGCGCTCGGCCATGATCTGTAGCGTCAGCCCGTTCTGCCCCGTCAGTTGCACCCGAACAAGGCGGAAGCCGATGGCCTTGAGCACCGGCTGCACGATCATCGCAATGCGCGCATCGATACCGCTTTCGCGGATGATACGGTCGTCGGCTTCGCTTGCCGCTGCGGTCATAAGATTCCTGTCGCTTCGTCGCTCCGGCCGGCAGGTAACAAAAAAGAGCGGGACCGGGAGGACCCACTCTTCGTCATACCGACCAAGAATTTGATGCTGATATAGACGATCCCGGCCGGCGTTTCAAGCCTGACCGTGCCGCCGTTACATCTAGAGCTGGCGCGGCCATTTGATCCTTCACTGCAACAAGCCATGATCCGGCGATTGAACGTGGGGGCAATGCACGTCGAGCATGGCGGCCATGCGTCGCCGCCCCTGTAAGTGCTGACCGGCCATACCCATCTATGTTGCATTGCAATAAGGAAAGGTCGCGCGCGGTGGCGCGCGAAAGGTATTTATCATGGACCGTGGATTGTTTTTCGTGATTGGCGATTTTCTCGGCACGTTCGGCAGCGCGGCTGCCGCATCGCGCGCCGTCGAGGCCGGCCGTAAGCCGCGCCGCAGCGACCTGAAGAAACTCGGCATCGACCCGACCGCCTTCGACAAGCTCGGCCGTTTCTAAGCCGCCTACGGGAGCCAGCAAGGTGTGGGCTGCCTGGCTGTCGCCATCCCGCCGGACGGCACCGCAGCACCTTACTTCTGGGCTTCCACGAGCGATGCGGCAATTGTTGCGATCGGACGAAACAAGACAAATGGATCGTCCTTCGTTGGGAGAAATCCCCGCCGCCGCCAGAATTGCACAGCGTCCTCATCGATCGCATTGACCATGAGCGCACGCCCTCCAATCAGTCCCGCTGCCTGGACGCAGCGCTGAAGGGCATGTTTCACCAAGCCGGTGCCGATGCCGCGCCCAGCCCATCCGGTATCGGTCGCAAGCTGGCCGAGGAGCAGACAAGGCACGGGATCCGGCGGTTGCCCCGTGCGGATCGACCGGGGCAAGATCGACGGCACGACGGCCGTGGGCGCCAAACCATAGTATCCGACCACGCGGCTGGCTTCATGGACAACGATAACGGCCGTAAAGCCCTTCTCCTGATTGGAGAGCGCGCGCGTTCTCAGCCAGTGATCAAGTGTCGGTTTCCCGCAGGAAAATCCGGAAACGTCGTGGGCTGCGGTAAGCGGTTCGGGAGCCGATAAGGCCACGGCTTAGCGCTTCGTTGTGTAACCAGCTTCCCAGGGTGCGGGCCGCTTTGCCAATTCCACCAAATCGGGGACCGGGGCGGCCGGAGCCGACAGGACCTCCATAAATTCCGCGAACCCTTCCGGGCTCATGCGGACAAGGCGGTTGTTCATCAGCACATCCTCGGCCGCGCGTACGGCGGCATCGCGCACGAAGTCCGTACGGGACCGACCGCGGAGAGTGGCGGCACGGTCAATCATCGCCACGTCCGCTTCCGGCAGGCGCATCGAGATCGGGTATTCCTTACGTTCGACCGTGGCGGCCATAATGCATCTCCTGGCCGGCAACATAGCGATTTGTAGCGCTATATGCAATACAATACAGCAGGTCGACCCATCGCCTTCGAAGATCACCGCTTCCGAGCGACCTGATTACCGGCACTTTGAAGCTTCGATATCTTCGAGCTTATTTCCGGACAAAGGTCAGATAGGCAGGCCGCCTTCCCTCGCGGATGGCCTTGGCTTCATAGCGCGTGCCGGGCCAACCCTCATAGGGCCGGTGCCAGTCGGCAGACTCGCTCGCCTGCCAGGCGAAGGCGCCGTGGGCGCGGCAGTTAAGCAGCGTCCAGTTCACATAGCTGTCGATATCGGAGGCGAAGCGGAACCTGCCGCCCGCCTTCAGCACCCGGGCGAACCGGTCGAGATTGGCCGGGCTGACGAAGCGCCGCTTCCAGTGCTTCTTCTTCGGCCAGGGATCGGGATAAAGCAGGTCGATGCCGTCGAGCGAAGCCGGTGGCAGCCAGTCGAGCAGGCGTGTGGCGTCGTCGTCATAGACTCTCAGATTGGCGAGCGGGCCCTTGTCGAGCGCCGTCATCATCTTGGCCATGCCGTTGACGAAGGGCTCGACGCCGATGAAGCCGGTCGCCGGCGCTTCCGTCGCGCGATGCAAGAGATGCTCGCCGCCGCCGAAGCCGATCTCAAGCTGAAGTGCGGAAACCTTCGCCTCGAACAGCGTCTTGAGATCCGCCGGCGCCTCGGCCGTCAGGTCGAGCCCGTAGGCGCGCAGGCCACTTTCAAGCGCCGCGGCCTGCTGCGGGCGAATGGCCTTGCCGTGCCGACGGCCGAAGAAAGCTTCGGTCGCGCGGCTCGGCCTGTCGTTTGGCTCCATGGATACGCTTGGCGACGCCGTCAGGCGGCAATCGCATCGGCAACCGCGTCCTTGAGTGCCTTGGCGAGATCGGTCTTCTCCCAGGAGAAGGAACCGTCGCGGCCGGCCTTGCGGCCGAAATGGCCATAGGACGAGGTCTTGGCGTAGATCGGCTTATTGAGGTCGAGGTGACGGCGGATGCCGGACGGCGACAGGTCCATCACCTGGCGCAGCGCCTCCTCGAGCCTGGCCTCGTCGACCTTGCCGGTGCCGTGCAGGTCGACATAGACCGACAGCGGCTGGGCAACGCCGATGGCGTAGGAAAGCTGGATGGTGCAGCGGTCGGCGAGCTTGGCCGCCACCACGTTCTTGGCGAGATAGCGCGCCGCATAGGCGGCCGAACGGTCGACCTTGGTGGTGTCCTTGCCGGAGAAGGCGCCGCCGCCATGGGGTGCTGCGCCGCCATAGGTATCGACGATGATCTTGCGGCCGGTGAGGCCGGCATCGCCGTCGGGCCCGCCGATGACAAACTTGCCGGTCGGGTTGATGTACCAGTTGCAGTCTTCGGCGACCTTGAGATCGCCAAGCGCCTCGATGATGTAGGGCTCGACGACCTTGCGGACCTTCTTGGAATCCCAGCTCGAATCGAGATGCTGGGTCGAAAGCACGATCTGCGTCACTTCCGCCGCCTTGCCGTCGGCATAGCGTACGGTGACCTGGCTCTTGGCATCCGGGCCGAGCTTGCCGGCCTCGCCATTGCCTTCATGGCGCGCGGCGGCAAGCAATTCGAGGATCTTGTGGCTGTAATAGATCGGCGCCGGCATCAGGTCCGGCGTCTCGCGGCAGGCGTAACCAAACATGATGCCCTGGTCGCCGGCACCTTCCTCGCCCTGGCGGTCCGCGGCATTGTCGACGCCCTGGCCGATGTCGGGCGACTGGCCGTGCAGCAGCACCTCGATCTTGGCCGTCCTCCAGTGGAAGCCCGCCTGTTCGTAGCCGATCTCGCGGATCGCCTTGCGGGCGACCGACTTGAACTTGGTCGGATTGACGACCGGGTGGCCCGACGCATCCTTGAGGACGTTGCCGGCCTTGTCCTTCTTCAGCAGCGTGTCGGGAACCCTGACCTCGCCGGCGATGACGACGCGGTTGGTCGTGGCCAGCGTCTCGCAGGCAACGCGCACCTTCCACGGGTCCATGCCCGTCTTCTTGGCCTCGCGATAGACGAGATCGACGATCTCGTCGGAGATACGGTCACAGACTTTGTCGGGATGGCCCTCGGAGACGGATTCCGAGGTGAAGAGATAGTTCTGCCGCGTCACGGGTGTCCCCTCTTGAAAAAAGATCGGCAGGGCTGCCGATTTTTGGCGCGCCACGTGTTAGCGGTGCCGGGCGCCGCTCGTCAAGCGGCGCGACGGATCTGGCATGAATATCGGCACAATCGGCTTGTGCCACCGGCGGCAGGGCACCGCCGGCAGCAGGAGCCTGGAATCACTCGGCATCGTCCGGCGAAAGGGACTTCACAAGATCGATGATCCGGCGCCGCACCTTGACGTCCGGAATCTTGACGAAGGCGCGATTGAGCTGAAGCCCTTCCGGGCTGCCGCAGAATTCGATGGCGAAGGCCATCGAGGCGTCCTCGGCGAATCCCCGGTTGCCGGCCCCGGCCTCCTGACCGGGGGCGTCCTCGAAGAAGAAGGCGACGGGAACACTCAGGATGGAGGCTATTGCCTGCAGACGGCTGGCGCCGACCCTGTTCGTCCCCTTTTCGTACTTCTGTATCTGTTGAAACGTGATGCCGAGATTTTCACCCAGCTTTTCCTGGCTCATTCCAAGCATATTGCGACGCAACCGAATACGACTCCCGACATGGATGTCGATCGGATTCGGCTTCTTCTTGTTCTCTTCTGTCATTTTTTCCTCGCCGAATTTTTCCGGCTTTTTCTATTTTTGCCGCCCAAACGAAGCCGGAGCCACCTGCCCCAACAGTCCCCTCCAGCCGACTTCGAGAAAATTTTAGGCGTTACAGTATGAGTTTCTAATGTGCCGACTGTCAATTCACCCGTAGCCGCTGCCTTACATTCAATGTGAAGGCCGTCAGGGCAAACAGCAACATGATCAGCAATCCGTTAATGCGGCGCTGGTCGGCGGACAGCAGGACGCGCCCAGAAATCGGCACATGCGCATCGATGGCGCCGCGCGCGTCGACCGCCAGGGCATCGACGATGCGCCCGCGCGAATCGACAACGGCGGAGATGCCGTTGTTGGCCGCACGCAACAATGGCAACCCGTTCTCCACCGCGCGAACCTGCGCCTGCCTGAAGTGCTGGTACGGGCCTGGCGTGTCGCCAAACCAGGCGTCGTTGGTGACGTTCACAATAAGTTCGGATGACGCTGCGTCAACCGCCACAAGGTCGGCAAAGATGACCTCGTAGCAGATGAAGGGAACCGCTCGCAGGCCGTTCGGCATCGCGATCGGATGCCGTTCGTTGCCGGCGGCGAAATTCATCGGTCCGGCGACGAGTTGGCCGATGCCGAAACGTTCGAACAGGCCCTCGAAGGGCAGATATTCGCCGAACGGCACCAGATGCACCTTGTCGACGGCGTCAGTGATCTCGCCCTTGTCGTTGATCGCCACCACGGAATTGTAATAACGGCTGCCGGCATTTCCCGCGCCGCCCTCTTCGCGCACGACGCCGGCGATCAGCATCTGGCCGTCGCCCAGCATATCGCCCAGCGCCGTCAGCGCGTCCGGACGCTCGGTGAACAGGAACGGCACCGATGTTTCCGGCCAGAGAATCAGCTGCGGCTTGGCATGGCCTTGCTCCGGCGCTTTCCCCGATATCCCCAACAACGTGGCGAAGATGCGGTCGCGCACCGAAGCGTCCCATTTCTCGCTGAGATCGACGGCGGGCTGGACGATGCGAACATCGATCGAGCGGGTGGCCGGCTCGGCCGGGGCGGCAAGCCTGAAATAGCCGAAGCCGACATCGGCGGCGACGAGGATGACGAACAGGGCAAGGCCCAGCCTCAGATGCCGGCGCGCGGCGATGAGAGCGGGAAGCGAAAAGACGAAGACGGCGAGCGCGTTCATGCCGATCATGCCGGTCACCGACACGCTCTGCATCAGGATCGGCACCGGCATCGCGGCATAGCCGACGGCATTCCACGGAAAGCCGGTGAAGAGAAAATCGCGCAGCCATTCGGCAAGGCCGAAGCCGAAGGCGAGTGCTGCTATGCGGCCGATATCGCTGCTCCAGAAAAGCCGCGCCACGACCGCCGCAAAGCCGTAGAAAAAGGCAAGCGCGAGGGGGATGCCGACCACGGCGAAAGGCAAGGCCCAGGCGAAGGTGTCGGCCTCGACCAGAAGTGCCTGGCCGATCCACCAGAGGCCGGCGAGGAAATAGCCGAAGCCGAACCACCAGCCGATGGCAAAGGCCGGCCTCAGGCGCTTCAGCCACCCGTCGGAGGCCTCGCCGGTCGCGCCGTCGAGCAGCCAGACAAGCGCCGGAAACGAGACGAAGCAGACGGCGAAGAAATCGTAAGGAGCCTGAGCGAGAACCGCGAGCGCGCCCGCGAAAAACGCCACCAGCGATCGCCGCCACCCCCACAGCAGAATTATCCGGCCGGCAAAGCGCTGCATATAGCTTCCCAAGTCGCGCGAATCAGGGTGCCAGAGATTTAACAGGCCGCGCCGCCTGCTCCAAATGACGGTGATTTGAGGGACGTCCTTGTAAACGCTCCATCGCCTAAAGGCGGCAGCTTCAGGTTACGGCTTAAAGCCAGGTCGGTCCGCCGTCCGGCGGACCGACGCGAACTCATGTCACGTTGAAGTTGTCGTCAGGCTCGGCCCCGGTAGCGTTTTCGCAATGTCGGTCGCCACATCGCGAATGGGCGCTTGCTGTCCCGCGAGGGGTCTCGCCTCCAACGAATTCTTGTGCCCCTATAGACCCGCAAGGGCCTGAGCCGTGAGTAGCCGAGCTACCAATCGGTACTGCTCGACGAGGAAATCATCATTGGTGAACCATTCGGCATAGGGTGCCATGCGAACTCCTTTCGTTTCAGAATCCTTGATTTGGCTCTCGCCGGCGAACATTAACCGTTTGCCGTCCGATGAACGAACCATCTCAGCGCTGACGGTCATTGCAATCCCTCGCCCATCGCCAACTGGAACGCTCAACGCGTGGTACACGTTGATCTTCAGTTTGGCGGAAGCGCCTGATGCCGTGTCTGTTACGTGATATCCTTTGCTAATGAGGTCTTGCTTTGCTTGACTTTCGATGAGTTCGCGGAGATTCGTGCGCGCATCCACTACCTGCTGAAGACGAGATTCAGCCTCCGACACCGTGGCGGGTACTTTCCCAGAACTTGCATCTGCCTCACTTAAATTTGGCCCAAAGACAGAGGCTTTGGATAGCTGCACGGGCTCCACATAGACGAAGCCTATGGAGGCCTTCCTCTGCGGATCAATGGTGGACGCGGCGCAAGCGGTAAGGACAATCGCGACAATGGCAACAATACTGCGGCGAAGCAATGGAATCTCCAAATCATCAAAATCGATTCGGAGTATTACATAACAGGTTGCGCGGTCGGATAGAGCCTGGATCGCAAACGCCTGCCTGCGTAGTGCCTGGAGCCAGCCGCCTGCTCCAAACACGGATGAGCCCAGCCTAATTCACGGTCGCGCTATCGGTGCCAACCCTCGATCCTCAGACCGCTCAGCCGCTCGGCTTCTTCTCGCGGCACCACGCGCAAGGTCTGGGTGAAAGTCCATATATGGCCTTCAGGATCGCGGGCGCGGTACTGGCGCTCTCCGTAGAAATGGTCGGTGGGTTCTTCGAGAATTTCCGCCCCCGCCGCGCGCGCTTTCTCGCAATGGGCGTCGAGGTCTTCCTTCAAACGGATGTAGACCGACTGGGTATTCCTGCCGCCGACCGAAGCCGGGCTGGCAACGTGCTCGGTCCATTCGGAATCGACGATGATGTAGCCATCGCCAAACCGCATTTCGGCATGAACGAGCCGTCCGTCCGTATCGCTGACCAGCATGCTCGGCTCGAAGCCGAACGCCGCCTGAAGCCAGGCCAGGGCCGCGCGCGGATTTCGATAGAAGACGCCGGAACCGAGGACGGCATGCTTGAACGGGTTGTCGACCGGCATGACGCGACGAAATCAGGCCTGCTCGGTGCGCGCAGCGCGGCGGCGCTGCCGTTCGCCCTTCGGGCTCTGCACGATGCGCACCCGCTTGACGCGGCGTGGGTCGGCGTCGAGAACGTGGAACTCGAAGCCAGGTATGGCCTGCACCACCTCGCCCCTGGCCGGGACGCGGCCAAGCGTGTTGAAGATCATGCCGCCGATGGTGTCGACATATTCGCCATGCTCGCCGGCGGCGAAATCCTCACCGATCATCTTGGCGACCTCGTCGATCTCGGCCTTGCCGTCGACGACGAACACGCCGTCGCCCGTCTGGGTGACCATCGGCTCGTCGTCATCGTGCTCGTCCTCGATGTCGCCGACCACCATCTCGACGATATCCTCGAGCGAGGCGAGGCCGTCGGTGCCGCCATATTCGTCGATGACGAGCGCCATCTGGGTGCGCGTCGTCTGCATGCGTCCCATCAGGTCGGAGGCAAGCATGGAAGGCGGCACGAACAGCACAGGGCGGATCAGGTCGAGATCGCCGATCGTGCGCGCGAGATCGACCTGGGCGAGATCGAGAACGGTCGGCGCCGGGTTCTTCCTGTTCGCGCGGCCCTTCTTGACGCGGGCGAGCTTGGTGATGTGGGCAAGAACATCGCGGATGTGGACCATGCCGCGCGGGTCGTCGAGCGTCTCGGAATAGACCGGCATGCGGGAATGGCCGGATTGTTCGAAGAGGCCAAGCAGATCGCCAAGATTGGTGGCGATCTCGACCGCTTCGATGTCGGCGCGCGGCACCATCACATCCTCGACGCGCACTTCGCGCAAGCGCAGGATGTTGTTGAGCATGGCACGTTCGCCGGGCGAGAAGGATTCGGCATCGGTGGCCGTCTCAGCCAGCGCGTCGGCGATCTCCTCGCGCAAATTGGTGCCGTTGCGGTGCCGGAACAGGCCGAGCACGCGATCGAAGAGCGAAGGACCGGCATGCGAAGGCTCAACGGCCACGCTGCCGGTCGGAATACTCGGACTGGAGCCCTCTTCCGACTTCTCGGAAGGCTTGGCCGCACTGCCGGCATCCGGACGGGCGGCAGTTTCTGGTTTGTCGTTCATCGCCATCAGGTCAATTGGTCTTTTTTGTTACGCGTAGGGATCGGGAATGGCAAGCCTCGCAAGCGCCGCGCGCTCGATCGCTTCCATCTCCTCGGCCTCGGCGTCGGTCTCGTGATCATAGCCCAGAAGATGCAGCAGGCCATGGATGACGAGATGGGTGATATGGTTCGCCAGCGGCTTGTCTTCCAGAGTGGCCTCACGCGCGACCGTCTCGGAGGCCAGCACGATGTCGCCTAGCATCGGCGGCAGCTTGCCGCCTTTCGGGAAGGAAAAAGCCGGGAAAGACAAGACGTTGGTCGGTTTGTCCTTGCCGCGCCATTCGGCGTTGAGGGTACGGATATGGGCGTCGTCGGAAAAAACGACGCTGAGTTCCGAGGCACCCTTTGCGCCGGTCTCGGTAAAGGCGGCCGCCACCGCACGATCTACCAGGCGTGTCAGCTCCGCTTCCTCGGGCCAGTCGCCGGCCTCGACGAAAATATCGATGTCGACCGGCGTCTCGCCGCTGGATCCCGGATTATCAGCCATGGGGCTTTATTTCTTGTCTGAGCATGATCTTTCCCGAAAACCGCGCACACTTTTCGGGATCATGCTCTAGTTCTCGGTGCCGAGGCCTCTGGCCAGCTTGCCGTCGCGGTCATAGGCCTTGACGATCTCGGCAACCAGCGGATGGCGCACGACGTCGCCCTCGTTGAAGCGGACCGTGACGATGCCCGGCACGCCGTCGAGGATACGCAGCGCCTCGACCAGGCCCGACTTGGTGTTGGGCGGCAGGTCGATCTGGGTCGGATCGCCGGTGACGATCATGCGCGAGTTCTCGCCGAGACGAGTCAGAAACATCTTCATCTGCATCGGCGTGGTGTTCTGCGCCTCATCGAGGATCACCGCCGCATGCGCCAGCGTGCGGCCGCGCATGAAGGCCAAAGGCGCGATCTCGATGACCTCGGCGGCGATCGCCCGCTCGACCTTGTCGGCCGGCATCATGTCGTAGAGCGCGTCATAGAGGGGCCTGAGATACGGATCGACCTTCTCTTTCATGTCGCCTGGCAGGAAGCCCAGGCGTTCGCCGGCTTCGACCGCCGGACGCGACAGCACGATGCGCTCGACCATGCCGCGCTCGAGCAGCATGGCCGCATGCGCCACCGCCAGATAGGTCTTGCCGGTGCCGGCCGGGCCGATGCCGAACACCATTTCGGAGCGCTCCAGCGCGCGCATATAGGCGTCCTGGTTGAGCGAGCGGGCATAGATCGTGCGCTTGCGCGTCGCGATCTGGGCGGCGGAGACCTTGCCCTTGCGCTCCATGGTCGGCAGCGTCAGCTGGTCGTCGGCGGCGATCGCCATGCGCACGGCGCCGTCGACATCCGACTGGCCGATATCGGCGCCCTTCTGCAGAATGCCGTAGAGCGTATCCAGCGCGCGGCGCGCCTGTTCGGCGGCCGAAGCCGTGCCTTTGATGGCGAGCTGGTTGCCGCGCGAGCGGATATCGACGCCGAGCTTCTGCTCGAGCCGGGCCAGGTTCTCGTCGAATTGGCCGTAAAGGGCGCTGGCAAGCTTGTTGTTGTCGAAGGTCAGTACGATGTGCGCCATGTCGGAGGCCCCGGATGCCTGGCTCTGGGGCGGATTCTTCAGTTCAGCAGCGCTCAACCGTCTCTCCTCATCTGCCGAGGCTTGTGGCTATGCATGTCGTTGTCCCAAAACCGCGAGTACTTTTGGGCGACATGCATCAGGCCAACTCGGCGAACAGGCTGTTTGGACCTGTCTTCGTGATTCGTACGTCAATAATGTCACCGATTCCACCGGCCTTGTCGTCAACAATAACCGGCTGCAGCCATGGCGATCGACCAACTTTCTGGTGGGGACGGCGGCCCGGCTTCTCGATCAGTGTGCTGACGGTGCGGCCGACCATGCCGGCGATGAAATCCTTCTGCTGCTTGTTGATCAGCGCCTGCAGGCGCTGCAGCCGCTCATCCTTCACGGCTTCCGACACATGACCGTCCATCTCGGCGCCCGGCGTGCCGGGGCGAGGCGAATATTTGAACGAGAAGGCAGAGGCGTAGTTCACCTCTCGCACCAGCTCGAGCGTCGCCTCGAAATCCGCTTCCGTCTCGCCGGGGAAGCCGACGATGAAGTCGCCGGACATGGCGATATCGCCGCGCGCGGCGCGGATGCGCTCGATGAGGGTCAGATAGTCGCGTGCCGTGTGCCTGCGGTTCATCGCCTTGAGTATCCGATCGGAGCCAGACTGCACTGGCAAATGCAGATAGGGCATCAAGGCGGGCAGGTCACGGTGGGCGGCGATCAATTCGTCATCCATGTCGCGCGGATGGCTGGTCGTATAGCGCAGCCGGGCCAGGCCAGGGATTTCCGCCAGGCGGAAAAGCAGGCGGCCAAGACCCCATTCCTCGCCGTTTTCGCCCTCGCCGTGCCAGGCGTTGACGTTCTGGCCGAGCAGCGTCACCTCGCGCACGCCGGCCTCGGCCAGACGCTCGGCCTCGGCGACGATCTGCGCCACCGGCCGCGAGACTTCGGAGCCGCGCGTATAAGGCACGACGCAGAAGGTGCAGAACTTGTCGCAGCCTTCCTGCACAGTGAGAAACGCCGTGACACCGCGCTTGGCCACCTCGGCGCGCTTCGGCTGCGGCAGGTGCTCGAACTTGTCCTCGATGGCGTAGTCGGTCTCGACGATCTTTGCGCCGCCGCGCACCCTCGCCAGCACGTCGGGCAGACGGTGATAGGTCTGCGGGCCGATGACGAGATCGACCGCTGGCGCGCGTCGGATGATCTCTGCACCTTCGGCCTGCGCCACGCAGCCGGCGACGCCGATCAGCAACTCGCGGCCGGCCTCGGCGCGCTCGGCCTTCATGTCGCGGATGCGGCCAAGCTCGGAATAGACCTTTTCGGCCGCCTTCTCGCGGATATGGCAGGTATTGAGGAGCACCAGGTCGGCGTCTTCGACGGCATCGGTCGCGACATAGCCGTCGGCGGCCAGCGCATCGGTCATGCGCTGGGAATCATAGACATTCATCTGGCAGCCATAGGTCTTGACGAAGACCTTTTTCGCCGCCGGGGCGGCGCCAGCCGAGTGCTCGGGCGTAGCACCGATCTCGTGACTTTCAATCGTGTTCAATTCCATCGGGCGGCTTCTAACGCCTTTCCGTGACAAAAAACAGACGATTCTGGCGGGTTACGGCGCGAGTTCGGTTTTCGCTTTGTCCGCTAGCGGCTGGGATGTGGGTCGGCGAGCGTGGCTTGCATCATCTCGCGCACCTTCGCTTCCATCAATCTTGCAGTTTCCTTGCGGTTCGAACCCTTGGAGAACGGCACCGGATCGCCGAAATGCACTTCGGCATCGAGCGAGCCTTCGGCAAGCAAACCCTTCAAATGCGGCATCAGATCCTGGTCGCCGATCCAGGCGGCGATCGGCCGGTGACGGCGGCCCATCGGCACGCCGTGCAGGCGCGTGTAGGCGATCGCCACCGGCTGGATGAACACCTGGTCTGCGGCCCCTTCCGAGATCGCCATCGAGGCCGCACCGAACAAAGTGCTCTTGAACGGCAGCACCAGATTGCCGTCGCCGGTCGAGCCCTCGGCGAACAGCACCATCGCATCGCCCTTGGCCATGCGCCTGGCGATCTCGCTCGCCTGGTCGCCGGAGGTGCGCTTGCGGTCGCGCTCGATGAAGACGGTGCGCTGCAGCTTGGACAGCATGCCGATCAGCGGCCAGCCTTCCATATCGGCCCGGGCAATGAACTTCACATCGACAAAAGAGCCGAGCACCATGATGTCGGTCCAGGAGATGTGGTTGGCCGCGATGAGCAAGGGACGCTCCCTCGACAGCTTGCCCTTCACGTGCACGCGCATGCCGAGCGCCTTGAGGATCATGCGGTGCCAGATTTTCAGAACGACCGTCTCCGGCCAGAGTCCGGTCTTCATCGACAGTATCTGAAGCGGCACCATGACTAGCGAGCCGACGACGACGAGGCCGAACGCTAGGAAAATCCGCAATTTCTTGATCATCAACGCGCAGGCCCTGTCATTACAGCGCTGCGCCCTCACAAGCGCGCGAAAGACGCTGTAACACCCCAATTTGGCGCACGACCCTCCGGTTCGCGGTCATGCGCGGTCTGGCTAGCGAAGATCGCGGCGCATGACAAGCGCGCCGGTCGGGCCGTTCTCGGTCGACCGGTAGTAGTTCGGACGCTGGCCGACCTGGCGGAAGCCGAGCCTGCGGTAGAGCGCGATCGCCGGCGTGTTGGTCTCGTCGACTTCCAGGAAGAGCGCCTCGGCGCGCTGCGCGTGCAGTTCGCGAAGCACGGCGTCCATCAATTGCCAGCCGAGCCCCTGGCGACGATGCGCGCGGGCCACGGCAACCGTCAGGATCTCGCCCTCGCCCGCCGCCAGACGCGCCAGCACGAAGCCGACCGGAGGCTTTGCTCCCTGCCCGGTCTCGCGCGCGGCATAGCCGAACACGGTGTCCTGTTCGAGCAGCGCCGCGAATTCGCCGTCGGTCCAGGGCCGGACGAAGTCCTCACGGTGCAGCACCGAGACGGCGCCGCTGTCGGCAACCGTCAGCGGCTCAAGCGCATAGTCCCTGCGGCGCGGTTGAAGAAAAGGTATGCGCATCAGGATTCTTTTTCTCCTGAGCCCCGCTTCCGGGGACTCTGGCCTTGTTTTTCCGGACCATGACCTTTCGGCTGGTCCTGTCTCGGCAAAATGAAACCAGCCTGTGGCTTGGCGTCGGCGCCGCGCAGATAAAGCGGCTTCGGCTTTTCGCCTGGCCCCTTGGCGGCGGCGAGCCGGGCGTAGGTCGCGATGTCCGCCGTGGCGGCGACCGGCCCGATGTCGAAGGTAGGTCCTGCCGCCGCGGCAATCTGCGGCGCGGCGGTGCCGGCTAGAACCGCGGTCGCCTTGACTGCCACTGCGGCGGCTTCGGAAAGCGTGGCCGCGGCAGGACCGTAAGTCAAAACTAACGCTTTGTCGAAAAGAGCCGCATGAAGCTCCTCGCGGCCGGCGTCGAGCGCGGCAAGCACGGCGCGACCGGGAAAGGCATTTGCAGCCTCCGCAGCCAGCGCTTCCAGCGTCGTCACGCCGATGGCCGGGATCTTCAGCGCCAGCGCCAGGCCGCGCGCGGCGGACACGCCGACGCGCAGGCCGGTAAAGGAACCCGGCCCGATCGAGACGGCGACGGCATCCAAGCCTCGGTAACCGATGCCGCTGGCCTTCAGGGCAGTCTCGATGACGGCCATCAGATGCTCGGCATGGCCTTTGCCCAGATCGAGCGCCTGCCGGCCAAGCTCGATGCCCTCGCCCGCGTCGTAGACGCAGGCGGCACAGAGATTGGCGGCGCAGTCGATGGCGAGCAATTTCATACGGGCAGCTTCATACGGGCAGCTCCATGTGGCCGGTTAACCCACTGGATCGAACGCCTTCCCTGTGCCCGGCATGGCCCGCCGCTGCAAGGGCCAGGCCGCATAAATGTTAAGCGGCTTTGCTTCCGCCAGCCGCGATGCGCAGCATGTGGTTGTCCCAGACATAGTCGGGCTCGGAACGCTGAGCACCAGCGCCGCCGACGATCTCGCCGGCGCCGGTCGTCGCCATGAAGCCGGCGTTGTCCGGGGCGAGACCGCAAACCTCGACAAGCGACCTGGTCGCGACCACGCGCCCGCTGGCGGCATCAATCACAGCCAGCGAATTGCCTTCCGGCGAGGTGACGGCGACCGTGCCGGCGGCGGGATTGGCTGCGACCGAGCCGATGTAGTTGCGAAAGCCGGAGAGCACGTCCTGCGGCATCTCCAAAAGCTCCAGTTCCTTGCCGCGCGCGGCGCGCCCGACCAGCGCCGGGCAGTCGGTCGCCGGACCGCGATACTGGCAGCCGAACCAGACGACGCCCGCCTGGTCGCGGTCCATGTGGCGGATCGAGAGCTGGTGCAGCGCCGGCGGCAGCTCGTGCTTTTCGATCAGGTCGCCGGTGACGCGGTCGACCAGCGTATAGGACGGCTTCATCGTCGCGATGTTCAGCTCGGCGCGGCCGAAATCCGGATGCGTCTCGATGCCGCCATTGGCAATGGCGAGCGTCCTGCCGTCGCCGAGCAGCAGCAGTTCGTGCGGGCCCATGCCATAGGTCGGGAACTCGCCAATGCGGTTGAATTTCGCCTTCGCGTCATAGACGCCGACGACGCCGGCGGCGTTGTCAAAATCGTTCTCGGTGGCGTAGAGCAACGCGCCGTCGGGCGAGAACACGCCATGACCGAAGAAATGCCGGCCGGCGATGCTGGCGATGGTCAATGGCTTCTCGCGGCCGGCATGGTCGAAGACGACCGCGAAGGTGCCGGGCTGGCGGGCGAAGACGACCGAGCGCTTCGACACCGGGTCGAAGGCGACGTCGTGGCCGCGGTCGGGCAGATCGACAGTGTGCAGGATCCTGCCGGCCTCGGAGAGCACGGCGGCGCCAAAGCCGCCGTCACGCTTGACGAAGGCCGTAGCAAAGACGGCGTCAGCGGCAAGCGTTTCCGCCCAGGCGCGCGGCGCCATGGCAGCGGCGAAGCCTGCACCGGCAGCGCGCAGGAAATCGCGACGATCGATGAGCGCGGTCCTCACAGCATCAATCCCCATCGAGCGAGGAAAAGCCGGCGGTCAGGCCGAACTCGGCGGTCATCCTGGTGCCGATCAGCGTCGAAAGACTGGAGGTGATCAGCGCGAAGTGCTCGAGCTTGCCGCGCAGTGCCGGATCGGCAAGCGCCTTGTCGATCGGACCGGTGACGGACTTCGCCGTCGCCACGCCATTGGTGAGCTGGATGTGGATGGATTCCGCCATCCACCGCGCATCGCCAGGCAGCGCATCGCCGAGCTTCGAGGCCTGGAACAACTGGTCGATGCCGGACAGGTTCCCGGCCAGAGAGCTCGTCGTGTTTTGCGAGCGCCAGTAAATCGCCTGCTTCGGCTTGTCTGCGTCAGGTTTCGCGCCAAGGAAACCCTTGAGCCGCACGTCGCGGATCATTTCCAGCTCGTTGATGAAAACGCCGACCAGTTCCGTCACCGCTTCGGTGCCATCGCGATAGAGCGGGTTCTTCGGTCCCGGATTGGCCCAGAGTGAAGCGAAGCCGTCCGGCTTGCTCCAGGCGTCGCGAACCTCGCCGGCGATCGCCTCGATGTTGCCGGCGACGGCAGCGCCATAGGCGCAGCGATAGGGTTCGTTCTTCCCGGTAAGCGTTTCGGCGCCGTCGCCGAACAGCACATATTCGAGCGCGCCGAGCCCCTGCATGGCGACGCTCTTTCCCGCCAACTGCGCCGGAACCGTCGCGGAAGGGTCTTTCGCGGCGAGCGTCGCCTGCACCTGCCTCAAACCGATGCTCTTGCGGTCCGGCCAATAGAGCATGCGCTCCAGCCGGTTGTTTTCCTTGATCGGCCCGAAGGCGATGATCTCGGCCACCGACCAGGCTTCGACCGTAGCCGAATAATCCGCGCGCGCCGCGTCCAGATTTTGCCGGGAGGGGACATCGCAAAGCTGCTGCATCGCCTTGGTCAGGCTCGCGGCATGATCGTCGAGGCTGGCATAGGCCGGGCGCACGAAGCCGTCGATCGCGCGCCCGATGACGTCGGAGGCTTTGACCGCGGCCGAGGCCGGCCATGCAGCAGCCAGAAACAGGGGAACAGCAAGCGCGGCTGCCAGGCGTTTCGACATCATAGCGACTCCAAAAATTTGATCAGCGCATCACGGTCGGCGGCGGCGGCGCCAGCAAAGCGGTCGCTCGCCTTCCGGCCCTCGCCGCCATGCCACAGGATCGCCTCGGCGAGGGTTCGAGCCCGCCCGTCATGCAGATAGAAGCTGTTGCCGTTGACAGTCGCGGTCAGGCCGATGCCCCATAGCGGCGGCGCGCGCCATTCGCTGCCGCTCGCTTCCCCCACACGCTGCCCGTCGGCAAGGCCCTCGCCCATGTCGTGCAGCAAGAAGTCGGAATAGGGCCAGATCAGCTGGAACGCCTGCGCCTTATTGGGCGTGCCTCGCATGGTGACGAATTTCGGCGTGTGGCAGGAAATACAGCCCATCTCATAGAACTGCTTCTTGCCGGCAAGAACTTGCCGTGTGCCGAGGTCGCGCCGGGCCGGCACCGCAAGGTTCTGCGAATAGAAGGTGACGAGGTCCATGACCGGGGGCGGCGCTTCCGCGGTGCCCAGACGCTGCTGCACGCCATCCGGCATGGCAAGGCAATCCTTCTCAGCCCTGGTGCAGTCGCCCCAATGCTTCGGCTCCTCCGGCGTCGAGATGCCGATATCGCCGGCAAAGGCATCGGCGGCCTGCTGCCGGATCGAGGCGGCCTGCGCCTTCCAGCCGAAACGGCCAAGCGTCGGTTCGCCGCTCAACGCGTCGCGGACGATGTTCGGCCGGCCCGAAATGCCGTCGCCGTCGCGATCGTCCGGATCGGCATGGGCGAGGATGTCGGAGGGCGCGATCTGCTCGATCAGGCCGAGGCCGATCATCGGCGGCGTCAGGCGCGGCGACAATGTGGTGCGTGGATCGAGCGGGCCATAGGCCAAGCCCTCGGCCGTATAGGTTGGCTTGCGCAGCGAAACGACGGCACCGTCGCTGAGGGTGACCTTCTCTTCCGAATAATCGACGCGCATGCGGCCTTCGCCCTTGAGGCCTGGAACCGCAAGATCCTGCAATTGCGAGCCGTAGATCGGATCGGGGAAGTTCAGCGCCTTATGGTCGGCAAGCGCTGCCCTCTCTTCGGCATTGCTTGCGTCGCGCGCCAGCCGCAAGAACATCGACGTGGAGCCGATGCCGCCTTCCGGTGGCCGTCCGCGCCCGTCCTTCAGGTGGCAGTTCTGGCAGGCGCGTTCGTTGAACAGCGGGCCGAGCCCGTCGGAAGCCTGGGTCGACGACGGCGACGACACCCAGTTCTTGCGGAAAAGCGCGTTGCCGAGCTTGAAAGTCCCTTCCTCCTCGAAGGTGATATTGGCGGAGGACTGCGAGAAGGCGTCCCGGTTGACGTCCTTCTCCGACGTGCCGGCGCCGCCCTGCATCAGCTCGAACGGCTCGGGCTTGGAGAAATCCGCGGTCGGCCGGGTGACCGCCAGCACCCGCGCCTGATCTTTAGGCGTCAGATCGGTGCGGCTGGTCGGCAGACCGGACGGCTCGCCAGGTGAAGTCGATGTAGCAAACATGATTGCCAGCGGGAGCAAAACCCCGCGACAAATCCGGTATCGCAGGTCCTCCTGAAGCGGCAGGCCATCAACTTCGGCCCGCCGCGTGCGGCGCAAAAGGTTTACGGGGCGCCGCATTCCCGCATGTCCTTACTCCGCCTCGTTGGCCGAGTCGGCGTTGAGCTGGCCGTATTTTTCCTCGCCGATCGAGGCAAGCAGGTCGAGCTGCGTCTCCAGGAAGTCGATATGACCTTCCTCGTCGGACAAAAGGTCCTCGAACAACTTCATCGACACATAGTCTCCTGCCTCCTGGCAGATCTCGCGCGAGCGCTTGTAGGAGGTGCGCGCGTCATACTCGCCGGCGAGATCGGATTCGAGCACTTCCTTGACGTTCTGGCCGATGCGCAGCGGCGCGACGGACTGCAGGTTCGGGTGTCCTTCGAGGAAGATGATGCGGGCCACCAGCCGGTCGGCGTGGTGCATCTCCTCGATCGATTCCGCCCGCTCCTTCTTTGCGAGCCTGGTGTAGCCCCAGTCCTCGAGCAGACGATAGTGGACCCAGTACTGATTGACGGCCCCAAGCTCCAGAAACAGGGCTTCGTTAAGCCGCTCGATGATCTGCGGTTCGCCTTTCATGGAATCTGCTCCCGTATTGGACCCGCAAGCCTCTTACGCGGTCCAGGTGTGAAACGAGGTCCGCGCCGCTCCGCTCTGAATGGGCGTGGTAGTTCTCGGTGACCCGAATGATCGTTTCCACCACATTTGGGAAGCAGCCGCAACAGCGGCCGCGCTTGTGCATGGCATGATAGACCTTGGCCGGCACAATAAGCTGCCAGGGATCTTCATCCAGCAGACCAATGATCGTCTGCTCGATCTCCTTTTCGGTAATGATGTTGCAATGGCAGATCAGCATCTACTTGCTCTGGCTGACGGCGCCGCTCCGGCGCCGTTTGGCTTGTTTCTCAATCGGGCATGATCTTGGCCAAAAACCGGCTTCCACTTTTTGGGATCATGCCCCGGTCCTACTTGAACACCTTGGCTTACTTGAACACCTTGTCGGGCGCATCGAGGCTGTCGGAGCCCTCGAAGGCGATGGCGTTGAGCTTGAGCGAACCGACGGCGCGCTCGATCGACTTGGTCTGGTCGATCAGCGCGTCGATCGCGGCCTGCACCGTGGCGTTGCCTTCCGCGTTGCCCTCGGCGATCTGCTGGTCATAGGCCTCGCCGGCCAGCGCGCGCGCCTTGATCGCCTCCATCCTGGCGACCGTCACGTCGAGCTTGTCAGACAGTTCCTTGCCGATGGCCGGATCGGCCGCCTTCACCATGTCGGAGACCGACGGGCCGGAAACCACTGTGCCGTCGAGGCGCGTATAGCTGGCGTGGTAGGCGGCGCGGATGCCGACGGCGTCGTAGAGATGCGAGTTGTAGGTGTTGTCGGAGAAGCAGTCGTGCTCCTCCTCCGGATCGTGCAACAGGAGACCGAGCTTCATGCGCTCGCCGGCAAGTTCACCGTAAGACAGCGAGCCCATGCCGGTGAAGATTGTCGAAATGCCGGCGTTCGTCTCGCCATCGATGAGATTCTTTCGAGCAGCGCCGTCTTCCTTCCAGTCGTTGACCATCTCCTGCAGGTCGGAGACAAGAAGGTCGCTCGCCGACTTAAGATATTGCGCGCGGCGGTCGCAATTGCCGCCGGTGCAGTTCTTGAGATCGTAGTCTGTGTAGGGGCGCTCGCCGGCACCGGGCCCGGTGCCATGCAGGTCCTGGCCCCAGAGCAAGAACTCGATGGCGTGATAGCCGGTCGCGACATTGGCCTCGACACCGCCGGCCTCCTGCAGCGTGCCGGACAGGAATTCCGGCGTCAGCTTCGAGGCATCGACCTTCTTGCCGTTGATCTCGATCTCCTTGTTGGCGATGACATTGGCCGTATAGAGCGCGTTCTCGTCCGACTCGGTGCCGTAGCTCTTGGCGACATAGTCGATCAGGCCTTCGTCCAGCGGCCAGGAATTCACCCGGCCTTCCCAGTCGTCGACGATCTTGTTGCCGAAGCGATAGACCTCCGTCTGCTGGTAGGGGATGCGCGCCGCCTTCCAGGCCTCACGAGCGGCGTTGAGCGTCTCGGCCGAGGGCGTGGCGATGAGCGCATCGACGGCCTTGTCGAGCGCCTGCGCGGTGGTCAGCGAGTCCTCGTACTTGGCCAGCGCGATGTCGGCATAGGTCTTGATCACCGCCTTCACGTCGGTTTCGGCTTTCGCCGGCAGCACGAACACGGCGGCCGTCAGCGCCGCGGTGGCGCCGATCGCGGCAAGCCTGCTGCCCCAACGTGGCGTGACAATCCGTGGCGAAATTATCGCTTTCATCAATCCCATCTCCTCAGAAATTCAATGACATAGACATGCGGCCGCCGGCGCACGGCGCCAGCGCGAGCACGAATGGCCGAAAAGGCAAGGGTGCCACGCGACGGCGCGGCCAATCAGCAAAAGACACCGAAATGCCTCCAATCGAAAGGGTTCAAGGCCCAGACATCAAAGGAATGCGCCGGGAGCGCAGCCCTCCATAAAGCGGCGGAGCGGCTGGAAGTCAACTGGTTCGCCAGAGAAAATTCAATTGAAACAACAGTTTAGAATTATTCTAAACTGCAATTATCAACTTTAAACCCAGCGATGGCGCCGAACATCCGGATTGACAGGCGGCCATTCTGGGTGCGACCCGGATCAAGGCTCTTGCGGCGGCGGCAGACAATCGCCACCTGCCGGAAGATCCTAGATTTGAAGACAAAAAGGACTGAGATGAAGAACGGGGTGGTGATTGTCGGTGCGGGCCATGCCGGCGTCCAGGCAGCCGCAAGCCTGCGCGAAGAAGGCTATGACGGACCGGTCGTCCTGGTCGGCGACGAAAACGAGCTGCCCTATCACAAGCCGCCGCTGTCCAAGACCTTCATCAAGGATGCCGAAGCCAAGCCGCAGCCGTTGCGCGGCGAAGCCTTCTATTCGGGCAACGCCATCGATTACCGGCCGGGTGTGCGGATCGACAGGATCGATGCCGGCGCCCGCAGGCTGGACGTAGCGGGCAGCGGCACGATTTCCTTCGACCGGCTGGTGCTCGCGACCGGCTCGCGGCCGCGCCTCCTCAAGCTCGACGGCACGGAACTCGCCGGTGTGGTGTCGCTGCGCTCTCTGGCCGACGCGCGGCTGATCCGCGAGTTGAGCGCTGAGAGCGAGGACGTCGTCATCCTCGGCGGCGGCTTCATCGGGCTGGAGATCGCGGCGACGCTACGGGCCGCCGGCCGCAAGGTCACCGTCGTCGAGGCCGTCGACCGGCTGCTCGGCCGTGCCGTCGCGCCGGTTATCGCGGCCCATGTGCGCCAGCGCCTGGAAGCGATGGGCGTGCGCATCATGACAGGAACCACGGTTTCCCGCCTCGAAGGCGACGGCGGCCGCGTCTCGGCCGCGATCACCTCGAGCGGCGAGCGCCTGCGGGCGCAGATGGTCATCATCGGCATAGGCGTGGTGCCCAATGTCGAGCTGGCGGAAGCCGCCGGCGTCACGATCGGCAACGGTATCCGCGTCGACCAGCATATGCAGAGCTCTATCGCCGAAATCCTCGCTGTCGGCGATGCCGCCTCCTACCGGCACTGGTTCACCGGCGGCGACGTGCGGCTGGAATCGGTGCAGAATGCCACGGACCAGGCGCGGCTTGCCGCGCGCACCATCCTCGGCCATGCCGAGCCCTTCTCCGCCGTGCCGTGGTTCTGGTCGGATATCGGCGACATGAAGCTGCAGATGGTCGGGCTGACGCAAGGCGGCGACAGCCATGTCGTGCTGGGCGAGCCGGCCGAGAACAAGTTCTCGATCTACCACTATGCCGGCAACCGGCTGCTCGGCATCGAATCCGTCAACCGCCCGGCCGACCACATGCTTGGCCGCAGGATGCTCGGCGCCGGCTTCTCGCCCGCGCCGCAGACGGTCGCGGCGGGACCGGACGCGCTGAAGGCGGCGCTCGCAGCGTTCCAGGAGGATGAGCCTGCGAGGGCGGCGGGCTAAGGGCGCCTGGTGGCAGGCACCGCGACGTTTGGCGACAAGCTTTAATCTGAAACGCCGCGCCGCCCCTCATCCGCCTGCCGGCACCTTCTCCCCGTATAGTGACGGGGAGAAGGGTACTGGCCGCGATCTTGGCGTTCAATCCTGCGACGTTGGCGATTGGCGAAACCATTTGTGGCAGCGTCTTTCTCCCCGTCACTATACGGGGAGAAATGCCCGGCAGGGCAATGAGGGGCGGCGCCGGCCTAGGCTGTCTTGCTCCAGCTTTTAGGAATGCCGATCATCGGCAATCCTAAACTGGCCTGAACTTCAACCCGAACAAAGTGCACTCACGCCGCACGGGCCTCACGGATCGAGCTCTCCAGAATGTCCAGCGCCTCGGTCATGACGCCGTCCTGGATGGTGATCGGCGACAGGAAGCGGATGACGTTGCCGTAGACGCCGCAGGTGAGCAGGATGAGGCCCTTGTCGAGCGCCTTCAACCTCACCGCATTGGCGAATTCGGCCGACGGCAGGCCTTTCTTGACGTCGTTGAACTCGACGGCGTTCATGAAGCCCGGGCCGCGGATGTCGACGATCTCCGGCACGTCGTCGCGGATCGATTCCAGCCTCTGCTTCAGCCTGGCACCCAGCGCATTGGCGCGGTCGCAGAGCTTTTCCTCCTCGATGACGTCGAGCACCGCATGGGCCGCGGCGACGCCGATCGGGCTGCCGCCATAGGTGCCGCCAAGGCCGCCGGGGCCGGGCGCGTCCATGATCTCGGCGCGGCCGGTGACGGCCGACAGCGGGAAGCCGCCGGCGAGGCTCTTGGCCATGGTGGTGAGATCGGGCGCCACGTCATGGTGGTCCATGGCGAACATCTTGCCGGTGCGGGCAAAGCCGGTCTGCACCTCGTCGGCGACAAGCAGGATGCCGTGCTGGTCGCAGATCTTGCGCAGCGCCGTCATGAAATCGCGCGGCGCCTCGTAGAAGCCGCCCTCGCCCTGCACCGGCTCGACGATGATGGCGGCGACCCTGGCCGGGTCGACATCGGCCTTGAACAGCTTGTCGAGCGCGGCGAGCGAGTCGGCGACGGAGACACCGTGCAACGCGACCGGGAACGGCGCATGGAAGACATCGGCCGGCATGGCGCCGAAGCCGACCTTGTAGGGCACGACCTTGCCGGTCAGCGCCATGCCCATGAAGGTGCGGCCATGGAAGCCGCCGGAAAAGGCGATGACTGCCTGGCGGCCGGTGGCGTTGCGGGCGATCTTGATGGCGTTCTCGACCGCCTCGGCGCCGGTGGTGACGAAGACCGTCTTCTTGTCGAACTTGCCGGGCAGCATGCCGTTCAGCCGCTCGGCAAGCCGCACATAGCTCTCATAGGGCACGACCTGGTGGCAGGTGTGGGTGAAGCGATCGAGCTGCGCCTTAACCGCCTCGATGACCTTCGGATGGCGATGGCCGGTGTTGACCACGGCGATGCCCGACGAGAAGTCGATGTAGCGGCGGCCCTCGACATCCCAGATCTCCGAATTCTCGGCGCGATCGGCGTAGATCTGCGTGGTCATGCCGACGCCGCGCGAGATCGACTGATTCTTGCGTTCGGAAATGGCTGAATTCTTCATCTCATCCCTCATCGGGCAAGCGCCCGTTCTGTTTTTGAAGCCGTCAAAGCCTCTTCTGACCTTATTTCAGGTTTTCCTCAAGTCGGCACATTGGCCCGGTCGATTGGGCCTGCCCTAAAAGCAATTCCAGGAAAAGTGTGAAGCGGTTTTCCGTGCTGAATTGCGTCCAACAAAAAGATAGAAATCGATCTTAACCAGGCCGGCGATGATGGTTTCCTTTTCCCGCCGATCGATTATCCTCTTTTATCCGCGACGTGCCGCCATCAGGAGCGGCTCCCCGCGGGCTGAGGGGAACTATGAGCAGGAACGCGACATCGTCCGCCTTGCCGTCTTCGCCGCCCAGCCTCCTGTCTCGTTCAAATGTCTTTTTGCTGCTGGCCTGCGCCGCCACCCTCTCCGTCGCCGGCTGCCAGAAACAGCAGGCGGCGGAAAAGAAACTGCCGGTGATGGTGACCACGCAGACGGTCGCGCTTGCCGATTACGCGCCAAGGACCTCGCTGACCGGCGTGATCGCGGCCCGGACGCTGAACAATCTGTCGTTCCGTGTCGGCGGCCGCGTCGCCGAACGGCTGGTCGATGTCGGCCAGCATGTCGACAAGGGCGCCGTGCTTGCCCGCATCGATCCGCAGGAACAGGAATCGGACCTGCGCTCAGCGCAGGCCGATCTCGACGCGGCGCAGGCGCAGCTCACCCAGGCAACGGCCACCTACCAACGGCAAAAGACGCTGCTTTCGCAGGGTTTCACGACCAGGCGCGACTTCGATACCGCCGACCAGACGCTGAAAGTCGCGCAAGGCAGCGTCGACGCCGCGCAAAGCGCTCTGGCCAACGCCAGGGAGAACCTTTCCTACACCGAGCTCAAGGCGGGTGCCGCTGGGGTGATCACCGCGCGCCAGGTCGAGGCCGGCCAGGTGGTGCAGGCGGCGCAGACCGTCTTCACCATTGCCGAGGACGGCGACCGCGATGCCGTCTTCAACGTGCACGAGACGCTCGTTGCCAGAACACCGTCGTCGCCGGCGGTGACGATCACATTGCTGTCGGACCCGCAGATCAGGGCGGTGGGGAAGGTGCGGGAAATCTCGCCGGCGGTCGACACCGCGTCGGGATCGATCCGGGTCAAGGTCGGCATCGCTGACACGCCCGCCGGCATGGCGCTGGGCGCCGCCGTCATCGGCACCGTCAGCGCCAAGGCGGTGAGGGCCGTCCTGCTGCCCTGGCAGGCGCTGACGTCCAGCGCCGGCAAGCCGGCTGTCTGGGTCGTCGATCCGTCGAGCAAGGCGGTGACGACGATCCCGATCGAGGTGCTCGCCTTCGATTCCGGCGTGGTCGTCGTCGAGAAGGGGCTGCAAGAAGGACAGAGCGTCGTCACCGCCGGTGGGCAGTTGCTCAGTCCCGGCCAGACGATCGAGATAGCGGGGGTGAGCCAATGAACCGGCTACCGCTTACTGCCGCGCTCCTGCTCATTGCATCGCTTGCCGCCTGCTCGCGCTCGGAGGAGAAGCCGCCCGAGATCATCCGGCCGGTGCTGTCGATGGTCGTCGAAGCGAAGACCGTCGAGACCTTCGGCTTCGCCGGCTCGGTCGAACCGCAATACAGCGCCGACCTTTCCTTCCGCCTGCTTGGCCGCGTCGTCTCACGCGACGTCAAGGTCGGCGACATCGTCAGCAAGGGGACGACGATCGCGGCGCTCGATCCGACGGCGCTGGAGCTTGCCGTCCAGGCCTCGAAAGCCGATTTGTCGAACGCCCAGGCGCAGTTTGCCAATGCCGCAGCCAGTGAAGATCGGCAGCGCCAGTTGCTCGCTTCCGCCAACACCTCGCAGGCCGTGTTCGACGCCGCGCAGCAGGCGAGACAAGCGGCCGCGGCCGGGGTCGAACGGGCGAATGCCGCTTTGGCCAAGTCACAGGAGCAGCTCGGCTATGCCCGGCTGTTTTCCGATTTCGACGGCGTCGTCACCGCGGTCGGCGCCGAGGTCGGCCAGACTGTTTCGCCTGGACAAACCGTCGTCACCGTGGCGCGGACCGATCCGCGCGAGGCGGTGGTCGACATTCCCGACCAACTGACCGGCGAGCTCACCGTCGGCACGCCGTTCCAGATCATCCTGCAGTCGCTGCCCACCATCACGACCGAGGCAAAGCTGCGCGAGATCGCGCCGCAGGCCGAGGGCTCGACCCGCACCCGCCGCGTGCGGCTGACGCTGACCGACCCTCCGTCGGCGTTCCGGCTGGGCTCGACGATCACCGCGACCCGCATGACCAAGGTCGCGCCGACCATCACGCTGCCGATGTCGGCGCTGCTCGAAAAGGACGGCGCCGAGAAAGTCTGGATCGTCGATCCGCAGTCCTCGAGCGTAAGCGCGCGCGAGATCAGGATTGCCGCGAAGAATGGCGGCACCTTCACCGTGGCATCGGGGCTCGAGGCCGGCATGCGCGTCATCACCGCGGGTGTGCACAGCCTGAGCGAGGGCCAGAAGGTCAAAGTGCCGGAGGGAGGGGTCTGATGAAAGGCTTCAATCTCTCCGACTGGGCGCTCAGCCACCGCTCGCTGGTCTGGTATTTCATGCTGGTCTTCGTGGTGGCCGGCATCTTCTCCTACCTCAACCTCGGCCGCGAGGAAGACCCCGCCTTCACCATCAAGACGATGCTGATCCAGGCCAACTGGCCGGGCGCCTCGGTCAACGAGACAGTGCGCCAGGTGACCGACCGCATCGAGAAGAAGCTCGAGGAGCTCGACAGCCTCGACTACACCAAATCCGTCACCACCGCTGGCAAGACCGTCATCTTCGTCAACCTGAAGCAGAACACCAAGGCGCGCGACGTCGTGCCGACCTGGCTGCAAGTGCGCAACATGGTCGACGACATCGCGTCGCAGTTCCCGCAAGGTGTGCAGGGGCCGTTCTTCAACGACCGCTTCGGCGACGTCTACGGCAACTTCTATGCCTTCACCGCAGACGGGCTGACGCCGCGCCAGCTGCGCGACTATGTCGAGGATGTCCGGACCAAGATCCTGACGGTGCCGAACGCCGGCAAGGTCGATCTCGTCGGCGCCCAGGACGAAGCGATCTATCTCGAATTCTCTTCCCGCCAGATCGCCGCGCTCGGCCTCAACCAGCAGCAGATCGTCGCCAGCCTGCAGGCGCAGAACGCGATCACCCCGTCGGGCGTCATCCAGTCCGGACCGGAGCGGATCAGCGTGCGTGTCGGCGGCCAGTTCACCTCCGAAGAGAGCCTGCGCGCCATCAACCTGCGCGTCAACGACCGTTTCTTCCGGCTGAGCGACGTGGCGACGATCAGGCGCGGCTATGTCGATCCGCCGACGGCCTTGTTCCGCTTCAACGGCCAGGACGCGATCGGACTCGCCATCGGCATGAAGCCCAACGCCAATCTGCTGCAGTTCGGCGAAGCGCTGCACGAGGAGATGAACAAGGTGCTGGCCGACCTGCCGGTCGGCGTCGGCGTGCATCTGGTGGCCGACCAGCCGGTCATCGTCGAGGAAGCCGTCTCGGGCTTCACCCGCGCGCTGTTCGAGGCGGTCGCCATCGTGCTCGCGGTTTCCTTCATCAGCCTTGGCCTGCGCGCCGGCTTCGTCGTGGCGTTGTCGATCCCGCTGGTGCTGGCCATCACCTTCACCGTCATGGCCTATCTCGGCATCTCGCTGCAGCGCATTTCGCTGGGCGCCTTGATCATCGCGCTCGGCCTTTTGGTCGACGACGCCATGATCGCGGTGGAGATGATGGTGGCGCGGCTGGAGGTCGGCGACAACCTGCGCAAGGCGGCGACCTATGTCTACACGTCCACCGCCTTCCCGATGCTGACCGGCACCCTGGTGACGGTCGCGGGCTTCATCCCGATCGGCCTCAACTCGAGCGCTGCCGGCGAATACACCTTCACGCTGTTCGTCGTCATCGCGGTGTCGCTGCTGGTGTCATGGATCGTCGCCGTGCTCTTCGCGCCGCTGCTCGGCGTCACCATCCTGCCGGCGACGATGAAGGCCAAGCACCACGACCAGCCGGGGCGATTCACCTCCATGTTCCGGCGCGTACTTGTCCTCTCGGTGCGCCGTCATTGGCTGACCATTATCGCGACGGTGCTTCTGTTCGCCGCCTCGATCGCCGGCTTCGGCCTCGTCCAGCAGCAGTTCTTCCCGCCCTCCGACCGGCCTGAGCTGATCGTCGACTGGAACCTGCCGCAGAACGCCTCGATCGCCGAGACGCGCGACCAGATGGAGCGCTTCGAGCAGCGGGCGCTGGTCGGCAATCCCGACATCGACCACTTCTCGTCCTATATCGGCCAGGGCGCGGTGCGCTTCCTGCTTGCCTATGACGTGCAGCCGGCCAATCCCTATTTCGGCCAGACCGTGATCGTCACCAAGAGCATCGAGGCGCGCAACCGGGTCAAGCCGGCGCTGGAGAAGCTGCTGCGCGAGGAGTTCGTCGGCACCGACGCCTTCGTCAAGCCGCTCGAGCTCGGGCCGCCGGTGGGGCGTCCGGTGCAATACCGCGTCGGCGGACCCGACATCCAGACCGTGCGCGAGCTGGCGCAGCAATTCGCCGGCATCATCTCGGCCAATCCGAAGCTCGGCGCGCCGACCTTCGACTGGAACGAGCCGCAGCGCGTGCTGAGGGTCGACGTGTTGCAGGACAAGGCGCGCCAGCTCGGCATCACCTCATCCGACATCGCCAGCGCGCTGAACAGCACGGTCGGCGGCGCGACGATCACCCAGGTGCGCGACGCGACCTATCTGATCAATGTGGTGGCGCGTTCGCGCGAGGCGGACCGCAGCTCGATCTCGACGCTGCAGAACATGCAATTGCCGACCGGCACCGGCGAGTCGATCCCGTTGGCGGCAATCGCCAACTTCCGCTACGACCTCGAGCAGCCGACGGTGTGGCGGCGCAACCGCACGCCGACGATCACCGTGCGCGCCGGCCTGGTCGGCGACGTGCTGCCGGCGACGGTCGTCAACGAGCTGAAGCCGTCGGTCGACGCCTTCATCGCCAAGCTGCCGCCGGGCTATTCGGTGCAGACCGCCGGCTCGGTGGAGGAAAGCGCCAACAGCCAGGGCCCGATCGCGGCGGTCGTTCCGCTGATGCTGTTCATCATGGCGACCATCCTGATGGTGCAGCTGCAGAGCTTCCAGCGCCTGTTCCTGGTGGTGGCGGTGGCGCCGCTCGGCCTGATCGGCGTGGTGGCGGCACTAGTGCCAAGCGGCGCGCCGCTCGGCTTTGTCGCCATCCTCGGCGTGCTGGCGCTGATCGGCATCCTGATCCGCAACTCGGTCATCCTGATCGTGCAGATCGAAGACCTCGTCGCCGACGGCAAGGACCGCTGGGCGGCCGTGATCGAGGCGACCGAGCATCGCATGCGGCCGATCGCGCTGACGGCCGCGGCGGCGAGCCTGGCGCTGATCCCGATCGCGCGCGAAGTGTTCTGGGGGCCTATGGCCTACGCCATGATGGGCGGCATCATCGCCGGCACGGCGATCACGCTGCTGTTCCTGCCGGCGCTTTATGTGACGTGGTTCCGGGTAAAGGAGCCGAAAGGCGGGGAAGGCGTGCAGAACGAAGCGCTGCCGGAGGGAGAAGAGGCGGCAACATGACTTGCGTCGCGATCCTTCACACCCACCTCTGGCCTACCGGCCATCTCCCCCGCAAGGGGGGAGATTGAGCACTCGGCGGGTTTCGCCAATCACCAACGTTGCAGGATAGAGCGGGGCGCAAGAACTGCTGATCTCCCCCCTTGCGGGGGAGATGTCCGGCAGGACAGAGGGGGGTGTGAAGGATCGCGACGTATAAAACTACACCCGCACAAACCCCTCGCTCGCCCTGAGCAGATTGCGCGTATAATCCTCGCTCACCCGATGCCCGATCAGCTGGCTCGCGGTCAGCGTCTCGACCGCCTCGCCGTTCTGCATCACCATCAGCCGCTCGCACATATGGGTGATGATGGCGAGGTCGTGGCTGACCATCAGGAAGGTGAGCTTGCGCCGCCGGCGCACATCTTCGAGCAGGTTAAGCACCTCCGCCTGCACCGAGGCGTCGAGCGCCGAGGTCGGCTCGTCGAGCAAAAGGATCGAGGGTTCGAGGATCAGCGCGCGCGCAATCGCCACGCGCTGGCGCTGGCCGCCGGAGAGTTGGTGCGCGTAGCGGAAGCGGAAGCCCTTGCCGAGGCCTACCTCATCCAGCGCGCGCTCGATGCGCTTCTCGCCGTCGGCGATGCCGTGGATGGCTAAAGGCTCCTGCAGCAGCCGGTCGACGGTCTGGCGCGGATGCAGCGAGCCGTAGGGATCCTGGAAGACCATCTGCACCTCGCGGTAGAAAGCCTTGTCGCGGGCTTTGCCCAAGGCCTTGCCGTTGACGGTGATGGTGCCCGAAGCGACCGGCGCCAGGCCGGTGACGGCCTTGAGCAGCGTCGATTTGCCGGAACCGCTCTCGCCGACCAGTCCGTAGGATTCGCCTTCCCTGACCTCGACGCTGACGCCCTTCAGCGCGCGAAAGCGGTCGAAGACAACCTCCAGCCCTTCGACGGAAAGCGCGGCCGTCATGCCGCCCACTCCGGCTTGCGGTCGAGCACCGGCAGCGGATGGCGCTCGAAGCCGATCCGCGGCATGCAATTGAGCAGGCCGCGCGTATAAGGATGCCGGGCGTCGCGCAGTTCGGAGGCCTTGAGCTGCTCGACCACCTTGCCGGCATACATGACGACGACGCGGTCGCAGAATGAGGAAACCAGGCGCAGATCGTGCGAGATGAAGATCAGGCCCATGCCACGCTCGGCGACCAGCCGGTCGAGGATGTTGAGCACGTCGAGCTGCACGGTGACGTCCAGCGCCGAGGTCGGCTCGTCGGCGATCATCAGCTCCGGCCCGGCGATCAGCATCATGGCGATCATGGCGCGCTGGCCCATGCCGCCCGAGACTTCATGCGGATGCAGGTCGAAGACCCGGCCCGGGTCGCGGATCTGCACCGCCCGCAGCATCTCCAGCGCCCGTTCGCGCGCCTCGGCCTTGGAGACCTTTTCGTGCGTGCGCAGCGTTTCGACGATCTGGCGGCCGATGGTCATCACCGGATCGAGCGAGTATTTCGGATCCTGCAGGATCATGGCGATGCGGTTTCCCCGCAGCGCTCGGCGCTGGCCCGGCGATATGGAGAGCAGATCGATGCCGTCGAAGCCGAGCTTCTTCGCCGATACTATAGCCTGCGGCGGGGTCACGCCCATGATGGCACGGCCGGTCTGCGACTTGCCGGAGCCGCTCTCGCCGACAATGCCGAGCCGCTCGCGGCCGAGCGAGAAGGAGACGCCGCGCACGGCTTGCACGACGCCGGTACGCGTCGGGAAGGTGACGCGCAGATCTTCGACGTCGAGCAGCGTGCCTTTTTGCTGCCTATCTGGATTGCCGCTCATTGGTCGTCGCTCATTGGTCACCACTCCGGGGATCGAGCGCGTCGCGCAGGCCGTCGCCGAGCAGGTTGAAGCCGAGACTGACGATGAGGATGGCGGCGCCTGGTGCCGCGGCCACCCACCACTGGTCGAGGATGAAGCGGCGGCCGGACGCGATCATCGCGCCCCATTCGGGCAGCGGCGGCTGCGCGCCGAGGCCGAGGAAGCCGAGGCCGGCGGCGGTGAGGATGATGCCCGCCATGTCGAGCGTCACCCGGATGATCAGCGAGGAGATGCAAAGCGGCATGATGTGGCGCAGCACGATACGGAAGGGCGAGGCGCCCATCAGTTGCACGGCTTTGATGTAGTCGGAGTTGCGCACCGTCAGCGTCTCGGCCCGCGCGATGCGCGCATATGGCGGCCAGGAGGTGATGGCGATCGCCAGCACCGCGTTCTCGATGCCGGGGCCAAGCGCCGCCACGAAGGCCAGCGCCAGCACCAGCTTCGGGAAGGCGAGAAAAATGTCGGTGATGCGCATCAGGATAGCGTCGGTCCAGCCGCCGGCATAGCCGGCGACAGTGCCGACGAGCAAACCTATCGGAGCCGCAATGATGGCGACGAGGATGACGACGTAGAGCGTCCAGCGCGAGCCGTAGACGATGCGCGAATAGATGTCGCGGCCAAGGTCGTCGGTGCCGAACCAGTGCGCGGCGCCCGGCGGCAGCAAGCGGGCATTCTTCAGGTCACCCACGGTCGGCGAATAGGGCGCCAACACATCGGCAAAGGCGGCAACCGCTACCAGTGCGAGGATGATCAGCAGACCGACGAAGGCCAGCCGGTTGGCGGAAAAACGCCGCCACGCCACATAGGCGCGGCCGAGCCTCGCCTGCAGGCGCGAAGCCGGCCGCTCCGACAGCAACCATTCGCGGCGGGAGAGGGAGCCGGCGTCAGAGGCGGTCATGACGATGCCTCTTGAAGCTGTCGACCCCCACTCCGGTCTGCTTCGCAGACCACCTCTCCCCCGTTCGGCGGGGGAGAGGAAAGGCGCCAAGCATGCGACCAGCTTTTCCTTTCCCCGGAGAGGTGGCCCGAAGGGCCGGAGCGGGGGTGATTGGCCGCAGCCAGGCCCGAAAGTGCGATATCTCTGCTCATCCGGCCTTCGTCCTCGGATCGAGCAGCTGGTAGAGCAAATCGGACAGAAGGTTGATACCGATGAACACCGAGCCGATGATGATGGTGCCGCCGAGCACAGCGTTCATGTCGGCATTCTGCAACGAGTTGGTGATATAGAGCCCGATGCCCGGCCAGGAAAAGACGGTCTCGGTCAGCACCGAGCCTTCCAGCAGGCTGGCGTAGGAAAGCGCGATCACCGTCACCATCGGCACCGCGGCGTTGCGCAGCGCATGGCCCCAGATGATGCGCGTTTCCGACAGGCCCTTGGCGCGCGCGGCGACGATGTATTCCTGCGCCATCTCGTTCAGCATGAAGGAGCGCGTCATGCGGCTGATATAGGCGAGCGCGAAGTAGCCGAGCAGCGAAGCCGGCAGGATGATGTGGCGGTAGGCGTCGTAGAAGACGTCCCACTGCCCCTGCATCGCCGCGTCGAGGAGATAAAAGCCGGTGATCGGCGTGAAAGTGTATTCGTAGACGACGTCGAGCCGCGCCGGAAAGGCGACCCATTGCAGCTTGGCGTAGAACAGCACGAGCCCGAGAAGCCCGAGCCAGAAGATCGGCACGGAATAGCCGATCAGGCCGATGATGCGCACGATCTGGTCGATGAGGCTGCCGCGCCGCACCGCCGCCAGCACACCGAGCGGCACGCCGATGACGGCGCCGATAATCGTGCCCAGCGTTGCGAGCTCGATCGTCGCCGGGAAGACGCGGCGGATGTCGGACATCACCGGATTGGTGGTCAGCACCGAGGTGCCGAAATCGCCGCGAAGCGCGCTTTTCACATAGATGTAGAACTGTTCGATCAGCGGCAGGTCGAGGCCCATCTCGCGGCGCGTGCGCTCGACGACGGCGGTCGGCGCCCGGTCGCCGAGCACGGCCAGCACCGGATCGATCGGGATGACGCGGCCGATGAAGAAGGTCACCGCGAGAAGACCGAGATAGGTCGTCACCGCGATGACCAGGAAGCGGCCGATCGACGACAAGATAGCGACGGCGCGGGCGCTGCCGCGCCCCGCCGCCGCCTGGTTCTCAGCTACGCTCACGCGGCGCGTCCGAAAACGCTATTCCTTCGAGACCGGCCCGACGAAGTTGGTGTCGAAGCTCGGTCCGAGCGCGAAGCCCTTGAGGTTCTTGCGCAGGCCGGCCACTTCGAGCTGCTGGTTGATGACGACGAAGGGGCTGGTGTCGAGGATTTTTTTCTGCAGATCCTTGTACATGTCGGCGCGCTTGGCCGAATCCTTTTCCAGCAGCGCCGCCTCGGTCTGCTTGGTCAGGTCCGGAATGTCCCAGGCATTGCGCCAGGCCAGGGTCTTGATCTTGGCGGCGTCGGAATTGTCCGGGTTCGAAGCAAAGGTCTGGGCATTGGAGTTCGGATCGAAATAGTCCTGGCCCCAGTTGCCGATATAGATATCGTGGTTGCGGGCGCGGTACTTGGTCAGCGTCTGCTTGCCGTCGCCGGGGATGATCTCCAGCTTGATGCCGGCCTGGCCGAGCGTCTGCTGGATCGATTCCGCCATGCCGGTGGTGGGCTGGCCGGTGCGCACGTCCATGGTCACGCTGAAGCCGTCCGCCAGGCCGGCCTTGGCGAGCAGTTCCTTGGCCTTGGCGACGTCAAGCTTGAACGGGTTGTCGTCGATCGCGCCGAGGTCGCCCTTGGGCAGGAAGGACTGGTGGATCTCGCCGATTCCCTTGAGGATGGTCGAGCCCAGCGCGTCATAGTCGACCAGGTATTTGAACGCCTGGCGAACCTCCGGCTTGGCGAGGTTGGCGTTCTTCTGGTTGAGGCTGATGTAATAGACCGTGCCCTTCGGCGCGCTGGTGGTGGTGAGATCGGCGTTCTTGGCGATGGCGTCGAGGTCGTTCGGCTCGAGGTTGCGGGCGACGTCGATGTCGCCGGCTTCCAACGCCAGACGCTGCGCCGAACTTTCCTTCATGTAGCGGTAGATGACGCGGGCGAGCTTCGCCTTTTCGCCGTTATAATTGTCGTTGCGTTCCAGAACGACGACTTCATTGGCGCGCCATTCGCGGAGCTTGTATTGGCCTGAGCCGGCATAGCCGGTCTTCAGCCAGGCGTTGCCGAAGTCGTTGTCCCATTTGTAGTCGGCGCTTGGGGTGACGGCGGCGACATGTTCCTTGACCAGCTTGCTGTCGACGACCGAAGCGACGGTGGCCGACAGGCAGTTCAGCACGAAGCTCGGCGCGTAGGCCTTGTCGACGACGAATTGGAAAGTCGTGTCGTCGACCGCCTTGGCCTTCTCGGTGACGTTGTCGCCGCTGATGCCCAACTGGTTGATGATGAAGGCCGGGCTCTTGTCGAGCTTGATGGCGCGCTCGAAGGAATAGGCGACGTCGGCCGCGGTGATCGGATTGCCGGAAGCGAACTTCATGCCGGGCTTCAGCTTGAAGGTGTAGGTCAGGCCGTCGTCGGAAACGGTCCAGCTCTCGGCAAGGTCGCCCTTCACCTTGGAGGTGTCGCTGAGGTCGAGGCGGACCAGAAGATCATAGGTGTTGCCGGTGACCTCGGCGGTCGACAGCTCGAACGCCTCGCCCGGATCCATCGTGATGATGTCGTCGAAGGCGAAGCCTTCGACCAGCGTGTCGGCAGGCGTGACCGCAAAAGCGGGCGCGGCAAGCAGCGCAGACATCGCCACACCCGCAAGCAAGCCACGGAGAGCAAACTTTTCCAGCATCATGATGATCGTTCCCTGTTTTGTTGACCTGAGTTCCCGGCTCAGGGCTGCATTATTCTTCTCGAAGCCGACGGCGGCTCGGACCGCTTACCGTCGTGGTTTTTGTCCAGTTGGTCAACACCCTATTCGGCGGCGCTCGAACCGGCAACGCGCATTTTGCGAAACAGCTTATTGGGCCAGAACGAGCCGCCGCGAGTCGAACCGTGCACCGCCTAATCGAAGGCTCCAATCGGGAAAAATCTGCTAAACTTTCGACGCTTGGAAGTCGCCCGTCATTTCATCTGCGCAACCAGGCTCGCGTCGGGAAAGCAGGTCGCGGCCTTGCCGTTCTTCGACTGCCAGGTGCCGATCGAGCGACGCGTCTTGAAACCGGGCAGGCCATCGGCGCTGCCGACATCGTACCCCTTCGCCTCCAGCGCCCGCTGGAGCGATGCGATATCGGACCGGTGGAGATCGCCGACCGGGCCCCAGTCGCCGGCAAAGGTGGCGTCGCCCTTGGCGATGCGGTCGGCGGCGTGGCTGATGAACAGCGCATAGAGGTCGCTGGTGTTATACTCCTTCAGCACATAGAAGTTCGGCGTGACGAGGAAGGCCGGGCCGCTGCGCCCGGCCGGCATCAGAAGGAAGCCCTCGGCTTTCAGCTCGCTCGCCTGGAACGCTTTGCCGTCCGCGCGCCTGACGCCCATCGCCACCCAGTCGGAAATCTTCTTGCCCTGATCGGGTCCTTCGAGCGAACAGGAGACGTTGGCCGGCGCGATCACCTCGGTCCCCCAGCCGCGCCCCCTCACCCAGCCGTAGTGGACGAGGTAATTGGCGATCGAGGCGAGCACGTCCGGCGTCGAATTCCAGATGTCGGGCCGGCCGTCGCCGTCGAAATCGACGGCATGCTTGAGGAAAGACGTCGGCATGAATTGCGGCTGGCCGAGCGCGCCGGCCCAGGACGACTTCATCGCGTTGACCGGGGCGAGCCCGCGCTCGACGAGCTCGAGCGCCGCCAGCACCTCCGTGCGGAAGAAATCCTTCTTGGTCGACATGAACGCCTTGGTGCCCAGCACCTCGAAGGCGTCGTAAGGCATCCTGGCCGCGCCGAAGCCGGTCTCGCGACCCCAAATCGCCAGCACGATCTCGCCAGGCACGCCGTAACGCTTCTCGATCAGCCCGAGCACTCTTGCGTTGGCGCTCTCGCGCGACCGTCCGCCGGCGGTGACGGGGCGAATGATCTTCTCGGCGAAATAGTTGGCGGGCGGACCGAACTCGGCCTGATGCTGTTTTTCAGGCGTCGTCGGCTTCTTGCCGGGCATGACGAGGTCCGGCAATTTCAGGTTCGGCTTCACGCCGATGAAGGCGGCGTCGAAGGTTTTTTTGGAGATGCCCTTGGCCTGCGCCTCGGGCCAGAGGTCGTTTTGCAGCCAGGCCTGGAACTGGTCGTCGATGGGGGCGGCGCGGGAGGGGGTCGAAACACCCAACGCCATAGCGATTACAACGAAGATCGTGACGGCCAATCCATAGAAGCCGCGTTCCTTCGCGCCCCCCTCTGTCCTGCCGGACATCTCCCCCGCAAGGGGGGAGATCAGATGACGCGCAGGCTTTCGCCAATCACCAACGCCGCAGGATGACGCAAGGCGCCAAAACAGCCAATCTCCCCCCTTGCAGGGGAGATGTCCGGCAGGACAGAGGGGGGTGGGACGGAGTGCAATCGCTTCAGAAGAAGAACCCATCACAAGCCCCCTCCCCACTCTCTCAAAACGCCGTCCTCGATCGCAGCGCAGCGGCCAGCGTGCCTTCGTCGAGATAGTCGAGCTCGCCGCCGACCGGCACGCCATGCGCGAGTCTGGTCACCTTGACGTCGAGGCCCGAGAGCTGGTCGGTCAGGTAGTGCGCGGTGGTCTGGCCCTCGACGGTGGCGTTGACGGCGAGGATCACTTCCTTCACCTCGCCGCCGGCCACACGGTCGACCAGCGAGCGGATGTTGAGCTGGTCGGGGCCGATGCCGTCGAGCGGCGACAGCGTGCCGCCGAGCACGTGGTAGCGCACGTTCATGGCGGCGGCGCGCTCCAGCGCCCAGAGGTCGGAGACGTCCTCGACGACGATCAGGGTGCCGGCGTCGCGGCGCGGGTCGGTGCAGATCATGCAAGGGTCGGAGGTGTCAACATTGCCGCAGGTCGAGCAGATGCGCACCTTGTCGACCGCCTCGCCCATGGCGGCGGCCAAAGGTTCGAGCAACTGCTCCTTCTTCTTGATGAGATGGAGGGCCGCGCGCCTGGCCGAACGCGGCCCGAGCCCCGGCACCTTGGCCAGGAGCTGGATCAGGCGTTCGATCTCTGGACCGGCGATTCGTTTCGACATCGCCTTGATCTAGGATTTTTCCGGGCGGTTTGGAACAGCCGCAATGACACAAGGCCCGCCCATGCTGCCATGGCGGGCCTTTGTGTCGGATGCCATTGGCCTCAGTAGGCTTCGAGCGGCCGGTTCTGGCTCACGATCAGCGCGCCGATGGCGTCGGTGTTCTCAGGTGTCGACTGGAAACCCATCGCCGCTTCCTGCGGCGCGCTTGGAACGGAGGTGACGTACCGGCCCTTCAACGTGCCGCCGAAACGCGACGCGTCCGGCTCCTCCATCGGTTCCTGCATCGCCACCACGATCGGCTTCGCCGTGACTCGGCCGGACTTCTGCGCCGGCGCGGCGGAAGCCGTCATATAGGTCTGCTCGGCGGGGGCGGTTGCAGGCTCACCCATACGCGCCGGTGCGGCAGCAGCGGTCATAGCGGCCTGCTTGGCCGGATCGGCATGGACAATCGTCTTGACCACCGGCTCGGCGGAAGCGACGAGCACCGGAGCGGCAGGGTCGGTCTTCTGCGACTTGCCGGAGGCCATGGCGACCATGGGCTCATCCGGCAGCGGCTGCCAGTTGCGGCCGCGCTTCTCATAGAAGGCGTTGCCGCCGGCAACCATCGTGTAATGCATGTTGTTGTAAGGGAAGCGCAGGCCGGCGGTGTGGAAATACATCGTGTTCTTGAGCTTGGCCTTGCGCTCGCCCTTGAGCACCGCCTCGGCGGCCTCCTCGACGTCGGGCAGCGCCCTCGAATTCATCGGCCGGGTCAGCACGCCGGGAGCGAACTGACCCCTCTCGCCGACGACCTCGCAGATGGTGCTGCCGTGCTGGCCCGAGCGCAGCCGGTTCATCACGACCGTGCCGACGGCGATCATGCCGTCGCGGCTCGATCGGTTGGACTCGAAGAACATCGCCCTTTGCAGGCACTCCTTGTCCTTCATCGTGTATTTGTAGGAACGCGAGCTGAGGAAGCTCGGCGTGACGGCGTCGGCCAGGCTCGCCACCGACATGCCATGTGAAGCGGTCTGGCTGCAGCCGGCCAGGAACAAGGGGGAAGCGGCGATGCCGATAAGCAGCAGCGGCGTCTTCCATCGCGTCGCGATCAACAAAAAAGCCTCATTTCCAGATGCCAGCCCGCCCCGAGATGTGGCAAGAATGAGACTCTTTCAGGCAAAAAGATGGCTAGATGGTTAGCAACCTCTGGACTTGGGTAAAACTTTATGAATGTCGCGAAATGAACCCGTGAGCATTGCCGGCAAAATGGTTAATATAGCGGCCCGAACTCGATTTTCGTTCATAATCAATTAACTGGCGGCAGCCGCCTCAGAACGGCAATTTCATTCCGGGTGGTATGGGCAGACCTGCCGTCAGCGCCTTGGTCTTTTCCTGCATAACCTGCTCGACCTTATTTTTGGCGTCATTGTGAGCGGCCAAAAGCAGGTCCTCGAGGATCTCGACCTCGTCGTCCTTGAGCAGCGACGGATCGATCTTCAGCGCCTTCATTTCGAACTTGCCGGTCAGCGTCACGCTGACCAGTCCGCCACCCGCCTGTCCGGTGGCTTCCAGCGTGGCGATCTCGTCCTGCATGGCCTGGAACTTGGCCTGCATTTCCTTCGCCTTGCCCATCAGGCCGAGAAGATCTTTCATTGCAAACGTCCTCTTATTTCTTCAAATCTCGTCGTCGTCGACGGCCGGCTCGACCGGCAGGTCAGCCCCGGTCTCTTCCACGTCCGGCACATCCGGAATGCGCACGTCGATGATCTTGGCGCCGGGAAAGCGGGCGAGAATGGCGGCAACCGTCGGGTCGCTCCTGGCATCGGAGAAGGCGTTCTCGCGCTTCGTCGTCTCCATCTCGGCCAGCGTCTGGCCGCCTTCCTCCTTCGATAGCGAGACCAGCCAGTTGCGGCCGGTCCAGGCGCGCAGCTTCGCGGTCAGGTCGTTGAGCAGCATCTTCGGCGCATCGTCGGTCAGGGTGACGTCGATGCGGCCAGGCTCGATGCGCACGGGCCTTACGCAACGTTTCACGAGCACCTTGAAGGCCATGTCGCGATTGGCGTCGGCAAGCGCAACAATGTCGGCCAGCGATTTGACCGGCACGACGGGAGTTTCAACTACCGGCGCCAGAGCGAAGGTCGCGGGCACGGGCTGCGCCTCGACCAGCCGCATCGTCTGCGCGCCGCCGGTGGAGGTCGGCATCCGGGCCACGGCACTTGCGCCGCCGCCATTGCCGGCGGGCGCTCCGTTGGCGCGCGGCGCGCCATTCGGCACGGTTGCCGCGCCTTCCAGCGATTTCAGCGCCTCGTCCAGCGTCGGCAGGTCGGCGGCGTGCGCCAGCCGGATCAGCACCATCTCGCCGGCGCTGACCGGACGGTTGGAGGACTGCACCTCGGGAATGCCCTTGAGCAGCATCTGCCAGGTTCGCGACAGCACGCGCACCGACAGCGCGCTCGCGAACTCGGCACCGCGCCGGCGTTCGTCCTCGGAGAGCGAAGCGTCGTCTGCCGCGGCCGGCACGAAACGCAGCCGGGCGACGAGGTGATTGAATTCGGCAAGATCGGTGAGCACGGCGGCCGGATCGGCGCCCGTGTCGTATTGCGCGCGGAACTCGGCCAAGGCCGCCGCGACATCACCCTTCATGACATGCTCGAACAGGTCGATGATGCGGGCACGGTCGGCAAGCCCCAGCATGGCGCGCACCGCCTCGGCACTGACCGTACCGCTGCCATGGGCGATCGCCTGGTCGAGGATGGAGAGCGAATCGCGCGCCGAGCCTTCGGCCGCGCGAGCGATCATCGCCAGGGCCTCGTCGTCGACGGAAATGCCCTCCTTGGCGGCAATCGAGGAAAGATGCGCGACCAGCGCGCCGGCGTCGATGCGCCTCAGATCGAAGCGCTGGCAACGCGACAGGACCGTGATCGGCACCTTGCGGATCTCGGTGGTGGCGAAGATGAATTTGACGTGCGGCGGCGGCTCTTCCAGCGTCTTCAACAGGCCGTTGAAGGCCTGGGTGGAGAGCATGTGCACTTCGTCGATGATGTAGACTTTGTAGCGGGCCGAGACCGGCGCATAGCGCACGCGGTCGATGATGTCCCTGATGTCGTCGATGCCGGTGTGGGAGGCGGCGTCCATCTCGATGACGTCGACATGGCGGCCTTCCATGATCGCCTGGCAATGCTCGCCTGGGACCGACAGGTCGACCGAGGGCTGGTCGACGGTCGCGGTCTTGTAGTTGAGCGCCCGCGCCAGAATGCGCGCGGTCGTCGTCTTGCCGACACCGCGCACGCCGGTCAGCATCCAGGCCTGGGCGATGCGGCCGGTGGCAAAGGCGTTGGTCAGCGTGCGGACCATCGGCTCCTGGCCGATCAGCTCGGAGAAATTCGAGGGGCGATATTTGCGCGCCAGCACGCGATAGGCGCCGGCCTTTTCCGTCTCCGGATTTTTTGGCCCCAAATTTCCGGCTTCGCTCATTCGCCGTCAAAAGCTCCAAGGACTGCAGGCGGCCGATTCCTGCGCATAGTCTCGCCCGCACGGCTCGGCGCCGTCAATGTCGCGGGAGAAAGGCGAAGAGGCGGGAGGCTGGAACAATGACCCGTTCCGGGCTCGTTAGGGCTGCTTCCTTCCGGACCTGACCCGGTTGGCGAGTGGATCGTCCACCACCAACCTCCCGCGCTCCATATCGGCAATTCGGCGGCGAAATGCAAGGGTGGAGGTGAATGACCGGCCAAGCGATGCAGGCGCGGAAGCCTTTAAATCGACAACAGCGGCCAATGAATCGCTTGCAGCCACCTTGCCGCCGCTCTAGCGTTCCCCGGTTTGGAAAATATTACAAAAGCGAAGGAAACGCCCATGCTGCCTGGCCTCAAGGCCGGATTCACGCTGGACGCCCGGTTGGAGGCGGACAGTGAGCAGCTCATGTGGCTCGGCCTGTGCGAGCTCAGGCTGATGAACGATCGCCGCTGGCCGTGGCTGGTCCTTGTGCCGCAGCGGCCGGGCGTTGAGGAAATCCACGATCTGACGCCGCTCGACCAGGCGATGTTGACCTTCGAGACCAATATGGTGGCGCAGGCGCTGAAACGGGTGACCGGCTGCACCAAGATCAACACCGGTGCTTTGGGCAACATCGTGCGCCAGCTGCATGTCCATGTCATCGCCCGTACCGAAGGCGACCCCGGCTGGCCGGGGCCGGTCTGGGGGCACGGCATGCGCGAGCCCTATCAGCGCCCCGATATCCGCCGGTTTGCCGAAACGATCAAGGCAGCGCTATAAGCCGATCAGTGTCCATCCTGCACCTTGAGTCCCCCAACCTCGAGTCACCATGAGCTTTCGCCTGTTTGACGCGCCATTGCGCGAGCCGAGCCAGTTCGTCGGTTTCGCCGGAAACCGGATCGACCGGCAATCGGAAAACCGCGCCGACGACGCCGTCGAGAAGGCGCTTGCCGATCAGACGGCGCGGCTGATGCTGATGCATGGCGGCAGGCTCTATCTCAAATTGAAAGACGGCCAGTTCGACCCCTGGTTCAAGGCGGCGGAAAGCCAGGGCTTCGAGGCTTCGCTTGACCACGGCGTGCTGCTCGGCCTTTCGGACAGCGGTCCGGTGCTGGCCGTGCCGGCCGGCATCGAGCCGGAAAATCTGCCGGAAGCGGTGAAGGCGATCGACTACCGTTCGGTCTACATGCAGGGCCTGATCGACGAGGCGGCCGCCGGGGCGCTGGCGCAGGGTGCTGCGCTGCTCGCCTGGCACGCCAGCCATGCGTTCTGCAGCAAGTGCGGCAACCGCTCGGAAATGCGCGCCGGCGGCTACAGGCGACATTGCCCGGCCTGCGGCACCGACCATTTCCCGCGCACAGATCCGGTGGCGATCATGCTGACGGCGACGCGCGAGAAATGCCTGCTCGGGCGCGGCCGGCATTTCGCGCCGGGCATGTATTCGGCGCTTGCCGGCTTCATCGAGCCCGGCGAGACGATCGAGGCGGCGGTGCGCCGCGAGACGCTGGAAGAGGCAGGCATAAAGCTCGGCCGCGTCGTCTACCACGCCAGCCAGCCCTGGCCGTTTCCTTACTCGCTGATGATCGGCTGCTTCGGCGAGCCGCTCAACGAGGACATCCAGGCCGACCTCAACGAGCTGGAGGACTGCCGCTGGTTTTTCCGCGACGAGGTGCGCTCGATGCTGGACAGAACGCATGCCAGCGGCTTGATCACGCCGCCGAAGGGGGCGATCGCGCATCACCTCATCCGCGCCTGGGTCGACAGCGAATAGGAGCAGGGAAATGATCCGCCATACCGTCGTGTTCACGCTGAAGCATCCGCCGCATTCGCTGGAGGCGAAGCGGTTCCTGCACGATGCCAAGAAGATCCTGACAGCGATCAAGGGTGTCACGCATTTCGAGCAGCTGCGCCAGGTCAGCCCCAAGAACGACTACCAGTTCGGCTTCTCGATGGAGTTCGCCGACCAGGCCGCCTACACGAGATACAACGAGCACCCCGACCACGTCGCCTTCGTCCGGGACCGCTGGGTGCCGGAGGTCGAGGCGTTCATGGAGATCGACTACGTGCCTTTGGGTTGGGGTTAGGCGCTCAAAACAACCGCATCGCCCAAGTGGCCATTGCGAAGCCACAACGGGGCGGCACCTATCGAGCGCGAAACTCACCTTCTGGCGGCCTTTGGAGAATGGTTTCGATCTCGGCCATCACGGTCTCTGACAGCGGCCCGAATTCCATGGCTGCAGCATTCTCAACAGCCTGCGCGGGCGTTTTCGCGCCCGGGATGGGGTGAATGTTGCAACCTTTCGACAGCAGCCAGCACAAGGCTCCCTGACCGAGCGTCCGCCCGCCAGCGGTGAGCAAATCGCGGATTGCATCGATCTGCCTGGTCAGTTCGGAACGGGCGCGCGATGCTTCAAAGTATACCTGCCAATCCGCGGGAACCGACCTGACATCGTCCGGTGGAACCGCACGTCCGTCCGAGAATTTCCCCGTTAACACGCCCATGGCGAGCGGCGACCGGATCAGCTGGGCCAACCCGTTGTTATGTGCGGTTTCGCACATCGACGGTGCATCGAAGAAGACGTTCATCGAATGCTGGACCATTGAAAAGCCGCTCCGGTCAGCGAATGCCTGGACACTTGATGGAAAGTCGGTGCTCCAGCCATAGCTTCGAATGGCTCCGACACGGACAAGCTGCTCCAAGACCTCAAACGCCGGTTCCGCATGTTCGACGGTGAGATCGTTCAGGTGAAGCAACATCACGTCGATGCAATCGCGACCTAGCCGGCGAAGGCTCTCACCGACCGACCAGCGCACATATTCGGGGTCGAACCTTGGGCCAGTCATCTGGCGGGAAGCCGGATCGAAGGAATGGCCGAACTTCGACACGACAACTGCTTCAGAACGGCCTGAGAGCGCCTTGCCCAAAAGCTCCTCCGAGTGCCCGGCTCCATACACCGCCGACGTATCGAAGAGCCGGATTCCACCATCCCATGCCGCGTGAATGGTTTTTACGGATTGGCTGTCGTCAGCGCCGGAATATCCGACCGGGATCTCGCCTGACCAAAAGTGGCCACCGATCGCCCAGCAACCCATGCCGATGCGCGATCCAAGGTGAATTTTCGGCGCCATATCTGTGTTCTCCGCTGACTGCACGGTCTTGATATGGCGCCAGATCGACGTCAGATGGGAGACAACAAAAATGAAGAGGGTCGCGCATGAATGAAATGGCTATCGACTGGTCGGACCTGAGAATCTTTCTGGCGGTCGCACGCGATGGAAGCCTTTCGTCTGCGGCGAAGACTGTTGGTCAGAGTGCGGCAACGCTGAGCCGACATATCGTCGATCTTGAACGAGCGTTGGGTGCGGAGTTGTTCTCCCGGCTGCCATCCGGCTATGAGTTGACGGCAGCAGGTCGAGCACTGACATCTCAGGCTGAGACCATCGAGCAGCGGTTCCTGGATATCCGCCGGGAATTCTCACGACGAAACGTGTCGGCGCCCATCCGTGTGTCCGCGGGCACCTGGATGACGTGGTACCTGGCGCGCAACATCGAAAAACTGGGAGTGACCGACCGCAGCATTGTCTTCAGCGCTGTTGAAGAGGTGCAGAACATAGGCAGGCGCGAGGCGTTGATCGGGATCCGCAACCGGAGGCCGTCCGAGCCAGGACTCGCGGCTCGGAGGACAAAGACCGTAGCATTTGCCCCCTATTCACACCCAAATGCCGTTCGAAAAGCTGATTGGATCGCGGCTACGGTGAACACACCATCAGCAATCTGGGTGCGCGCCCACAAACGAGATCAAATCCGGTTTGAAGTCACTCAACCGCGCTCACTCCTTGACCTCGCGCTTGCTGGCGCTGGCCATGTGGTATTGCCCTGCTTTGTTGGCGATGCCCACAACGATCTGGTTCGCACTGATGGCGTGATCGAGGAACTGTCGCACGAACAATGGTTGGTGGTGCATGGCGATGATCGCAAATTGCCAGAGGTGCGTGCGACGATCGATAGGATCGCACGACTCATTGGTTCGGATCGAGCCTTCGACACCGCAATCCGGCAGGCCGCTGATTGTGTTTGACCTAGGGTGTTGCCAAAAATGGTTTTCGGAACGCCCCGTTCAAACAAGAGAGCTAATCCGCCACCTTCCACTGCTCACGCGACGCACTCGCCGGATAGACGCCGAGGATGCGCATCTCGCGCGAGAAGAAGCGCAGTTCGTCGAGCGCCAGCTTGACCAGCGGATCGTCCGGGTGGCCCTCTATATCGGCATAGAACAGCGTCGCGGTGAAGGCGCCGAGCTGATAGCTCTCCAGCTTGGTCATGTTGATGCCGTTGGTGGCGAAGCCGCCCATGGCCTTGTAGAGCGCGGCCGGTACGTTGCGGACGCGGAAGATGAAGGTGGTCATCATCTTGGCGTCCGGCGAAGGCCGCTCGGCCCATTGCTTGTTTTTGGTCAGCACGACGAAGCGGGTGACATTGGAGTCGGTATCCTCGACATTCTTCTCGATGATGTCGAGGCCGTAGAGCTCGGCTGCGAGCGCGGGCGCGAGCGAGGCCATGGTGCGATCCCTGACCTCGGAAACCATCTTGGCCGAACCCGCCGTATCGCCGGCGACAACCGGCTTCCAACCGTTCTTGCGGATGTATTTGCGGCACTGGCCAAGCGCGTGGATATGGCTGTGCACGCTTCTGATCTCCTCGCGCTTGACGCCCGGCAGCACCATCAGCTGGAAGTGGATCGGCAAAAAATACTCGCCGACGATGTGCAGCCGCGATTCCGGCAGCAGGTGATGGATGTCGGCGACACGGCCCGCGATCGTGTTCTCGATCGGGATCATGGCGAGCTCGGCCTTGCCGGTCTCCACCGCGTTGAAGGCGTCCTCGAAGGTCGGACAGGGCAACGGCTCCATCGACGGGAACATGTTGCGGCAGGCTGTGTCGGAATTGGCTCCGGGCTCGCCCTGGAAGGAAATTCTGTTGGTCTTTTCAGGCATGCGCCAAAGTCTCTCTGGATATCTCAGTTTGAAAGGATTTGCCTGGCGCGGTCCAGGTCATCGGGCGTGTCGACGCCGAGCGGCAGCGACCGGACGATCTCGGCATCGATGCGCATGCCGGCTTCGAGCGCCCGCAGCTGTTCCAGCCGCTCACGGCGCTCCAACGGCGACGGCTTCAGCGCGACGAAGCGTTCGAGCGCGGCGCGGCGATACGCGTAGAGGCCGATGTGGTGATAGAGCGGCCCCTCTCCCCACGGCGCCGTGGCGCGGGTGAAATAGAGCGCCTTCAGCCTAGTCGCGGAGAGCGGCGAGCCGACGATCTTGACGACGTTCGGATTGGTCTTCTCGTCGTCGCGGACGATCTCGACACCGAGCGTGGCGATGTCGACCGCCGGGTCGGCGAAGGGCCGCAGTGACGCGCCGATGATTTCAGGGTCGATCGTCGGCAGATCGCCCTGCACATTGACGATGGTCTCGACCTTTTTCTGCGGGTCAAGCGCGGTGAGCGCCTCGAAGATGCGGTCGGAGCCCGATTCGTGATCCGCGCGCGTCATCACCGCCTCGAAACCGTGCTCCCGAACCGCTTGCGCCACGGCCTCCGTATCGGTCGCCACCACCACGCGGCCGAGCCCTGCCTCGGCGCCGCGGCGGGCGACATGGACGATCATCGGCGCGCCGGCGATGTCGGCCAGCGGCTTGCCCGGCAGGCGCGTCGAGGCCATGCGGGCGGGGATCAGGATCAATGTCGACATGGGACTTTTGGGGCAGCCGGGAAAGCTTATGGAAAAGTGGCAAAACGTCTCACTGGAAGCGCCCTTATATGTGTTGCAACGCCGAAGCAAAAGACCTAGTTTCCGCCCGATTTGACTGGCCCCTCCGGGCCTTTGACGATACCGACGGACGGAGTGGACGGGACGGTCCGCCGGAAAAGGGAGCAAGGGGCGTATGGATTCCAACGAAGTCAACAAGCTGCTCGCCGGATTCCTCGGAACCGTCTTCGTGGTCTTTTCGGTCGGCATCGTCTCGAACGCGCTGTTCGCTTCGCCAGCGCCCGAGAAGCCTGGCTTCGCCATCGAGGCGGCCGAGCCGGCGGAAGGCGGCGGCGCCGCCGCGCCGGCTGCCGAAGCCAAGCCGATCGCCGACCTGCTCGCCACCGCCAATGCCGAGGCAGGCGCCGCCATCTTCAAGAAGTGCCAGGCCTGCCACTCCGGCGAGAAGGGCGGCCCGAACAAGGTCGGTCCGGATCTGTGGGACATCGTCGACCGCCCCGTCGCCGAGCACGAGGGCTTCGCCTATTCGGCCGGCATGAAGGATTTTTCCAAGGGCGGCGCCGAGAAGTGGACCTACGACAACCTCAACCACTTCATCACCTCGCCGAAGAAGTTCGTGAAGGGCACGGCGATGGGTTTCGCCGGCCTGCCCAAGGATGAGGACCGCGCCAATGTGATCGCCTATCTGCGCACGCTGTCGGACAATCCGAAGCCGCTGCCGCAGCCGGGCGCTTCGGCCGAAGCCAAGCCCGCCGAGGGCGCCAAGCCGGCGGAAGGTGCCGCACCCGCCAAGCCGGCAGAAGGCGCCGCCCCGGCGAAGCCCGCGGCACCTGCTCAATAAACAATTTGTCATAGAGGCAACCTCAGAAAAGCCGGGTTCGTCCCGGCTTTTTCTGTTAGGAAAACCGCATATGCGGCTACAAAAGCCGGCACTTGCGGTTTTCACAGGCGTCAAATGATCTAGATTGCCGTGAGTACTGTTCGCGACGAGGAGAACGCATGACGGTCGGCCGCTTCCGGACGTTTTTCGCATTGATGCTGGCGGTTGCTTTCGCCGCAAGCGTGCAGGCCAGCTCCGCCGACGAATGGCACACCACCTCCTCGCTGATCGGCCCTTCCAAATACGGCGAGAATTTCCAGCGTTACGACTACGTCAATCCGGATGCACCCAAGGGAGGCATGTTCAACTCCGTCGTTGTCGGCACCTTCGACAGCTTCAATCCCTATATCGTGCAGGGATCGCCGGCCGCCGGCTTCGCGCAGTTCGGCGGCGGGCTGCTCTACGACACGCTGATGGACCAGGCGACCGATGAAGGCAGCGTCAGCCACCCGCTGATCGCCGAGGCCTACAAATACCCGCCGGACTATTCGTCGGCGACCTACCGCCTCGACCCGCGCGCCAAGTGGCATGACGGCCAGCCGATCACAGTCGACGATGTGATCTGGTCGTTCCAGGTGCTCAAGGCCAACAGTCCGATGTACAGCCGCTATTTCGAGAACGTGACCGACGCCGTCGCCGTCTCCGATCACGAGGTCGAGTTCCATTTCAACCAGAAGGGCAATCGGGAATTGCCCAAGATCCTCGGCGACCTCGTCGTGCTGCCGAAGCACTGGTGGGAGGGCACCGACGCCGGCGGCAAGAAGCGCGACGTCACCAGGCCGACGCTGGAGCCGCCGCTGGGTTCCGGCGCCTACAAGATCGCCAGCTTCAAGCCGGGCTCTGAAATCGTCTGGCAGCGCGTGCCCGATTATTGGGCCGCCAAGCTGCCGGTGAAGATCGGCCGTGAGAATTTCGACACCCAGCGCTTTACCTATATCCTGGACGACAATGCCGCCTGGCAGGCCTTCACCAAGGGCGGGCTCGACGACATCAAGCCGGAAAACAGCTCGCGACGCTGGGCGACGGCCTACAACTTTCCGGCGGTGAGCGCTGGCGACGTGGTCAAGAAGGAATTCAAGACAACGTCACCCGAGCCGATGCAGGCTTTCGTGCTGAACCAGCGGCGGCCGCTGTTCCAGGATCGGCTCGTGCGCGCCGCGCTGACCTATCCGTTCGACTTCGAAACGATGAACCGCACGCTGTTCTACAACTCGAACACGCGCACCCACAGCTATTTCGAGGGCACGGAACTGGCGTCGAGCGGGCTGCCGCAGGGCAAGGAGCTCGAAATCCTGGAGAAGTATCGCGACAAGCTGCCGCCGGAGCTGTTCACCCAGGAATTCAAGCTGCCGGTCTACGACGCACCGCAAGCCGAGCGCAAATATCTGAAACAGGCGGTCGACCTGTTCGCCAAGGCAGGCTGGGTGATCAAGGGCGGCAAGATGGTGAATGCCAAAACCGGCGCGCCGTTCAAGTTCGAGATACTCGGCTCGAACGACACCGACCAGGTCATCGCCAGTCCCTGGATCGCCAATCTGCGCAAGATCGGCGTCGATGCGACGCTGCGGATCATCGACCAGACGCAGTACATCAACCGCGTCAACAATTTCGACTACGACGTGATAACCAGCATACTCCAGCAATCGGAATCGCCCGGCAACGAGCAGCGCGACTTCTGGAGCTCGAAGGCGGCGGACACGCCGGGATCGCGCAATTATTCCGGCATCAAGAACCCGGTGGTCGACGCGCTCGTCGACCGCATCATCTTCGCCACCGACCGCGACGATCTCGTCGCCGCCACCCATGCGCTCGATCGGGTGCTGTTGTGGAATTACTATGTCGTGCCGCAATACTACCGCGCGGTGGTTTGGCTCGCCTACTGGAACAAGTTCGGCATACCGGAAAAGCAGCCCAGCTACCGCGGCGCCGACATCGATTCCTGGTGGGTCGACCCTGAGAAGGAAAAGGCGCTGGCCGGCAAGTACAAAGGCCTCGATTGATGCGGCGGCTGCTTCCTCGTCGCGACTTCCTGGCGCTCGGCGCCGCGGCAGGCGCCGCTGCGCTGCTGCCGGGCCGGGCGTTTGCCGAGACGCCGACCGGCGTCAAGTTGCATGGCCTGTCGGCCTTCGGCGACCTGAAATACAAGCCCGACTTCACGCATTTCGACTACGTCAATCCGGACGCGCCGAAGGGCGGCCAGATGAATTTCGCGCCGCCGAACGCCACCTTGAATCAGAGTTTCCTGACGTTCAACACGTTGAATTCCCTGGTGCTGAAAGGCGATTCGCCGCCGCGCACGGAACTCTGCTTCGATTCGCTAATGACAAGCGCACTCGACGAACCGGACGCGATGTATGGCGTGCTTGCCGAGTCCGTTACCTTGTCGCAAGACCGCAACGGCTTCCGCTTCACCCTGCGACCGCAAGCGCGATTCCACGATGGCACACCTCTTACCGCCGAGGACGTCGCCTTCGCATTGAAGCTGTACAAGGACCAGGGCCATCCAAACCTGTCCAAGGCGTTGCGCTATTTGACGGAGGCGGCTGCCATCGATGCCGTCACCCTCGACCTGACCTTCAACGGCGAACAATCCGCGCAGAACATTCTTACGGTCGTCGGAATGCCGATCGTGTCCAAGGCCTTTTATACGGCCAATGACTTCGATGCCTCGACGATGACGCCGCCGCTCGGCTCCGGACCATACAAGATGGGGCGCGTCGTGGCTGGACAGACTGTCGAGTATGAACGCGTCGCCGACTATTGGGGCCGCGATCTCGCCGTGAATCGTGGCCTTAACAATTTCGACCGCATTCGTATCGACTTCTATCTCGATCGCCAGGCAGCATTTGAAGCCTTCAAGAAGGGCGACACGCATTTTCGCGAAGAATTCACCTCGCGGGTATGGGCAACCGGTTATGACTTTCCGGCGCTTAAGGATGGCAAGGTCGTCAAACGGGAATTTCCCGGCGAGAAGTCGCCCGACATGCAGGCGGTCGCGCTGAACCAGCGTCGTCCGCAATTCCGCGATGTGCGCGTAAGACTGGCGATTGCCAATTGCTTCGATTTCGAATGGACCAGGCGCGTCCTGTTTTTTGGTTCTTACGAGCGTTCGCATTCGAATTTCGAACGCTCGGACTATAAGGCTGAGGGCTTGCCCTCGGCCCAGGAACTGGCCTTGCTGGAACCGTTTCGAGCCGAGTTGCCGCCAGAAACCTTCGGCGAACCGGTCATGCAGCCCGTATCCGACGGTTCAGGCCGCGACCGCAAACTGCTCGGCAAGGCTTCAAAACTGCTCGCCGAAGCCGGCTGGAAGCGGGCGGGCGATTTCGTCGTCAATGAAAAGGGGGAGCGGCTGCGCGTGGAAATGCTCGCCGAAGACGATGGCATCGTCCGTCTCTTCACCAAATGGTCCGAGAACATGAAGGCGATTGGGATCGACGCGTCGATCCGGCAGGTCGATTCGACACAATATGAAGAGCGGCAGAGCGATTTCGACTTCGATTTCAACCTGCTCCATTGGTCGATCGGAGCGACGCCCACTGCCGACGGCCTGGAGATGCTGTACGACTCGCGGATGGCGAAGATCCCCGGGCAGCGCAACTATCCGGGTACCGAAAGCAAGGCCATCGACGCACTGATCGTGGCGGCAGGCAAGGCGAAAAGCCGAACAGAACTCGTCACGGCGCTCAGGGCGCTCGACCGGGTCTTGCGCGCGCGGCTAGACTGGATTCCAACATACTATCTCGCGAATCACCGCGTCGCCTATTGGGACATGTTCGGTGTTCCCGAGCAGAAACCCGATTTCGGCTTTCCGGTCGAAACGGCGTGGTGGTTCGACAAGGGCAAGGCGACAAAGATTGGCAAAGCCTGACATGACTGTTCGCGCAGGGCCGGCTGCCTGATGGGCGCTTATATCCTGCGCCGCATCCTTTTGATGATCCCGACGCTGTTCGGCATCATGGCGATATCCTTCGCCGTCATCCAGTTCGCTCCCGGCGGTCCGGTCGAGCAGGTTATCGCCCGGCTCACCAACCAGGGCGGCACCGATCGCCTCGGCGGCGGTGGCGGTGGCGATGCCGGCGCCACCAATCTCGATGTCGCAGGCAACGTCAGCTCGAAATATCGCGGCGCGCAGGGGCTTGACCCCGAATTCATCAAGAAGCTCGAAAAGCAGTTCGGCTTCGACAAGCCGCCCCTCCAGCGCTTCGGCATGATGCTGTGGAACTACGCCCGCTTCGATTTCGGCGACAGCTATTTCCGCGACATCTCGGTGCTTGACCTGATCCTGGAAAAGATGCCGGTGTCGATCTCGATCGGGCTGTGGATCACGCTGTTGTCCTACCTGATCTCGATCCCTCTCGGCATCCGTAAGGCGGTGCAGGACGGCTCGACCTTCGACGTCTGGACCAGCGGCGTGGTGATCGTCGGCTACGCCATCCCCGGTTTCCTGTTCGGCATCCTTTTGATGGTGCTGTTCGCCGGCGGCTCGTTCTGGGACTGGTTCCCGCTACGCGGCATCGTTTCCGACAATTGGGACCAGTTGTCCTGGCCGGACAAGATCCTCGACTATTTCTGGCACATGACGCTGCCGCTGACCGCACTTGTGTTGTCGGCCTTCGCCACGACGACGCTGTTGACCAAGAACTCCTTCCTCGAAGAGATCCGCAAGCAGTATGTGGTGACGGCGCGGGCCAAGGGCCTGTCGGAGCGCAAGGTGCTCTACGGCCATGTCTTCCGCAACGCCATGCTGATCGTCATCGCCGGCTTTCCCGGCGCCTTCATCTCGGCCTTCTTCACCGGCTCGCTGCTGATCGAGAACATCTTCTCGCTCGACGGCCTCGGCCTGCTCGGCTTCAAGTCGGTGATCGACCGCGACTATCCGGTGGTGTTCGCCAATCTCTACATCTTCTCGCTGCTCGGGCTGTTCGTCGGCCTCTTGTCGGACCTGATCTACACCTGGGTCGATCCGCGCATCGACTTCGAGCGGAGAGACGTCTGATGACGGCAGCTTCGGCCGAAACCAAGCCGGCCCGCGCCGCCCGGCCGTGGCTTTCGCCGCTCAACCAGCGGCGGCTGCAAAACTTCAAGGCGAACCGGCGCGGCTACTGGTCGCTGTGGATCTTCCTTCTCCTCTTCGTGCTGTCGCTGTTTTCGGAGCTGATCGCCAACGACAAGCCGATCATCGTTTCCCACAAGGGCGAGATCCTGTTTCCGGTGCTGGTCGCCTATCCGGAAGAGAAGTTCGGCGGCTTCTATGCCGTCACCGACTATCGCGACCCGGTCATCCAGGACGAGATCAATTCGAACGGCTGGATGGTCTGGCCGCCGGTGCGCTACTCGTATCAGACCGTCAACAACGCCATTCCGGAGGCGGCGCCCGCCAAACCCTCCTGGCTCTACGACAAGAACAAGCGTTGCAGCCAATACCCAAAGGGAGAGGCCGATGAGAACTGCGTCGTCGGCAACTGGAACTGGCTCGGCACCGACGACCAGGCGCGCGACGTGCTGGCGCGGGTGCTTTACGGCTTCCGCATCTCGGTGCTGTTCGGGCTGATCCTGACGCTCGGCTCCTCGCTGATCGGCGTCGCGGCCGGCGCCGTGCAGGGCTATTTCGGCGGCTGGACCGACCTTCTGTTCCAGCGCTTCATCGAGATCTGGTCGGCGATCCCGGTGCTCTATCTGCTGCTCATCGTCTCCGCCATCCTGCCACCCGGTTTCTTCATCCTGCTCGGCCTGATGCTGCTGTTCTCCTGGGTGGCGCTGGTCGGCGTGGTGCGGGCCGAGTTCCTGCGCGCGCGCAACTTCGAATATGTCAACGCGGCGCGGGCGCTTGGCGTGCCCAACCTCACCATCATGTTCCGCCACCTTCTGCCCAACGCCATGGTGGCGACGCTGACTTTCCTGCCTTTCCTGCTCTCAGGCTCGATCTCGACGCTGACCTCGCTCGACTATCTCGGCTTCGGCCTGCCGCCAGGTTCCGCCTCGCTAGGCGAGCTGCTGAAGCAGGCGCAACGCAATCTCAACGCGCCCTGGCTCGGCATCTCCGGCTTCATCGTGATCTCGCTGATGCTGTCGCTGCTGGTCTTCATCGGCGAGGCGACGCGCGACGCCTTCGATCCGCGCAAGACGTTCAAATGAGCGAAGCCCTGCTTTCCGTCCGCGATCTGAGCGTTGCCTTCGCGCAAGGCGGCACACAGTCGGTCGCCGTCGACCACATCTCCTTCGACATCGCCAAGGGCGAGACCGTGGCGCTGGTCGGCGAATCCGGGTCCGGCAAATCGGTCTCGGCGCTGTCGGTGCTGAAGCTTCTGCCATACCCCGCGGCCAGCCATCCTTCGGGAAAGATCCTATTCCATGGCGCCGATCTGCTCAGCGCCAACGAAAAGACCTTGCGCGGCGTGCGCGGCAACAAGATCACCATGATCTTCCAGGAGCCGATGACCTCGCTCAATCCGCTGCACACGATCGAGCAGCAGATCGTCGAGGTGCTGAAGCTGCATCAGGGGCTGGGCGACCGGCAGGCCCACGCCCGTACGCTGGAGCTGCTCACCGAGGTCGGCATCCGCGATCCGCAGAAGCGGCTCGATGCCTATCCGCACCAGCTCTCCGGCGGCCAGCGCCAGCGCGTCATGATCGCCATGGCCTTGGCCAATGAGCCCGAGCTGTTGATCGCCGACGAGCCGACCACGGCGCTGGACGTCACCGTGCAGGCGCAGATCCTCGAGCTGCTCGCGGGCCTGAAAAGCCGCAAGGGCATGTCGATGCTCTTCATCACCCACGACCTCGGCATCGTGAGGAAGATCGCCGACCGCGTCTGCGTCATGACCAAGGGCAGAATCGTCGAGACCGGCCCGACCAGGGAGATCTTCGCCAACCCGCAGCATGCCTATACAAAGCACCTGCTGGCCGCCGAGCCGAAGGGCAAGCCGCCGGCGGCGGATGCCGCGGCCAAGGCGGTAATGACCGGCAAGGACATCAAGGTCTGGTTCCCGATCAAGCGTGGTTTTTTCCGCCGCACGGTGGATAATGTGAAAGCGGTGGACGGCATCGACGTGACCGTGCGCGCCGGCCAGACGCTCGGCGTCGTCGGCGAATCCGGCTCCGGCAAGACGACGCTCGGTCTGGCGCTGGCCAGGATGATCTCCTCGAACGGCACCATCAATTTCAACGGGCGCGACATCAACGAGCTATCCTTCAGCGCCATGCGGCCGCTGAGACGCGAGTTGCAGATCGTCTTCCAGGACCCGTTCGGGTCGTTGAGCCCGCGCATGTCGGTGGCGGAGATCATCGAGGAGGGGCTCAAGATCCACGAGCCGGGACTCTCGCCCGACCAGCGTGACGACAAGGTCGTCGAAGTGCTGAAGGAGGTCGGCCTCGATCCCGAAACGCGCCACCGCTACCCGCATGAATTCTCCGGCGGTCAGCGCCAGCGTGTCGCCATCGCGCGCGCCATGGTGCTCAATCCGCGCTTCGTCATGCTCGACGAGCCGACCTCGGCGCTCGACATGAGCGTGCAGGCGCAGGTGGTCGACCTTTTGCGCAACCTGCAGGCAAAGCACAACCTCGCCTATCTCTTCATCAGCCATGACCTGAAGGTCATCCGCGCCCTTGCCAATGACGTGATCGTCATGCGCAATGGCCAGGTCGTCGAGGCCGGCCCGTCCGAACAGATTTTCGGCAGCCCGCAGACCGACTATACAAGGGCGCTGATCTCGGCCGCCTTCCGGATCGAGACGGCGCCGACCGGCGTGGTCAGCCAGTAGGCTCGCCGGGTTTCAATAACAGGGAAGAACATCCGCGAATGGAAAAAGGCAAAGTCCTGCTTGCCCTCACCGGCTTTCACCCACAGCATTGGCGCGAACTGCTCGCGGCCGAGCGCGAAGTGGTGCTGGAGCCTGATGGCCCTACCGATCCGTCGATTGCCTATGCGGTGGTTTGGAAGCAGAAGCCCAATCTCTTGTCGAGGCTGCCCAATTTGCGCGCCATCTTCTCGATCGGCGCCGGCGTCGACCATATCTTCGCCGATCCCGGCCTGCCCGACGTGCCGATCGTCAGGGTCGTCGCCGACAATCTCACCCAGCACATGACCGAATATGTCGTCTGGCGGGTGCTCGACCACCATCGCCAGAGCATGCTCTACCGCGCGCAGCAGCAGAAGAAGATCTGGCGCGAGCTGCCGCAGCGGCCGGCGGAAGACATCTCCGTCGGCATCATGGGTCTTGGCAATCTCGGCCGCGCCGCGGCATCGGTGCTGCTCTCGCTCGGCTTCGCGATCAATGGCTGGTCGCGGAACGAGCGGCCGATGAAGGGCGTTTCGACCTATGCCGGCGAAGCGGGGCTGATCCCTTTCCTCAACGCCACCGACATCCTGGTGGTGCTGCTGCCGCTCACCCCCAACACGCAAGGCATCATCAACTACGGCGTGCTGAAGGAATTGCGCAGGCGCAACGGCCTCGGCGGCGCGGTGCTGATCAATGCCGGGCGCGGCCGGCTGCAGAAGGACGCCGACATCCTGCGCGCGCTCACCGATGGCACGCTGAAGGAAGCGAGCCTCGACGTGTTCGAGGTCGAGCCGCTGCCGAAGACAAGCCCGCTGTGGAGCCATCCGAAAGTGTTCGTGACGCCGCATGCGGCGGCGACCTCGGACCCGACACATCTGGTGCCGATCATGCTTCGGCAGATGGACGCGTTCGAGCGCGGCGAAAAACTCGAAAATCTGGTCGACCGCGAAGCGGGTTACTGAGCTGGCGAAGCCGGCTTCGAGCCCGGCAGCGCGAACTTGTCCTTCTTCTTCGGCTTGCCGCAGTCGCGGCGCTCGATCGAGCGGCTCATGGCGTCGATCTCGCCGCTCGCCTTGTCGGCGTCGCGCCGCGCCTTGGAGCGCATGTCCGGCGTGAACGGGCCGAAACCCATAGCTGGGTTCGAGAAGGTCGGCTTGGCGGTGATCGGCAGATTGTTTTGCTGCGCCACCTGATTGCGCTGCGCCAACAATTGGTCGCATGGCACGCCGTCATATTGCAGCGAGGACTGGATATTCTCGTCCTGGCGTTCGGCCATCGACGAGCCGCCGACGCAGCCGGCCGTCATCAGGCAAGACGCCAACACAACCATGGTCCAGCGCATGGTATCCCTCCGTGCGGTATCCGCCCCACGCGTAACCCCGACATGCGATTCGGGCTTTTTCGCGAGCAGAGGATTAATACAAGGTCGGCGGGACAGAGGGGGTGTGAAGGAACGCTCCCTTGATGATCCTTTATACCGCATGGCCCTTCCCGGTCACGACAGACCGGCGACCGAGCCGACGGCAGCGTGTATGACGAGTCAGCAGTCTCTTGCAACAGGCTTCCCGCGGCAAATTTTGCCATTATCTTCAAGCCATGCGCGCCAGCGACCTGCTCAAGCCACGGCCGGAAGGGCTCTACTGCCCGCCAGGCGATTTCTTCATCGACCCGGTGCGGCCGGTGGGTCGTGCGCTGATCACGCACGGCCATTCCGACCATGCCCGCTCCGGCCACCGTTCGGTGCTCGCCACTCAAGAGACGCTCGACATCATGGGATTGCGCTACGGCGAGGATTTTGCCGGGACGACGCAGGCGGCCATCCTCGGCGAGACGACTGATATCAACGGCGTCTCCGTCACTTTCCATCCGGCCGGCCATGTGCTTGGTTCGGCGCAGATCGCCGTCGAGCACCAAGGCATGCGCATCGTCGCCTCCGGCGACTACAAGCGCCAGAAGGACGCCACATGCCGGCCGTTCGAGCCGGTCGCGTGCGACGTCTTCATCACCGAGGCTACCTTCGGCCTGCCGGTGTTCCGGCATCCGCCGGACCACGAGGAGATCGCGCGCGTGCTCAAATCGGCGGCGCAGTTTCCCGAGCGTTCGCATCTGATCGGCGCCTATGCGCTCGGCAAGGCGCAGCGTGTCATGCGCCTGTTGCGCGACGCCGGCTACGACCGGCCGATCTTCATCCACGGCGCGTTGGCCAAGCTCAGCGAGTATTACCAAAGCCAGGGCATCGATCTCGGCAGGCTGGAGCCGGCGACGGTCGAGAGCGGCGGCAAGGCCGATTTCGCAGGCGCCATCGTCGTCGGTCCGCCGGCTGCCTTCGCCGACCGCTGGGCGCGGCGCTTCCCCGATCCGATCTCGTGCTTCGCCTCGGGCTGGATGCGTATCCGCCAGCGCGCCAAGCAAGGCGGCGTCGAGCTGCCGCTGATCATTTCCGACCATGGCGACTGGGACGAACTGACCGCCACGATCAAGGAAACAGGCGCGGAGGAAATCTGGGTGACGCATGGCCGCGAGGAGGCGCTGGTGCGCTGGTGCGAGCTGGAGGGCATCGCGGCGAGGCCGCTGCATCTGGTGGGGTACGAGGACGAGGGCGATTGATGCACCAGGGATCGCCAATCGTCGCCGCCGAGTTCTACGAGACCCCCCTCTGTCCTGCCGGACATCTCCCCCTCAAGGGGGGAGATTGGCAGCTTCGGCGCCGGCGCATCACCCGCAACGCCGGAGATTGGCGAAAGCCGGCGCGACATCTGATCTCCCCCCTTGAGGGGGAGATGGCCGGCAGGCCAGAGGGGGGTGCCGCGCGCCGGCTTTCGCTATTGGCGTGGTGCATCCAGCCATGAACCGCTTCGCCGAGCTCCTCGACCGGCTTGTGCTGACGCCGTCGCGCAACGGCAAGCTGACGCTGCTTACCGACTATTTTCGCGGCGTCGAGGATCCCGACCGGGGACTGGCGCTGGCGGCGATCACCGGCGACCTCTCGATCGCGGCGGTGAAGCCGGCGATGCTGCGCGCGCTGGTCACCGAGCGCATGGACCCGGTGCTGTTCGGCTATTCCTACGACTATGTCGGCGACCTCGCCGAGACCGTGTCGCTGGTCTGGCCGCAACCGGCCGGCCATCTCCCGAACCATGCGCCGACGCTGGCCGAGGTGGTCGGCAAGCTGCAGGCGGCGAGCCGCTCCGACGGGCCGCAAGTGCTGGCGCGGCTGCTCGACAGCGCCAGCATTTCGGCCCGCTTCGCCATCATCAAGCTGGTCACCGGCGGCCTGCGCATCGGCGTTTCGGCGCGGCTCGCCAAGCAGGCGCTGGCCGATCTCGGCCAAGTCGAGGTCGTCGAGATCGAGGAGCTCTGGCACGGGCTGACGCCGCCTTACACCGAGCTGTTCGCCTGGCTGGAGGGCCGCGCGGAAAAGCCGAGGAGCGCCGCGCTCGCGCTGTTCCGGCCAGTGATGCTTTCCAATGCCGTCGATGACGGCGATCTCGAAAAGCTCGATCCGGCCGACTATGCGGCGGAGTGGAAGTGGGACGGCATCCGCGTGCAGGCTGCCTGCGAAGGCGGCATCCGCCGGCTCTATTCGCGCACCGGCGACGATGTTTCCGGCGCTTTCCCGGACCTTGCCGCGGCCATGGATTTCGAGGCGGCGCTCGACGGCGAGCTCTTGGTCGGCGACCCGCGCGAGGCGACCGGAACCTTCTCCGACCTGCAGCAGCGGCTGAACCGCAAGAGCGTGTCGCCAAAAATCCAGGAGCAATACCCGGCCTTCATGCGCTGCTACGACGCGCTGCAGATCAACGGCGAGGATTTGCGCGGCCTCCCCTTCGCCGAGCGCCGGACACGGCTCGAAGCCTTCGTCGGCACCCTCGACCCTAGCCGCTTCGATCTGTCGCCGCTGGTCGCATTTGCGGACTGGGAAACGCTGGAGCGGCTGCGCCAGGCGCCGCCGCATCCGATCATCGAAGGGGTGATGCTGAAGCGCTGGGATTCGCCCTATCTCGCCGGCCGGCCGAAAGGCCCGTGGTTCAAGTGGAAGCGCGATCCGCACACGGTGGACGCGGTGCTGATGTATGCGCAGCGCGGCCACGGCAAGCGCTCGAGCTTTTACTCCGATTATACTTTCGGCGTCTGGGCAGGCCCGGAGGGGTCGGAAGAGCTGGTGCCGGTCGGCAAGGCCTATTTCGGCTTCACCGACGAGGAGCTGCGTCAGATCGACAAATATGTCCGTGACAACACCATCGAGCGGTTCGGGCCGGTGCGCTCGGTGCGCGCCGACCGCCAGAACGGGCTGGTGCTGGAAGTGGCGTTCGAGGGCCTCAACCGCTCCACCCGGCACAAATCGGGCGTCGCCATGCGCTTTCCCCGCATTTCGCGGCTGCGCTGGGACAAGCCGGCAGCCGAGGCCGACCGCATCGAGACGCTGCAGGCGCTGCTCGATTAATGCATGTCGCCCAAAAGTGCGCAGCGGTTTTGGGGGAACGACATGCATCAAAACAAAGACCTAAAGCGCGTCGCCTGAATCCGTTTCGACGCGACGCGCTTTAAGGTCAGTCGATCGCCGGGACGGAGTGGTGCTCGTGCATGAAGGTCCACTGTCCTGCGATTTTCTCGAAACAGATGGTCAGCCGGAAATCGAGATCACTGGACTCGGTTTGCGTGACGAGTACGCACCGCATCAGCGCGACAGCGAACGCCACTTCGGCGCCTGCCCTGATCTTCAGATCGACGATATCGAACACAGGCGGGTTTGGTGAAGCTCCGAAGAACAAGGGCCAAGTGTCGCGATAAGCCTCGATACCTTTTGACTGCAGCGGAGGCGGCACGTCGAACATGATGAAATCCGGGGCGTGGTGCCGCAGAATGCCATCCATGTCCTTGCGGCGCACCGCCTCGGCCCATTGCTCGATCAGCGCGCGAATCTGTCCGGCGTCTCCTGTCTGGGGACTAGAAGCATTCATTGTCTCCTCCATCGCGGCTCCTACAGCAGGAACGACGGCAGTGCGGAGGCTATTCCGCGATCGAGACGCGGATCTCGTAGATGTCGACGGACTTGCCCTGCTTGTCGAAGTCGGAATTGACGGCAATGGTACCGGCGGCGCCCGGATGCTTGTCCGGAAACTGCACGTCGAACAGGTATTCGTTGCGCTCGTGGCCGACAGCGTAGCGCTTGCGGCCGCAATCGCCGAACTCGCCGAAATTACAGTCGACCGAGATCTGCGTCTCCTTGCCCTCCTCCGAGCGGGCGATGATGTCGAACATGGCATGCTTGCCGGCGAGCTTTTCCAAGACGCCCTGTCCAACGTCGAAGGCGATCGCCGAGCCGGACGCGCCGGAACGGATGCGCAGGAACTGGCCGGTGTCGTCCTTCATCACGTCGGCGCTGGCGTCGGACGGCGTGCTGACATGGGTCGGATCGCTGGGCAGGAACACGTTGATCCAGTTCTTCGATTGATCCGCCTCGCCCGGCTTTTCCGGCGAGCCGGCGTCGGCGGGCTGCGAGGAATCCTCCCCTTCCAGCGTCGGCGGCGCTTCCGGCGGACCGGTGTTGAGCTCAGCCGCCGTCTTGAAGACGCCGGTCTGCTTCGCGAAATAGAGACCGATACCGGCAGCGGCGGCAAGCGTCGCGACGACGAAGATCGCCGTCAGCGGCAGGCGCCGGCCCCTGATCCGCCGTTCATCGCGGTCCGGCGCCACTTCGGCGCCGTTGCCGACGGAGGATCCAGGAGAATCGTCGAGGGTGGGCGCATCGGGAAGCGCCTCGTCCGGCATGATGTCGGGCACGCGGGGCAGCACGCGCGAGCGCGGCGCGTCCGAAGCTTCGGGCTGCACCGGACCATCGACGGTGATCGACGGCGACGACGACGCCTGGTTCGGCGCCTGTCGCGGCTCGTCCACTGACGGCGCCGGAGACCGGGCCGGCGTGTCCACCGACGGGGCCGGCGCGGCATTACCAGCGGGCGCACCGCTCTCGGACGGGAGCATGACGTCCGGGATTGCCTGGACGGCCGGCAGGAATTCGGATTCGATCTCGGCGATCTTGGCCTGCACCGCCTTGCGGCGGTTGATGGCGGCCTCCACCGTCACATTCGGATTGGCCTGCAGGACGCGATCCAGCGCGGCAAAGGCCGAGCGATAGACCTTCTCGCGAAACGCCCGGTCCTCGGCATTGCCTTTCTCGAAGGCGTTGCGGATCGCTTTCTCGATGGCGTCCAAGCGAGCTCCCTCTGCGCGTTCGCTCACAGTTCATCGATCGTTAGCCGCAGGCGACCAATCAATCAACGGGCGAGCGGCAGCCTTGCCGACGCATCCAAAGCCCATTTCGGCGTTTTTTGTTGAAGAATCAACATTTTTTGTCACCGTCACCGGATCGGCTTCAGCGGACCGGACGCCAGCCGCCGGTGAACTGGCGAGCCGCCGCGGCGGACGACGGAGGCCGTCGTGCGGCGGCAGCCGACCGGAATTGCCGCGCATCGACACAGGATTTCGCCGCCAGCCATCTTGAATTAGCTGGCGGTTGAGTCTATCACGCAGCGCATCTTGGAAGCTGAGCTGCTTCCAGGGCCGCTTTAGCTCAGTTGGTAGAGCACATCATTCGTAATGATGGGGTCGCGTGTTCGAGTCACGCAAGCGGCACCAAAAATTCAACGACTAAGCTGATCCGCTCGACGGTTTTGTACAGAAACCGCACAGAAACTACCTACCGCGGACGGTGAGCAGGATGACCAGCACCATGCTGCCTTGCTCACGGTGTCGGAATGCAATCTCTCGCCACGCATCCTCCACCGCCACTGTTGCCGCTGTGTTACAGCGCAACCTTGAAAGCCATGCTATCAACCCTTAGATGCAATGGCGGATCGGGGGCGATAGCGAGTTATGAGGAAGGTTCTACTCACCGCGGCAATTCTTTTTGGGGCTTGTTCGTCAGCCTTTGCTGCGGATGCATTGTCAGTCGAGCCCACGTCCTACAATTGGACAGGCGCCTATATCGGCGCTGTGGCCGGCGTCAATTTTCTCAAGGGCGATGTGACGATCCCCAATTATGATCCCCCCGGATATGATGGCGATAGCACGTCGGCTTCGATTGGCGGCCAAGTGGGCTATCAGTACCAGTTCGACAACAATTTCGTGCTCGGAGCGGAAGCGCGGCTGGTTGCGGTGTTCAACAAGAAGACGGTGCCGACGATCGACACTGAAACGTTCGAGACCGCTGCCGATTGGCAAGGCGACATCGTTGCGAAGGCTGGATATGCGATGGGCAATATCCTCCCCTATGTTAAGGGTGGCGTGGCCTTCCTGCACCTGCACGATACCGGATACAGCGTTCTCGGTTTTGGAGATGCCAAGTTTGACCGGACTTATACCGGCTGGACGATCGGCGTCGGCGCCGATTACGCGCTCAATGATAAGTGGGTCATCGGCGCGGATTACGCATACGCGCATTTCTCGGATCACAATTTCGAGGGAGAACAAGGCGTCGGCCCGACATTCGTGAAGCCCAGCACCCATACGGTTTCTCTGAGCCTGAACTACCGCTTTTGATTTAATCGCTTGAAGTCGTTGAAGCCCGCCGGCATTTGTTGGCGGGCGGCAGATCGGCGATGGAAACGTCGCTCGCCATCGCTTTGACGAGCGTGAGGATACTCGCCGCCGACGTCGTAAGTCGCTGTCATTTTCATGGTTGCGTTATAGGCGCGTCCTGAAACAAAGGGCGCGGGCAATCGTTGCAGTCGGTATCGATGGGTGCGCCATGCCGGGCCTCGCCTTCCCACTCAGGCGTGACATGGATGTAGACCAAGCGCCAACATTTGGTGTGATGCCCGAAACAAAAGCACGGCCACGGTGGCGTCAACCGGTTACACAGGGCAGGCAACATCCCCGGCCTTCTGGAAGTGGCGCGTCGGCGTCCCCAGAGGCTGCGTGGGCGTGTCGTCGGCTGGCTGTCAGCGCGCCACTGGAACGCTCCACGCCTGGCAAGCGGGATAGCGAAAGCTCGTGAAGGCAAGGTCAAGCCGCGTTCTCCGTTCCAGCGACGAGCGGAGACTGGGAAAGATGGACACCATGCAGGTGGGGCGTATGGAAGCTGGCAGGACGTGGACACGGGGCGGCCCGCGCGCAGGCGCTTGGCTGAGCAGTGCAATGGCCACGCAGCGCCACCTCGCAGCGATCCTGGCTTGCGACGTGGTCGGCTATTCGCGCCTGACGGAGCGCGACGAGCGCGGCACGCTCGAGCGGCTGAAGACCTACCGCAGGGACCTCCTCGAACCGCTGGTCTCCGAGAACCAGGGTCGGATCGTCAAACTTACCGGCGACGGCATGCTCTGCGAATTCGCGAGCGTCGTCAACGCGGTGACCTCGGCGATGGCGATCCAGCAGGCCCTGGCAGAACACGAGGCGGAGACGCCAGAGGAAGAACGGATTCGCTTGCGCATCGGCGTCAATCTCGGCGACGTCGTCTGCGAGGAGGACGGCGACCTCTACGGCGACGGGGTCAACATCGCCGCCCGCCTCGAAGGCATCGCCGATCCCGGCACCGTGGTCGTCTCGGGCACCGCCTACGACCACCTGCAAGGCAAGCTCGACTGCGGCTTCACGCCGCTCGGCAACCTGCGCCTCAAGAACATCGAGCGGCCTGTGCGCGCCTACCGCGTCGAGCCCGACGCCTCGGCGGCTGCACCGCCTCCCTTGCCCGAGAAACCCTCGATCGCGGTTCTGCCTTTCACCAACATGAGCGGCGACCCCGACCAGGAATACTTCGCCGACGGGCTGGTGGAGGACATCATCACGGGATTGAGCCGGGTGAACTCCTTCTTCGTGATCGCCCGCAACTCGTCCTTCACCTACAAGGGCCGGGCGGTGGACCTGCGCCAGGTCGGGCGCGAGTTGGGCGTCCGCTACGTGCTCGAAGGCAGCATCCGCAGAGCCGGATCGCGGGTGCGCATCAGTGGGCAGTTGGTGGACGCGATCAGCGGACACCATGTCTGGACCGACCGCTTCGAGGGCGACGTGAGCGACATCTTCGACCTGCAGGACAAGGTGACCGAGAGCGTCGTCGGCGCTGTCGAGCCGAGCATCCGGCTGGAGGAGATCAAGCAGGCGCGCATGAAGCCGACCGACTACATCAGCGCCTACGACCTCTACCTTCGCGCGCTGCCGCGCTTCTACAGCATGACGCGCGAAGGCTTTGCCGACGTGCGGCGGCTCACCAACGAGGCGCTCAGCATCGACCCCTGCTTCAACCTGGCGAAGGCACTCGGCGCCTATATCCGCAGCCTATCCGTGAGCCAGTGCTGGCACGAGCCCGACGATACCAGGGTCGCCGCGCGCATGGCGCGCGAGGTCCTGGCGGAAGCGCGCGACGACCCCACGAGCCTACGCTTCGCCGCGCAGGTGATCGCCTACAGCGCGAAAGAGTACGAGATGGCGCTGGGCACGATCGAACGATCGCTGCTGCTCAACCCCAATTCGGCGCAGGGCCATACCGGCTGCGGCTGGGTGAACGCGCATGCCAGCCGCCCGCTCGTCGCGATCGAGCATTTTCACAGGGCAATGCGGCTGAGCCCGGTCGACCCCGAGAAGGGCATAGCGCTCTCCGGCATCGGGATGAGCTACCTGATGCTCGAGCGCTACGAGGAAGCGCTGGCATGGGGAGGACGCGCGCTGCACGAGATGCCGAACTACGGCTCCTCGCACCGCGTGGTGATCATGGCGCTGGTCAAACTCAACCGGCTGGACGAGGCGCAGGCGGCGGCGCGGCGGCTGATGGAGGCGTTCCCGACCTTCACGCTCACCCTGCAGAGACAGATCAACCCGTGGCAGGACAAGGGGTTCGCCGAGCGTTACGTCGAGGCGCTGGGCATCGCCGGCGTGCCGGAGTGATCGTCGAGGTTGCGATGTTTCCCTGTTTTCTAACGGGTATATGGCCCACCGCTTTCGATATTTCGGATACATTTTAAGAAGCAACCGGGGAAACGCCTGTCGTACTCCGCGAGCATTTTCGGTGACAGGCTCTGCGAATATAGGTCGGATCGAGAGCACATTCACGATTCCTTTCTTTAGCACCATCTTACATTATATATTAGTAATTTCTGTAATTATCTAGTTCGCTCTCGATGTTCAACTCATGCACCATTTTATCTATACGTTAACGTTTGCCGAAGTAACAGATTCTTAACTTATTCGATTAAGGTCTTCAAAATCGTTTCTTGATAGCTAGAGCAGGTCACCAACGGGCAACAAGGGAACCTTCCAATGTTCAAGCTCATCAAGCGTTTCAAGAATAACGAATCCGGTGCAACGGCAATCGAGTACGGCCTGATCGCGGCGCTGATCGCTCTGGCGATCATGGTCGGTGCAAATTCGCTCGGCAAGGCACTCAACAGCAAGTTCGAGACGATCGCAGGTTGCGTCAGCAACCCAACTGCGAGCGGCTGCGCTACCAAGTAAGTTTTGCCTACCTGTTACAGCACGGTTTTTTGAGGTCGCCTGTGGGCGACCTCTTTTTTGCGTACAGCACGAAGCGGGTCGATATGATCATTCGGGGCTTCTGCGCCAGGCGGTCCGAGGCACATCGACCATTGTCGCGATTGAGGTTTGGTGGAAAACTCATTGCCCCAGCATGGGAGGTCGAAATGCCCAATAGTTTCAAGACCGGAGACGTCGTCAGGCTGAAATCCGGAGGCCCCGAAATGACCATCAGCGACGGCGCGGCGTCGGGCACCTATCTGTGCCACTGGTTCAACCGCGAGGGCGACGTCTGGACCCCGCAACATGCCGGCTTCAAGCCGGACCAGCTGGTGGTGGTCGAAGAACGGAAATAGTTTGGCCCACCCTCGTTCGGGTCGGCTCCGGTCCGGCTTTTTGCCGGACCTCTCATCGTCTCGTCGGAAGCGACCGACGGATTTCTCTCGTAACCGCGTTTAACGGCTGAAGCATGGTCGCCAACGGCCATGCCGAACCGGAGATGAGAGCATGATCCGCCGTACTATCCTGGTCGTTGCCCTTGGCCTGCAGGCCGCCGCGGCGGCCGCCCAGACAACGACGCCTACCCCTGCCACCGCACCGGCCCAACCGGCGCCAAGCACGACCGCGACCGCCAAGCCCGGCGTTACGCTGGAAAAGTTCGAAGCGCGCCGGGAGAAGGCCTTCATGGCCGCCGACACGGACGGCGACGGCAAGGTCAGCCTCGCCGAATGGACGGCATTCCAGGAAAAGCGCAAGGCCAAGGGCGACCCGGCCAAAGCCTTCGCGCGCATGGATGCCAACAAGGACGGGTTCGTCGACAAGTCGGAGCTCGACGCCTTCCTCGCCAAGCGCTTCGCCAGGCTCGACAAGAACGGCGACGGCATGCTCGGCGCCGACGAAAGGCCGGGCCACAAAACCGCTCCCAATCAGGAGCAATGACCGAGAGGTTATGCGGCACGATGATCATTGGGAGCGCCCAGGCTGATGGGCGCCGATCCGGACGAGGAACTGGTACGGCGCATCGGTGCCGGCGACCAAGCCGCCGTGCAGGCGATGGTGGCGCGCAAGCTGCCGCGCGTGCTCTCGCTCGCCACACGGATGCTCGGCGACGCCGCCGAGGCCGAGGACGTCGCCCAGGAGACCTTCGTGCGCATCTGGCGCCATGCCTCCGGCTGGCGCCAGGGCCATGCGCGTTTCGACACCTGGATCCACCGGGTGGCGCTCAACCTCTGCTACGACCGGCTGCGGCGGCGCCGCGAATGGACGACGGACGAACTGCCGGAGGTGGCCGATGAGGCACCGCTTCCCGACGCCCTTCCGGGAGACGAAGGCCGGCGCGTCCAGCAGGCCTTGCTGCGCATCGCGCCGCGCCAGCGCGAGGCGATCGTGCTCGTCTATTATCAGGAGATGTCCAACATCGAGGCCGCCGGCGCCATGCAGGTCAGCGTCGATGCGCTGGAAAGCCTGCTCGCGCGGGGTCGTCGCGCGCTGCAGGCCTTGCTCGTCGGAGACGATGGCGATGATTGAGACAGGGAAGGACTTGCCGGTTCGGCGGGATGCAGCGTGGGGGGCCATGCCGAAAGAGTGGAAGGGGGAACGAAATGGCTGACGAGAAAAAGACCGGCGACGGGCGGATGGATGCCCGGCGCTTCGCCGCGCTGGCGGATGCCTATGGCAGCGCGCTGCATCGCTGGCCGCAGGCCGAGCAGGCTGCCGCCACGCTGTTTGCCAATAGCGAAGAGGGCCGCGCGATCTTAGCGACCGCCGGCAGGCTCGACGCCGTCCTCGACCGTCATCACATCGAAGCCCCAAGCCGGGTGCTGCATGGCGAGATCGTCGCACGTGCCATGACGCAGGTCAGGCGGGGCCGGCATCGCCGGTTCTGGTGGCTGGGCTTCGGGCTCGCCGGTGTCGGCCTCGCCGGCGCCGTCGCCGGGCTGGCGCTGGTCACCGTCGTCACGCCAGACGTCCCGTCCGACCATTATGCGATGGATGCCAACGCAACGTCGTTCGGCGATGCCGGTCCCGATGCCGACACGGAGGACCTATGAATACCCGTCTTTTCGTGGCATCGCTGGTGCTCAACGTCTTTCTGATCGGCGCCGTGGCAGGCGGCGCGGGCTGGCTTATCGGCCGTTCCGGCGTGGGTTATTCGCTGGAATCGGCAGGCGGGCAGCTTCCCGCCAACGACCGCAAGGCATTTCGCCAGGCACTGCACGAGGTTCGTCGCGAATCCCGCGCGGTCATCCTCGACGGGCAGCAGGCGCGGCGCGACGCGGCCAACCTTTTGCAGCAGCCGACGCTCGACGCCAACGCTCTGGCCGCCGCCCTGGAGCGGGCGCGCAATGCCGACGCCACGATCCGCACGCGGCTCGAGCAGCGCATCGTCGAATTCGCGGCGTCGAGCTCGCCGGAAGACCGTAAGCTGCTGGCCGACGCCTTGCTGCGCCATGTGGGCCGGCAGCGGCCGCCGCCTGCAAAAAATACGCCCTGACAAGCGACGGAAACCGCCGGCAACTTCCGTTCAAGGGAAAGAGGGACAGGCCTGCCACGCGAATGCGGACGGGCTCTCTTCAACCTCGATAAACTTCGGGAGTATCCCATGAACGGTCTGACGAAATATTCGCTCGCTGCCGTCCTCGCGGTCGGCGGGGCAGTCGCGGCAAGCGCTGCCTCGGCAATGCCGATCGCGCCGGTCGCGGCACCGGCGCTCGTCGAGCATGTGGCTTGGGGCTGCGGTCCCGGCTGGCACCCCAACCGCTGGGGGCGCTGCGTTCCCAACCGCCGCGCGATCTATCCGGGCTATTACTATTGGGGCGGACCGAGGGTCTATATCGGCCCGGCCTGGCATCCGTACCACCGCTGGCACCACTGGCGCCGCTGGTGAGGCGCTGGCCAGCCACATGATGCCGAGGCCGGCATCGTGAGATCTTTCGACCATTAGGACATGCCGCCGACGCGATCTGCGTCGGCTTCGCGACGGAGGCTGCATTGGCTCAATCCGTTTCAGATGCCGCTCAGACCGATCCGGCCCTGATCGCGCTCAACCGTTTCGGGCTCGGCGCGAGGCGCGGTGACGACCTCCTCAAGATCGTGGCCGACGCCCGCGGCTATCTCAAGGCGGAGCTCGAGCAGCAGGACATCGCGCTTGTCTCGGCCGGCGATTCACGGAATGCCGGGCTGCTGGACAGCACCGCCGCGATTCAGGCCAGCATGGCCGCCGCCGCGGAACGCAAGGCAGCGCGGGAGGCGGCGTCCGCCATGCAGCCCGCCGCAGACACCGCGGACAGCTCAACTGACGCAAAAGCCAAGCCGGCCGTGCCGCCGGTCGAGGCCGACATCTATCGGGACGAGGCGCAAGCCCGCCTCGACAAGGCGCTCAACGCCAGTCCCGGCTTTGTCGAGCGGCTGGTCGGCTTCTGGTCGAATCATTTCTGCGTCTCGATCGCCAAGGGTCAGATCGTGCGGGCCAGCGCCGGCGCTTTCGAACGCGAGGCGATCCGACCTTTCGTGCTCGGCCGCTTCGTCGACATGCTGCTGGCGGTCGAGCATCATCCGGCGATGCTGTCCTACCTAGACAACCGGCAGTCGATCGGCCCCGAATCTCGCGCCGGCAGAAGACGCGGCCGCGGTCTCAACGAGAACCTTGCCCGCGAGATCCTGGAGCTTCACACGCTGGGTGTCGGCAGCGGCTATAGCCAGGCCGACGTCACCAGCTTTGCCGGCATGCTGACCGGCTGGACGATGGCGGGACGGAAAGGGCGGCTCGGCGAGCCGGGCAGCTTCGTCTTCAACGCCAATGCGCACCAGCCGGGCGAGGCCATCCTGCTTGGCAAGACCTACCCGGCCGGCGGCATGGGGCAGGCCGAGGCCGCGCTGAACGACATCGCCCAGCACCCGGCTACGGCGCGGCACATCGCCGGCAAGCTCGCCCGCCATTTCATCGCCGACGATCCGCCACCACAGTCCGTCGCACATCTGGCCGCGGTTTTTACGAAGACCGATGGCGACCTCCGTGCACTGGCGCTCGCGCTTGTGGATATACCCGAAGCCTGGTCGATGCCGCTGGCCAAGCTGCGCTCGCCCTTCGACTATGTCATGGCCTTGCGGCGGGCGGTCGGCCCCTCCGCTGGCAAAGAACCGCAACGGACGCTTGGCTGGCTAAGGGCATTGGGCGAGCCGCTTTGGCAGCCGCCCGGACCGAACGGCTTTCCCGACCGGACCGACAATTGGGCTTCGGCCGAAGGGATGAAGACGCGCCTCGACATCGCCTGGCAGGCCGCGAAGCAGGCGGACGAGATCGGCAATCCTGACCAATTGCTCGACGCCCTGGTCGGCGCCTCCGCCTCGGCCGAAACGCGCGAAGCGATCACGCGCGCCGAATCCAAGCAACAGGGCCTGGCGCTGCTTTTGATGGCCCCGGAATTCCAGCGCCGGTGAACAGCTATGGAGAAATCGCCATGAGCCTTCTTTGCGAAACCCCCAACCCGACACGCCGCGCCGTGCTGATGACCGGCGGCGCGCTGTTTGCCTGGGCGTATCTGCCGCGCTTCGCGCGCGCCGCAGACAATCGCGATCCGCGCCTGATCGTGATCGTGCTGCGCGGCGCGCTGGATGGGCTATCGACTGTCGGTCCGGTCGGCGATCCCGACTATGCCGGCCTGCATGGCGACATCGCGCTCTCGCTCTCAGGCGCCAATCCTGCGCTGCCGCTCGACGGTTTCTTCGCGGTCAATCCAGCGATGCCGGTGTTTGCGCGCCTGTTCAAGGCAGGCCAGGCGGCGGTGGTGCACGCGGCCGCGACCGGCTATCGCGACCGCTCGCATTTCGACGGCCAGGACGTGCTGGAAAGCGGCTTGCCCGGTCCCGGCAATTCCGCCACCGGCTGGCTCAACCGGGCGCTGACCAGCTTGCCGACCGGCGACCATGTGGCGAAGGCCGGCGGGCTGGCGGTCGGGCCATCGACGCCTCTGGTGATCCGCGGCGCCGCGCCAGTGCTCGGCTGGGCGCCGCAGGCGCTGCCGACGCCGGGCGATGCGCTGGCCGAGCGCGTGCTCGACCTCTACAACCATCGCGACCCAGCGCTGGCCGCGGCGCTACAGAAGGGTCTCGACGCCGACCGGATGGCGATGAGCGACGAGCTCGATGGCAAGACGATGAAGCCGAGAGGCGGCCTCGACAATGCCGCCGGCATGCGGCAGTCCGCGCAAGGCGCAGCGAAGCTGATGGCGGCCGACGACGGACCGCGCATCGCAGCACTTGCCTTCGACGGCTGGGACACGCATGTCAACGAAGGCGGCGCCACGGGACGTCTCGCCAATCTGCTCGGCGGCCTCGACGGCGCCTTCGAGGAATTCGAGCAGGGGCTCGGCGAGCGCTGGAAGGATACGGCGATCGTCGCGATCACCGAATTCGGCCGCACCGCCCGCATCAACGGCTCGGTCGGCACCGATCACGGCACCGGTACGGTGGTGCTGCTCGCCGGCGGCGCGATCAAGGGCGGCCGCGTCATCGCCGACTGGCCGGGGCTGAAGCCTACCCAGCTTTACGAAAGCCGAGACCTCGCGCCGACCAGCGATGTGCGCGCGGTGCTGAAGGGGTTGCTTGCCGACCAGTTCGGGCTGTCTCCCAGCGTGCTCGGCGACAAGGTGTTTCCGGACTCGGCAGCGGTCAAGCCGATGCGGGATTTGGTGGTGTGAGTTCTGCGTTTGCCCATCAGCGACAGGCGCCAGCGCCTGTCATTCGTCATCCTGTGGCGGAGCAAGGAGCGAAGCGACGCGGCGCAGACCGTAGGATCCATTCCGTGACGTCGAGGCATTGCAACGATGCAGAATTCTGCTCCGCTGGATTCTACGATTAAGGTAACGGAATGGATCCTCGGGTCTCCGCGTCCGCTTCGCTCCCGCTCCGCCCGTGGATGACGAAGCTAAGGGGCTTCGGCCAATCAGGACCGTTTTCGGGAAGCCCATCGACATGAATCCCTCGTGTAGGAAGTCAGAAGTAAGCTCGCGCCGTTTCCGGGCGCGGGCGCCAGTGAGATGGCAAGCCTTTGCCCATGACAAATTGATCCATATCAATGAGCCATGATGTGCCTCGCACTAAGTTTGGATGAACGGAGATTGTTCAGGCCGAAGGCCGGATGGGAGATCATGCCCATGATGATCCGCACGCTCTCTACTTTGGAATGCACGAAATTGCTGGCGGCCAATCGAACCGGCCATCTGGCATGCGCGAAGGACGGACAACCCTATGTCGTGCCCTTCAACTACGCCTACGCCGACAGTCACCTCTATGCGTTCTCCCTGGTCGGTAAGAAGATCGACTGGATGCGGGCCAATCCCCTGGTGAGTACCCAGGTAGAAGAGCATACCGAGGGGCGCGGGTGGAGAAGCGTGATCGTCGACGGCCGCTATGAGGAACTGACGGACCGGGTCGGCCACAAGGTTGAGCGCGACCGCGCATGGGCGGTGTTGAGCAAGCAAGCGCAGTGGTGGGAGCCTGGTGCGCTCAAGCCTGTCACTCCTCCGACGTCGGATAGCCTGCCGCACGTCTTTTTCCGGATCCTTGTCGAAAAGGTCTCGGGTCGGGAAGCAAGCGAATAGGCTCTATTCCACCCGTTCGATGCGTGCACCCGTGTCATCAGCAAGCTATCCGAACGCCCCGGCAAACGACTCCACTCGAAGGTTTATCAGGCCGGGCTATCGCCAAACGTCGCCACGGTCTTCAGCGCGCCGTCGAGCATGTCGCCCTTTTCGTCCTTCAGCGCGGCTTCGCGCAGGCGGCGGATCCAGTCGGCGGCGTCTTCGCGGCCCTCGAGCATGGCAAGCGCCGAGAGCACGCGGTCGAATTTCGACTGGGCGCGGGCGTGGGTATCGCTGTAGCCCTTGATCAGCCGGCGACAGTTCAGAATCTCGACCCCGAGCGCATAGTTTTCGCGCGCGTGGGCGAGCGCCAGTTCGTACCAGCGCTCCAGATGCTCGACCTCTATCCTGTGGCGCAGCAGGCGGCGGCGCCAGCGGCGCAGACCGCCGATGAACCAGAGCATGGCGAAGCCGGAAAAACCGTCGGTGCGTATGTGGCGGCCGCGATTGATGCGGCGGTCGAGAAAGGCGGCGAGTTTCGGCCGGCTCTCGATATAGCTGCCAAGCCCCGCCGGCAGCGTGCCGCAGAATTCCTCGATGCGCGGATGGAAATATTCGGTGACCTGCAGGACCGAGCCTTCCTTGGCGCCGACCTCCTTGCGCACGCGCTTGTCGCGGGTCGAGCGCGTCTTCAGATCGGCGACGCGGATCATGTCGTCATAGCACATGGCATTGGCGAGATGCTTTGCCGCCGCGATCGACAGCGCATAGCCATGTTCCGCATTGTCCAATGCGACTGCCCTGTCCATCCTGTCGAGATATTCGCCGCCATAGGCGATGTCCTGGAAGTCGACGACCTTTTTCAGGCCGCGTTCGGCCATATCGCGCACCGGTTCCGGCAGCGCCGCTACGCGAGCGGCAAGCTCCTGCCAGCCCTTTAGCAGCGTTTCCGGCCCGCTGACGTTCGCCGTTGACTTGGTTTCGAAGGCGGCAGGTTTCGTGGCTGCTTTTTCGCCAACCGGCGCGGTCGCGATGCCGCGCGCCCGATCATAGGCGGCGCCGAAGGCGGCAAGGCTCGGCTTGACGCCACGACCACCGGCGCCGATCGCCTGCTCGTAGCTTTCGCGAGTGAAGGGCAGCGTGTCGGAACCAGCCAGCGCGCCAAGCAGGCTCGCCGAGATCATCGTGCCGTTCTCGGCGGCGATCTTTTCCATGTCGAAGGCAATGAAGCGTTTTGCCGCCGCCTCAGCCGTTGCGTGCACCTTCTCCGACGACGCACGGCCGTCGCCCGGCTCGATCTTTTCCGAGACGGCGGCGATGCGGTGCGAGGACGCGATCAGCGTCGTGCGCTCGGGCGTGACGAAACCGCGGATGATGGCGCGGCCGGCCTCCATCAGCTCCGCGGCGATCAATATGTCGACATCGCCCTGCGAGGGCGACAGCGCGAAGACCGGCAGCCGGCCGGTGTCGCGAGCCATCTCGATATAGTAGATCGTCGCGCCGGTGCGCTGGGCGACGCCGGCGACCGAAGTCGATTGCGCGATGTAGCCGTTGCGCTCGGCAACGTCGGTGATCCAGTCGGCGAGCACGCCGCCGCCCTGGCCGCCGACGGCGAGCACGGCGAGTTTTATCACCCGCTCGTCATCAGAGGGACCCGCCTTCGGGCGCAGCGCGGCGCTGTGGTCAAGCATCGGCGAACATCAAACGGCGACTCTCGCGGCGGCGCTGCAAAAGGCCGATTGCGGCGCGGCGCGCACTTTCCAGGAAACGATCCCAGCGGCCAGGATTGTGGACGACATCGGCGCGGTAGAAGGATGGGCAGAGCACGGCCGCATCCGCCACCTCGCCGCAATTGCCGCAGCCGACGCAGTTCTGGTCGATCGAGGCGACAGGATCGTCGCGCAGCGGATCGTCGAGCGTCTTCACCGACAGCGACGGGCAGCCGGAAAGCCGCATGCAGGCATGGTCGCCGGTGCAGATATCCTCGTCGACGCCGAATTTCGGCTTCACCACCCGCTCGCCGGCCTTGATCGCCTTGTCGATCCCCGGCCTCTCGCGGCGCTGGCGGTTGAGCATGCATTCGGAAGAGGCGACGATGACTTTCGGGCCCTTCTCCTCGGTCGTCAGCGCCTCGCGCAGCGTCGCTTGCATCTTGCCGACATCGTAGGTGCGGTCGATGTGGCGCAGCCATTTGACGCCCATGCCCTTCACGGCTTCATCGATCGGATGTTTGGTCGACTTCGTTTTGTTGTTGGCGCGCGACGACAGGATGTCCTGCCCGCCGGTCGCGGCGGAGTAAAAATTGTCGACGATGACGATGACGCCGTCATTCTTGTTGAACACCGCGTTGCCGATCGAGGAAGTCAGGCCGTTGTGCCAGAAGCCGCCATCGCCGACGAAGGAGATCGAGCGGCGCTTCGCTTCCGGCGAATTGAACGCCGATGCCGAGGCTGGACCCAGCCCATAGCCCATGGTCGTGGCGCCAAGCTCGAAGGGCGGCATGATCGAGAACAGATGGCAGCCGATGTCGGAAGCGATGTGGTGCTTGCCGAGCTCCTGCTCGACCAGTTTTGTCGCGGCGAAGATGGGCCGCTCGGGGCAGCCGACGCAGAAGCCGGGCGGGCGGCCGGGAACGACATTGACGAGGTCGGCGGTATCGACGCCCTCGCCCAGCTTGTTCGGCGCGCGAACCTCGCCCGGCAAGAGATGGGGGGCATAGGCATGCAGGAAGGAGCCGATGCCGTCGAGCATGACCTGACCGGTATATTCGCCGGCCATCGGCAGATGCTCCTTGCCGACCAGCTTGGTGCCGCGCCCGGCTTTGTGCAGCATGGCGGCAAAAGCCTGCTCGATATAGTTGGGCTGACCTTCCTCAACCACCAGCACCGCCTGCTTGCCTTCGCAGAAGGCGAGGAACTCGTCGTCGACCAGCGGGTAGACGGCGTTCAGCACATAAAGCGACACGTCGGTGTCGCCATAGGTGTCGGCGAGGCCAAGCCGCTGCAGCGCGCGGATGATCGAGTTGTACATGCCGCCCTGCATGACGATGCCGACCGACCCGTGATCGGAGCCGAAGATCTCGTTGATCTTGCGCTCGCGAATAAAGTCGACGGCGGCCGGCCAACGCTTGGCGACCTTCTCCTTCTCATGCAGGAAGGAGGCCGGCGGCAGCACGATGCGGCCGGTGTCGCGGCGCGGCGCGGCAAGCGCATCGGCGACCGACATTGGCGGGCGCTTGTTGTCCTTGGCGATGAAGCGGCCGTGGACGTGGCAGCAGCGGATGCGCACCTGCAGCATGACCGGCGTGTTGGAGGCCTCCGACAGCTCGAAGCCATCCTCGACCGCCTTGACGATCGAGGGCAGGTTGGGGCGCGGATCGAGCAGCCAGACCTGGCTCTTCATGGCGAAGGCATGGCTGCGCTCCTGCATGATCGAGGAGCCCTCGCCATAGTCCTCGCCGACGATGATCAGCGCCCCGCCGGTGACGCCGCCGGAGGCCAGGTTGGCAAGCGCATCGGAAGCGACATTGGTGCCGACCGTCGACTTGAAGGTGGCAGCGCCGCGGATCGGGTAATGCACGGATGCCGCGAGCATGGCAGTGGCGGTCGCCTCCGAGGCGCTCGCCTCGAAATGCACGCCGAGCTCGCCCAGAATATCCTGCGCGTCGGCCAGCACGTCCATCAGGTGGCTGATCGGCGCGCCCTGGTAGCCGCCGACATAGCCGACGCCGCATTGCAGCAGCGCCTTGGTGATGGCGAGGATGCCCTCGCCGGCGAATTCCTCGCCGGCCCCTAACCTCAGCTTCTCGACTTCCTTGGCAAAAGACCGTTCGGCCATCTCTGCCTCCTTCCGTTGCCGCTGTGACCTGGCGGCGCGTACGTCAAACTCAAATGTCGTGCTTGCGGATGTTCTTCAGCATCTTCTGCAGTATAGCGATCAGCGCCGCATATTCGGCATCGTCGACGCCGTCGAACATGGCCTCGAAGGCGTCGTGCATGGCCGGCCACGCGCGGGTGAAAAGGGCGCGGCCGTCGTCGGTCAGGAACACATGGCGGATGCGGCTGTCGGTGACGCCCTGCTCGCGCCGCACCAGCCCCTGGCCTTCCAGCGTGTCGAGCGTGCGGCTCAGCGTCGATTGCTCGATCACCGTGTAGACTGACAGGTCGTTGACGGTGACGCCATCGGTGACCGAGAGCACGGCCAGCGTGCGCACCTGCGGAATGGTCAGCCCCTGCTTGCGGAAATCCTCGCGCAAGGTGGCGTTGTAGCGGCCCATGATGCGGTTCATCAGATAAGGCGCGAATTGCTGCAGGCCGATCTGGCCGAGGGTCGAGATGCGCTGGCGCTTTTCGGGAAGCTTCTGTTCCATCAGAGCCTCCCTGCCAAAAGGAAGCCGGAGCCGCCGCCGAGACCGGCGCCCGGATGGGTCGAGGCGCCGATATGGTAGAGGCCTTGGATGCCGGTCTCGTTGTTGCGACTTGCCTTGAACGGCCGCCACAGGAAGGACTGGTCGATGGTCGACGAGCCGCCATAGGGATCACCGCCGACAAGGTTGATGTTCATGGCTTCGAGATCGGCCGGCGAGTAGGCGCGGCGCGCGATCACCGTGTCCCGGAAGCCGTCGATATGGTTGGCAAGGATCGCCTCGATCCTGTCGGCATAGGCTTCGCGCAATGCGTCGCTCCATTGTCCGTCAGCCGGTGTTTCCAATTGGCCCGCCGCATCGCCTTTGACAACGCGCGGCGCCTCGGGCAGTTGCAGCCACAGGATCGCCTTGCCCTGCGGACAGCGCGACGGGTCGAGCGCGTGCGGCTGGCCGACGCAGATGGTCGGCACCGCCGGCAGCAGGCCGCGCACCGCCTCGTTGCAGGCTTTCGATACGCCGTCGAGCCCTGGCGTCAGATGCAGCAGCGCCACCTTGTCGAGCCCCTCGCCGCGCCAGGCCGGCGGCCTGTTGAGCGCGTAATGGATCTGGAAGTTGCCCTTGCCATAGCGGTAGTCGCGCGTCGCGTCGACGTCGCGCTTCGGGGCCGCGTCGCCGAGCAGGCGACCGTAAAGCTGCGTCGGGGTGACCGAGCAGATGACACTCTTTGCCGCCGTCAGCGTCTCGCCGGAAGCGAGCCGGACGCCAGCGGCGCGGTCACTCTTCTGAATGATCGAGGCGACATCGGCGTTGACGCGGATTTCGCCGCCGCGCTCCTTGATCAGCGCTTCGAAGGCAGCGAGCAGGTTCTTCGCGCCGCCCTTGACGATCGGCGCGCCGGCCGCCTCCAGCGCGAAGGCGATGACCTTGGCGATCTGGCCGGAAAAGGCGTCTTCCGGCCCGAGCCCGGCATGCAGCACCCAAGGGGCCCACAGCGCGCGGACAGTTTCCGACTTATAAGCGGTCTCCAACCAACCGCGCGCGGGCACCAGCGCCTCGCCGAGGAAGGCGGCAAGGTTGCGCGGGCCGCGCCGCCAGGCCTCGCCGGCCATGAGCTTCGTCGTCGGATAGGACCAGAGCGCGCCGCCCAGCAGGCCGAACAGCAGCCCGGCATTGCGTTCGATGCCCCCGACATCGCCGCCGTGGCGGTCGCCGTCGCCGGAGGCGATCCGGTTCAGCGCCGCGATGTTGGCGGCGCGGTCGGTGGTGAGCACGGCATGGCTGCCGTCGGGCCTGAGCACGCCGGTGGGCGTCGCGGTGTGGCAGAACTCCAGCCCGTGCCGCGCAAGGTCCTTGCCAAGTGCTGCAAAGGCCGGCGAGGTGATGAACAGCACGAAGGTCGTCGCCATCACGTCATGGACGAAGCCCGGCGCCGTGATCTCCTCGGTGCGCATGCAGCCGCCGATGCGGTCGTTGCGCTCGAGCACGAGCACCTTAGCGCCCTTGGCCCCGAGGATGGCCGCGCAGACCAGCGCGTTGATGCCGCTGCCGACGATGATGTGATCGGGGGCGGTCATTGTGCGCTCGCAGTCGTGAAGTGAAATTCAATTACGCTGGACAGCGTTCCTTCGCGCCCCCCTCTGTCCTGCCGGACATCTCCCCCTCTAGGGGGGAGATCGGACGTCACGATGGATTTCGCCAATCGCCAACGCCGTAAGAATGGGCGGGGCGTCAAAGCTGCCAATCTCCCCCCTTGAGGGGGAGATGTCCGGCAGGACAGAGGGGGGCGCCGTAGAGCGCTGACGCTCCAGGACGGCCGCCTCGACTTCGTCATCACTCCTTCGCCCACGAGCATGATCTTCTCCCGAAGACCGCCGCCTCGCCTATTTGCCCGGCACCAGCGCCAGCGCCCGGATCGGGCTGCCGGTGCCGTGCTCGATCTTAAGCGGGGCAGCGATCAGGATCGCGCCTTTCGGCGGCAGCTGGTCGAGGTTGCAGAGGCTGGCAAGCCCATAGCGGTTGGCCTTGTGCATCAGCGTATGCGCCGGGAATGGCGGCTCCATGCCGCCGGCCTTGCCGGCGTCGGTGCCGATCGTCTCTGAACCCCAGCCCTTGATGTCCTTGCTGATCAGGAACTGGATGGCCTCGGCCGTCGGTCCCGGTGTATGCGGACCGGTCTCGTTGGCGTTGAGGAACTCGGCTTCCGAGCCGTTGCGCTTGTACCAATCGGTGCGCATCACCACCCACTCGCCGGGATTGATCGCGCCGTGCTTGGCTTCCCAGGCCTTGATGTGGTCGACGGTGAGCAGAAAATCGTGATCGGCGGCAGCTTCCTTGGAGCAATCGATGACATTGACCGGGCCGACGAAATTCTGCGCCGGAATGGTGTCGGTGGCGCCGTCCGGATAGTCCTTGCCGGTGATCCAGTGCTGCGGCGCGTCGAAGTGCGTGCCCGAATGCTCGCCGAGCTTCAGCCAGTTCCAGGCCCACCACGGACCGTTCTTGTCAAACTTGGAAATGGCGTGGATCTCGATCTTCGGCGTGTCGACGGCGAGTTCCGGCGGCAGCTTGATCAGCGGCGTGTTGGGCCCAAGCGGCGCCGTCAGGTCGACCACCTTGATGGCGCCCGAAAGCAGCTGGCCGGCGACCTCGCCTAGGAGTTTTTGCGTATCCATTGTCTTCGTTCCCTCTTGTTCGTGACGATCAAGGCTCGTTGCGGCCCTTAATATCCTACTAGACGAAAACATATGCATCTGCAATTATCTTTAAGCATAAAGCATTTTGGGGCAGGGCGTGAGCGAGTTCGACGCCATCTTTGTCGGAGCGGGCCACAACAGTCTGGCCTGCGCCGCGCATCTGGCGCTCAAAGGCTGGAAAATAGCGATTTTCGAACGCGCCCAGACGATCGGCGGCGCGGTCCGGACCGCAGAATACACGCTTCCCGGCTTCCGGCACGATTTCGGCGCGATGAATCTGAGCCTGTTCGCCGGCTCGGCCTTCCATCGGAAATATGCAAATGAATTGAAAAGCCACGGGCTGGAATTCGCGCCGGTCGCCGACTGTTTCGCCAGCGCCTTCCCGGATGGCAAATGGTTCGGCGTCAGCAACGATCTCGAAAGGACCGCGTCTCGGCTGGCCGCCTTCTCCACCGCCGATGCCGCCACATGGCGCCGGCTGGTCGGCGCCTTCCCGGGTGAGGCCGAGCACCTATTTCGCCTGCTGGGTTCGCCGATGAGCGCACGGGCGCTGGCCGGCACGGCCTGGAACCTGTGGCGCAAGAAGGGCATTGCCGGCGCGCTCGATACCGGGCGGCTGTTGCTCTCGTCACCTCGCGCGTGGCTGGAGGAAAATTTCGAGACGCCGCATGTCAGGACCACGCTCGCCGCCTGGGGCATGCATCTCGACTTCGCGCCCGACATCGCCGGCGGCGCCGTCTTCCCTTATCTGGAATCGTTGGCCAACCAGAGTTTCGGCATGGTGCTCGGCAAGGGCGGCGCCGACACCATCATCCGCGCGCTCGCCGGCATGGTCAAAACGGCCGGCGGCAAGATCACGACCGGCGCGGAAGTGTCGGAGATAATGGTTGCCGGTGGCCGGGCGACCGGCGTGCGTCTGGCATCCGGCGAAACTCATGTCGCCAGCAAGGCCGTCATTGCCGGCGTCGCGCCGAAGGCGCTTCCGGACAAGCTGCTGCCTGACGGCTCCGGCGACGCCGGTTTCGACGCCGCGATGAAGAAATTCCGCCATGCGCCGGGTACGATGATGATCCACCTGGCGCTTGACGATTTGCCGGACTGGAGCGCCGGCGCCGATCTTCGCCGGTTCGCCTATGTGCATCTCGCGCCCTCGCTCGACGCCATGTCGCGCACCTATCAGCAGGCGATCGCCGGGCTGCTGCCCGACCAGCCAGTGCTGGTCGTCGGCCAGCCGACGGCCGTCGACCCGTCGCGAGCGCCCGAAGGCAAGCATGTGCTGTGGGTGCAGGTGCGCATGCTGCCTGCGGAGATCGTTGGCGACGCCGCGGGCAAGATCGCGCCCGGTCCCTGGGATGCGATCAAGGACGCCTATGCCGAGCGCGTGCTCGACATCATCGAAAGCCACGCGCCGGGCCTGCGCAGCAAGATTCTGGGCCGCGCGATCTTCTCGCCGATCGATCTCGAGCGCGAGAATCCGAACCTCGTCGGCGGCGACCAGATCTGCGGCAGCCACCACCTGGCGCAGAATTTCCTCTTCCGTCCGGCGCGTTCCTTCGCGCGCTGGAACACGCCGGTCTCTAACCTCTACCTCACCGGCGCCGCGACATGGCCCGGCGCCGGCACGGGTGCCGGATCGGGCTTCATGCTCGCGCAGCAACTGGGAGGACGTTGAGCCGAAGAATTCCAGGATGGACACGGCGCGGTTGCCCACCAAACCTGAACTACCGACTGAAATACGCCGCGCGGACAATGACAGCCAAAAATGGGACAACCAACAAGGGGAACGACCATGACCATCAACAGACGCGATTTGCTCGGATATGGCGCCGCAGCGCTTGGCGCGGCAACGCTCGGTCTGCCGAGAACGGCGAAGGCGGCGGACGAGCTCACCATCGCCTACAACGTCAACCTGCCCTCCTGGGATCCGACGACCGGGCCCTCGGCTGTCAATCCGACCATCCAGGGCCTCTACCAGTCGGTGTTCGACCAGTTCATCCCGCAGAAGCCGGACCTCTCCTTCACGCCCGGCCTGCTCACCGAATGGGGCTGGAACGATGACCGCACCAAGGTGACGATGACCGTGCGCGACGGGGTGAAATGGCATGACGGCTCGCCCTTCACCGCCGAGGACGTGGTCTGGTCGCTGCAGCGGGCGGGCGACGAGAAGACCGGCAATCCGATCCAGTTCGTCTGGAAGAACGTCGCCAACTTCAAGATCGACGGCAACAAGATCACCGGCGACGTCGTGCAGTTCGACCCGGTCTACTTCAAGTGGATGTCGTTCCTGACCGGCTACATCATGCCGAAGGCCTATTACGAGAAGGTCGGGCCTGACGGCTTCGAGAAGGCGCCGATCGGCACCGGCCCCTATATGGTCGACAAGTTCGAGCGCAACGCTTTCCTGCGGCTCAAGGCCAACCCGAATTACTGGGGCACCAAGCCGGCCTTCGAGAATGTGACGATCAAATTCGTCACCGACGCGGCAAGCCGCGTCGCCGAGATCGAATCCGGCTCCTCGCAGGTGACGCTCGAAATCCCCTATGAGGAATATGACCGGCTGATCGCCAAGGACGGGCTCGCGGGCTCGATCAAGAATGTTTCCGACATCGGCATGATCTTCTTCAACGACATCGAGGCGATGCTGGACAAGAATGTCCGTCAGGCAGCCGTGATGGCGGTGGACAAGGAGCTCTTGGTCAAGCGGCTGCTGCGCGGCTACGGCCAGCCGATCGCGACGCTGGAGACGCCGGAATACACGGCCTTCGATCCGTCGATCAAGGTCGAGCACAATCCGGAAAAGGCCAAGGAGCTGCTTGCCGCTTCCGGCTATTCGCCCAAGAAACCAGTCAAGTTCACGATACAGACGACCAAGGGCTTCAAGCCCAAGGACTATGAGATGATCCAGGCGATCGTCGGCATGTGGCGCAAGGTCGGCATAGAGGCGAATATCGAGGTCTACGAGATCGCCAAGCATTACGAATTGCGCGCCGCCGACAAGCTGGCGCCGGCTGCCTTCTACAATTGGGGCAACGCGATCGGCGATCCGACCACCTCGACCGGCTTTGCCATGTACGGCCCGAGCCCGCATTCGGTGTGGGACAGCAAGGAGCTGGTCGACATGATCAACCCGCTGTGGGGCGAGAAGGACGAGGCCAAGCGCATCGCCGGCTGGAAGGCTGTCGACAAATACATCGCCGAGCAGGCCTATGTGCTGCCGCTGATGCAGTACGCGCAGCCGATCGTTCACTCGAAGAAGGTCAATGTCGTGCAGCACGTGTCCGGCGCCTTGCTGCCGGCGCTGATGACCCCGGCCTGATGATTGGCTGAGGGGTGCGCCGACACAAAGCGCGCACCTTCTCTAACGTCGCAGGCCCCCTCATCCGGCCGCTTCGCGGCCACCTTCTCCCCGGTGGGGAGAAGAGACAGGCTCAGCCGTCTGCGACCTCTTCTCCCCTCGGGGAGAAGGTGGCCCGAAGGGCCGGATGAGGGGGCGCCTCGCTTAACGGGTGATTGAAATACGCTAGGCCAGCCACGCATGCTGCTGCAGAGATTCCTCGTTCGTCTGGTGACGATGCTGGTCACGCTGTTCGGCGTGGCCGTCGTCGTCTTCGTCGTCATTCGCGTGGCGCCCGGCGATCCGATCGCCATGATGCTGCCGCCCGGCGCCGGCGATGCCGACATCGCGCGGCTGCGCGCGCTCTACGGGCTGGACAAGACACTCGTGCAGCAGTTCTTCATCTGGCTCGCCGGCGTGCTGCACGGCGATTTCGGCACCTCGATCTCGCTGCGCCAGGATGTGCTCGGTTTGGTCTTCAACCGGCTGCCGGCGACGCTGGAATTGGCGACCGTCGCGCTGCTGATAGCGATTGCGATCGGGGTGCCTGCGGCAATCTTCGGCGCGCGCTCGCGCGGCACGGCGATCGAGGCCGGCATCGACATCGCGAGCGGCGCGACGCTCTCCATTCCCGATTTCCTCTGGGGTCTGGTGCTGATCCTGCTGTTCGGCGTGCTTGTCCCCGTGTTCGACATTTCCGGTCGTGTGTCGCCGCAGCTCGACCTGCCCTTCGTCAGCCAGTTCTACCTCGTCGAGAGCTTGCTTCGGCTGCGCTTCGACCTGACCTGGGATCTGCTCAAGCACATGCTGATGCCGGCCGTGGCCTTGGCGCTGCCGTTGGCGGCGATCATCGCGCAGCTCCTGAAACAGTCGCTGAAGGAAGTGCTCGACCTCGACTATGTCGTGCTCGCGCGGGTGAAGGGCTTTTCCGAGACGCAAGTGATCCTGCGCGAGGCGTTGAAGAACGCGGCGCTGCCGACACTGACGCTGGTCGGCGTGCAGTTCACCTTCCTGATCGGCGGCACCGTCATCGTCGAGCGGCTGTTCTCCTATGAAGGGCTCGGCAACATGGCGATCGACGCCGTCATCAATCGCGACCTGCCGCTGATCCAGGGCATCGTTCTGGTCTTCGCGCTGCTTTTCGTGCTGATCAACCTTGCCGTCGACATGATGTATGCGGTGCTCAATCCGAGGCTGCGCCATGGATGAGGCCCGCAGCTCACGACGTGGCCTTAGCCCGCGGCTGTGGCTGGCCGGCGGCTGGCTGCTCGTCGCGCTCGCCGCGGCGATCTTCGCACCGCTGATCGCGCCGCAGGACCCGCTGGCGCAGGACCTGATGCTGGAGCGCCTGCCGCCCTTCTGGCTGGACGGCGCCGAGCCCGGCTACTGGCTGGGCACCGACAGCCTCGGCCGGGATCTGTTGTCGCGGCTGATCTTCGGCGGCCGCATCGCCTTCATCGTCGCCTTCGCTGCAGCGATATCCGCGTGCCTCATCGGCACTACCCTCGGGTTGATCGCCGGCTATTTCGGCGGCTGGGCCGATCGCATCGTCTCGCGCATCGTCGATGTCTGGATGGCGTTCCCGCCGGTGCTGTTCGCGATCCTTTTGGTCGCCGTGCTGGGAACGGGCCTGAGTTCGGTCATCATCGCGATCGCCGTCATAGACTGGACGCGCTTCTGCCGGGTGATCCGCGCCGAGGCAATGAGCCAGGCGCGCATGGATTATGTCGAAAGCGCGCGCATCGCCGGCTATGGCCGCACCGGCATCATGCTGCGCGAAGTGCTGCCCAACGTGCTGCCTTCCGTCGTGGCGCTGCTGTCGCTCGAGATGGGCATTGCCGTCATCGTCGAGGCGATCCTCTCCTTCGTCAATCTGTCGATCTCGACCGACGACCCGACCTGGGGCGGCATCATCGCCGAGGGCCGGCTGTCGATCCACCAGGCCTGGTGGGTGCTGGTGTTTCCGCTGGTCACGCTGATCCTCACCGTGCTCTCCTTCAGCCAGTTCGGCGAAGGGTTGAAGACGCGCTTCGATCCGGTGCTGCGATGAGCGCGTGCCTCGAAATCCGCTGCTTGAGCGCCGTGCTGCCCAACGGCCAGCGTGTGCTGCGCTCGGTCTCGCTTGCCGTACAGCCGGGCGAGGTCCGCGCGCTGGTCGGCGAGAGCGGCGCCGGCAAGACGATGATCGGCAAGGCGGTGCTCGGCGTTTTGCCGAAAAGCGTGCGCATCGTCGAAGGCGAGATGCTGATCGAGGGCGAGGATCTCGGCCGCCTCGACGCAAAGGCGCGGCGAACATTGATCGGCGCGCGCACGGCGCTGATCCCGCAGGACCCGCTCACCGCGCTCAACCCATCGCGCCGCATCGGCCCGCAGACGACCGACCGCTTGGTGCGCATTCTCGGCTGGAGCGGCGAGAGGGCCGGTCAACGCATCCGCCAACTGCTCGACGAGGTGCAGATCCGCGATCCCGAGCGTGTGCTGAAAAGCTATCCGCACGAGCTTTCCGGAGGCATGCGGCAGCGCGTGCTGATCGCGGCGGCGTTCGCGGCGGAGCCACGGCTGATCATTGCGGATGAGCCGACGACGGCGCTGGACGTGACCGTGCAGAAGCAGATCCTGCGGCTGATCGCGCAATTGCAGCGCGACCACGGCACGGCGATCCTGTTCGTCACCCACGATCTCGGCGTCGTCGCCAAGATCAGCCAAAAAGTGTCGGTGCTTTATGCCGGCAAGGTGGTCGAGGAAGCCGAGACCGCGGCGCTCTTCGCATTACCGCAGCATCCCTACACGCGGGCGCTGATGCTAGCCACGCCGCGCTACACCGATCCATACGCATCGCTGAGGCCGGTGGACGAGACCGTGCTCGCCGGGCTCACGGCTGAGATCGCCGCCGCCGACAAGGCATGGAGGCCGGCCCATGGCTGAGCCGTTGTTTTCCGTGCGCGGGCTGAAAGTGGCGCTGCCCGACATGACGCGCAAGCCGCTGGTCGGCCGCGCGCCGCTGGCCGAAATCCTCAAGGGATTGGATTTCGACCTGCCTAAGGGATCGGTGACCGGCATCGTCGGCGAATCCGGCTCGGGCAAGTCGACGCTCGGCCGCGCGCTGGTCAGGCTGATCGAGCCGAGCGCCGGCTCGATCAACTTCGAGGGTCGCGACATCAGCCATCTTTCGGAAGCCGAGCTCAGACCGCTGCGCCGCGACCTGCAGATGATCTTCCAGGATCCGATGTCGTCGCTCAATCCGCGCCATACGATCTTCAACATCATCGCCGCGCCGCTCAGGCAGAACGGACTTGGCGACAGGCTCAAGGAACGCGTGACGGAAGCCTTGCAGCGCGTCGGCCTGCCGCAGAATTTCGCCAGCCGCTACCGACACGAGCTGTCCGGCGGGCAACGCCAGCGTGTCGGCATCGCACGGGCACTGGCGCTGTCGCCGAAATTCGTGCTGGCCGACGAGATCGTCTCCGGCCTCGACGTCTCGACGCAGGCGCAGATCCTGACGCTGCTGGAAAAGCTCGCGGCCGAGATGGGGCTGACAGTCGCCTTCATCAGCCACGACCTGTCGGTGATCCGGCGGCTCTGCCGGCAGGTCATCGTCATGCGCGAGGGCAGGATCGTCGAGGCGAGCGCCACCGACGCGCTGTTCGACAACCCGAAGGAGGCCTACACGCGCGACCTGCTCGCCGCCATTCCGCTGCCCGAGATCGACGCGGACTGGTTGCGGCCCAAGGCGCCGGCATGAAGTGAGTTTCGATATCCGCATGCCGACCAGCGGGCCCGGACATGCGCGATGACAAGTCAGCCCGCCAATGGAGGGTGACATGAAATACGCAATCCAGGCGGCGATCTTCGCAGCCACTTTGTTCGGCTCAATGGGAGCGGCCTCGGCCGACTCGATCCCCGGCATGCGCGGGCACGACCATACCGGCGTTACCGTGCCCGACATGAAGCAGGCCGTCGATTTCTTCACCAATGTCGTCGGCTGCAAGAAGGCGATGTCGTTCGGCCCGTTCGCCGACGACAAGGGCACCTTCATGCAGGACTTGCTCGGCGTCGATCCCAAGGCGGTCATCGAGGAGATCACCCAAATCCGCTGCGGCTATGGATCGAACATCGAACTGTTCAAATACACCGCGCCCGACCAGAAGGACGCGACACCCAAGAACAGCGACATCGGCGGCTATCACATCGCCTTCTATGTCGACGATGTCGCTGCGGCCAAGGCCTATCTCGAGGCCAAGGGCGTCAAGACCAGACTGGGCCCGCTGCCGGTCAAGGAAGGCCCGGCCGCCGGCCAGACCATCCTCTATTTCCAGGCGCCTTGGGGCCTGCAGCTCGAAGCAATCAGCTATCCCGACGGCATGGCCTATGAGAAGGGCGCCGAGACGGTGCTGTGGAGCCCGAAGGATCCTGCCAAGTGAGCTGAGCCGCGGTGCGCGCTGGCGATTGTTCAATTATAAAACTTCAAGCTTGAAATAATTGCCCGCTGGCGCGATACTGACATCCGGAACCATCGGCCTTGCCGGCGGTTCCGGATGCGAAGAGGAGATCGCAAGACATGAAGGTTGCGGTTCTCGGCGGCGGACCGGCCGGACTCTACTTTGCCATCTCGCTGAAGCTGCGCGATGCCGCGCATGAGGTGACGGTCTACGAGCGCAACCGCCCGGACGACACGTTCGGCTGGGGCGTGGTGCTGTCGGCCGAAACGCTGGAGAACCTGACCAGGAACGACCCGGTCAGCGCCGTCTGGATCAAGAAGCATTTTGCCTATTGGGACGACATCGCTGTCATCCATGACGGCGTGCGCACGGTGTCCTCCGGCCATGGCTTCTGCGGCATCGGCCGCAAGCGGCTCCTGATCCTTTTACAGCGGCGGGCGCGCGAGCTCGGCATCAAGATGATATTCGAGACCGATATCTCGGACCCCAAGCCCTTCATGGAAACGCATGATTTGGTGGTTGCGTCCGACGGGCTGAACTCGAAGTCGCGCGCGGCCTTCGCCGATGTCTTCAAGCCCGACATCGACACCCGCAAATGCAAGTTCGTCTGGCTCGGCACCACGCAGAAATTCGACGACGCCTTCACCTTCATCTTCGAGAAGACGGAGCATGGCTGGGTGTGGGCGCATGCCTACCAGTTCGACAGCGAGACCGCGACGTTCATCGTCGAATGCAGCGAGCAGACTTGGGCTGCCTTCGGCTTCGGGCAAATGACGCAGCAGGAATCGATCGCGGTCTGCGAGCGCATCTTCAAAAAGCATCTCGGCGGCCATCCGCTGATGACCAACGCCAATCACATTCGAGGTTCGGCCTGGATCAACTTCCCGCGCGTGCTGTGCGAGCGCTGGTCGTACAAGAACCTGGCGCTGATGGGCGATGCCGCGGCTTCGGCGCATTTCTCGATCGGCTCCGGCACCAAGCTCGCGCTGGAAAGCGCGGTGGCGCTCGCCGACTATGTCGAGTCCGAGCCCGACCTAGAGGCCGCCTTCCGCAAATACGAGGATGCGCGGCGCACCGAGGTGCTCAAGCTGCAGTCGGCGGCACGCAATTCGCTCGAATGGTTCGAGGAAGTCGAACGATATCTCGGGTTAGATCCGGTGCAGTTCAACTATTCGCTGCTTACCCGCTCGCAGCGCATCAGCCACGAGAACCTTCGGCTGCGCGACGCCGAATGGCTGACGGGCGCCGAGGAATGGTTCCAGCGCAAGGCCGGCGCGGGCGGCAATATGCTGCGCCGCGCGCCGATGTTCGCGCCCTTCAAGTTGCGCGACATGACGCTCAACAACCGCATCGTCGTCTCGCCGATGGCGCAGTACAAGGCGGTCGACGGCTGCCCGACCGACTGGCATTTCGCCCACTATGCAGAACGCGCCAAGGGCGGCGCGGGGCTCCTCTATATCGAGATGACCTGCGTCAGCCCCGAAGGCCGCATCACGCCCGGATGCCCCGGCTTCTACAAGCCCGAACATGAGGTCGCCTGGAAGCGCCTGGTCGATTTCGTCCATGCCGAGACCGAAGCGAAAATCTGCGCCCAGATCGGCCATTCCGGCGCCAAGGGGTCGACCCGCCTCGGCTGGGAAGGAACGGACGAGCCGCTCTCCTCCGGCAACTGGCCGGTGATGGCGCCGTCGGCCGTGCCGTGGTCGCCGCAAAACCAGGTGCCGAAGGCGATGGACCGCGCCGACATGGACGTTGTTCGCGACCAGTTCGTCGCGTCGGCAGAAATGGCCGAGCGCTGCGGCTTCGACATGCTGGAGATCCATGCCGCGCACGGCTATCTGCTTTCCGCCTTCATCACGCCGCTGACCAACAGGCGCACCGACGACTATGGCGGCTCGCTGGAGAACCGCATGCGCTATCCGCTGGAGATATTCCATGCCGTGCGCGCAGTGTGGCCGGCCGAGAAGCCGATCTCGGTGCGCATCTCGGCCAATGACTGGGTGGGCATCGAAGGCGTGACGCCCGCCGACGCGGTCGAGATCGCCAGGCTGCTGCATGAGGCCGGCGTCGACCTCTGCGACGTCTCGGCCGGCCAGACCACCATCGCCGCCAAGCCGGTCTATGGCCGCATGTTCCAGACGCCGTTCTCCGACCGCATCCGCAATGAGGTCGGCATGGCGACGATGGCGGTCGGCAACATCTATGAGCCAGACCATGCCAACTCGATCCTGATGGCCGGGCGCGCCGATCTGGTGGCGCTGGCCAGGCCGCATCTCACCGATCCCTACTGGACGCTGCACGCGGCGGTGACCCTCGGCGACCGCGGCGTCAAATGGCCGGATCCCTATCTGCGCGGGCGCGACCAGATCTATCGTCTGGCCGAACGCGAAGCGGCGGCGGGGCTGAAGGTATGAGCGCTTTTATGTTTTCACGTCGGCGCTGCCCCTCATCCGCCTGCCCGTCCTCCGCAGCAGCTGCGCTGCAGCTGCGGAGGGTGGACCGGCACCTTCTCCCCGTGAAGGACGGGGAGAAGGGACGCGCTCCAGCGCTGGTGACCCCCTCTCCCCGTTCTTCACGGGGAGAGGGTAAGGGTGAGGGGCAGCGTCTGCGTTCGAGGATGGACTCATGATCGCCGGTCGACATGCGCTGGTCACCGGCGGCGGTTCCGGTGTCGGCAAAGCCATTGCGCTGGTGCTGGCGGAAGCCGGCGTTACCGTCACCATCTGCGGGCGGCGCGAGGCTGCCCTTGCCGAGGTCGCGAAGGAAAACGACCGCATCTTCGCCATCGCCGCCGATGTCACCGATGAGGCAGAGATGGCGACCCTCTACGAGAAGGCCGAGGCGGCGCGCGGACCGTTCGATATCGTCGTCGCCAATGCCGGCATGGCCGGCAGCGCGCCGGCGCACAAGACCGCGCTGGTCGACTGGCGGCGGACACTCGACGTCAACCTGACCGGCGCGTTCCTGACGGTGAAGCCGGCGCTGGCAGGCATGCTGGCGCGCAAGCAGGGGCGCATCGTCTTCGTCGCCTCGACCGCCGGCCTGAAAGGCTACGCCTATGTCGCGCCTTACGTCGCGGCCAAGCACGGCGTCGTCGGGCTGATGCGGGCTTTAGCCGCCGAGACCGCCAAGTCAGGCGTGACGGTGAACGCAGTCTGCCCGGGTTTCGTGGAGACCGACATGCTGGAAGAATCCGTCCGGCGCATCGTCGAGAAGACCGGGCGTTCCGCCGATGACGCCCGCGCGAGCCTTTCAGCGATCAACCCGCAAGGGCGTTTCATCCAACCGGAGGAAATTGCGGCGGCGGTGCTCTGGCTGTGCAGCGACGCCGCGCGATCGATCACCGGACAGGCGATCTCGGTCTCGGGAGGCGAGACATGGTAGCGGGACCGACATCCGCCGGACCGGGCAAGGACAGGCTGCGCCTGTGGATACGCCTGCTGCGCGCCTCGCGCACCATCGAGGCCGAGCTACGCGAGCGGCTGAAGAAGGAGTTCGACACCACGCTGCCGCGCTTCGACGTGATGGCGGCGCTCTATCGCTCGCCGGAAGGCATGCTGATGAGCGACTTGTCTCGCTTCCTTTTGGTGTCGAACGGCAATGTGACGGGCATCGTCGACCGGCTGGTTTCGGAAGGCCTTGTGACGCGGGCGCGCCGCAACGGCGACCGCCGCACCTCGATGGTGCGGCTGACCGAGCAAGGCTCGAAGTCCTTCGCGGCAATCGCCGCCGCGCATGAGAGCTGGGTTGGCGAACTGCTCGGCACTGTCAGCGAGGACGAGGCGCGCCGGCTGACCGGCATGCTGAAATCGTTCCGCAGCAATTGGGAAGGACGCGAATGAGCAAGATGGCCAACCTCAAGCCGAAGCACTTCCTATGGCAGGTGGAAGGCAGGATCGCCAGGGTCCGGCTCGACCGTCCCGAACGCAAGAACCCGCTGACCTTCGACAGCTATGGCGAGCTTCGCGACACGTTTCGCGATCTCGTCTATGCCGAGGATGTCGACGCCGTGGTGTTCCTGCCCAATGGCGGCAATTTCTGCTCGGGCGGCGATGTCCACGACATCATCGGGCCGCTGGTCAAGATGGACGTGAAGGCGCTGCTTGCCTTCACGCGCATGACCGGCGACTTCGTCAAGGCGATGCTCAATTGCGGCAAGCCGATCATTTCGGCGGTCGACGGGGTTGCGGTCGGCGCCGGCGCCATCATCGCCATGGCCTCCGACATCCGCATCGCGACGCCGCAGGCAAAGACGGCGTTCCTGTTCACCCGCGTCGGGCTTGCCGGCTGCGACATGGGCGCCTGCGCGATCCTGCCGCGCATCATCGGCCAGGGCCGCGCCGCCGAGCTGCTTTACACCGGCCGCACGATGAGCGCCGCCGAAGGCGAGCGCTGGGGTTTTTACAACCGCCTGGTCGATGCGGCGGCGCTCGAGGCCGACGCGCTCGACATGGCGGCGCGCATCGTCTCCGGGCCGACCTTCGCGCACGGCATCACCAAGACGCAGCTCAATCAGGAATGGTCGATGGGCCTCGACCAGGCGATCGAGGCCGAAGCGCAGGCGCAGGCGATCTGCATGCAAACCGGCGATTTCGAGCGGGCGTACAAGGCGTTCGTGGCGAAAGAAAAGCCGGTGTTCGAGGGGAATTGAGGATGGACGGGTTGTTAGAGACGTTGGCGCGGCAGCACCCCCCTCTGTCCTGCCGGACATCTCCCCCTCAAGGGGGGAGATTGGATGTCGCGTCCGCTTTCGCCAATCTCCAGCGTCGCAGGAAAAGTGCCGGCGGCGGAGCTGCCAATCTCCCCCCTAGAGGGGGAGATGTCCGGCAGGATAGAGGGGGGCGCCGTAGAGCGCAACGTTCGAAGCACAGCGGGGGCGCAAATGCCTGACCGCTCCTTCCTCGACTGGCCGTTCTTCGAAGACCGCCATCGCCAACTGGCCGAGCAACTCGACGCCTGGTGCGCGAAAAACCTCCCCGTCGATCACCACGATGTCGACACCGCCTGCCGCGATCTGGTGGCGAAGCTCGGCCGTGACGGCTGGCTGAAGCCGACGGCGCTCGACCCGGACAAGCCGGGGCCGCTCGATGTGCGTACTTTGTGCGTTACGCGCGAGACGCTGGCGCGCCATGACGGGCTCGCCGACTTCGCCTTCGCCATGCAGGGGCTGGGCACCGGCGCGATCTCGCTGTTCGGCACGCCGGACCAGCAGCGCTGGCTGGAAAAGACGCGGACCGGTCAGGCGATTTCCGCATTTGCGCTCTCGGAACCACGCTCGGGATCGGACGTCGCCAATATGGAGATGACGGCGGTCCGTGACGGCGACGACTACGTGCTCTCCGGCGAAAAAACCTGGATATCCAATGGCGGCATCGCCGACCTCTATGTCGTCTTCGCCCGCACCGGCGAGGCGCCTGGCGCCAGGGGTATTTCGGCTTTCATCGTGCCCGCCGACGCCAAGGGTCTTGGCGTTGCCGAGCGGCTGGAGGTGATCGCTCCGCATCCGCTGGCGCGGCTTTCCTTCGACAATGTCCGCGTTCCGGCTTCCGCCCTGATCGGCAAGCCCGGCGACGGTTTCCGCATCGCCATGTCGGTGCTCGACGTCTTCCGCTCGACGGTGGGCGCCGCGGCACTCGGTTTCGCGCGGCGCGCGCTGGATGAAAGCGTCAAGCGGGTGGCCGAGCGAAAACTGTTCGGCGCGCCGATGGCGGAGCTGCAGATGGTGCAGGGCCACATCGCCGACATGGCGCTCGATGTCGACGCCGCGGCGCTCCTCATCTATCGCGCCGCCTGGACCAAGGACATGGGGGCCGCGCGGGTGACGCGCGAGGCGGCGATGGCGAAGCTCTTCGCCACCGACCGTGCACAGGAAGTGATCGACAAGGCCGTGCAGCTGCATGGCGGCGACGGCGTGCGCAAGGGCAACATCGTCGAGAGCCTCTATCGCGAGATCCGGGCGCTGCGCATCTACGAGGGAGCCTCGGATGTGCAGAAGGTGGTGATCGCCAGGCAGGTCATGGGGGCGGCATGAGATCATGCCTTGCGAACCGTATTCGAACTAGGGGGAGCTAGACATGCACACCATCCTGCAGCCGGAAGGCTGGGCCAAACCGGTCGGCTACGCCAATGGCGTGGCCGCGCGAGGGCGACTGGTGTTCGTCGGCGGCCAGGTCGGCTGGAACGCCGAATGCAAGTTCGAGACCGACGACTTCGTCGGCCAGGTGCGGCAGACGCTCGCCAATGTCGTCACGGTGCTCGCCGAAGCCGGCGGCGAACCGCAGCACATCACCTCGATGACCTGGTATTTCACCGACAAGGCCGAGTATCTCGCCAACCTCAAGGGGATCGGCGAGGCCTACCGCGCGGTGATCGGCCGGCACTTTCCGGCGATGGCCGCCATGCAGGTGGTGGCACTGGTCGAGAACCGCGCCAAGGTCGAGATCCAGGCCATGGCGGTCATTCCGGAGTGAGGTGAGCTGCGGAGCTTTGGTCCCATCGCAAGGGATTCGAATGCGCTCAGCTTAGGCGGCAAATTTTCGATGCCGGCGCTGCCCCTCACCTGCCTGCCGGCATCCTCTCCCCGTATAGTGACGGGGAGAGGGGCGCTGTCATCACCGGTTTCGCCAATCTCAAGCGTCGCAAGAAGGGAGCCAGCGTTGCGGCCAGCCCCTTCTCCCCGTCACTATACGGGGAGAAGGTGCCGGCAGGCGGATGAGGGGCGGCGCCGACGCTGGTCAGACCGGCGACTCTCGCAACCGCTTGGCTCCCGCCACAATTTGTGATCAGATGATCACGCCTGCTTCGGCGGGCCGCTTGTGTGTCTTCGCACATAGGCTTTGTCGGAGGAAAGCAAAAGCGTGGCTCTGGGGTTCGAACCGGTATCGGGACGCATCACCGTCCAGGATGGCGTCTACCAGCAGCTTCGCCATGCCTTGATGGTCGGCAGCTTCGATCCCGGGCAAGTGCTGACCATCGCCTCGCTGGCCGAGGCTTTCGGCACGTCGAACATGCCGGTGCGCGAGGCGCTGCGACGGCTGGCGGCGGAGAATGCGCTGGAAATCTCGCCGAACGGTTCCGCCTGCGTCCCGGTGGTGACTCGGGCGCGGCTCGACGACCTCTGCCGAGCCCGCCTCGCGGTCGAAGGGCTGGCGGCCGAGCTCGGCGCGCCGCGCCTGACCGCGGCCGAGATCGCCTCGCTGCAGAGGGTCACTGACGACCAGCAGGCGATCGGCCGCGACGGCAGCATCTACGAGCTGATCGCCAAGAACCAGCAGTTCCACTTTACCATCTATCGCGCCTCCGGCTCCGACGTGCTGTTCCAGCTCATCGAGACGCTGTGGCTGCGCTTCGGCCCTTACATGCGGCTCTTGTCCAACCATGTCGCGCCGCTGATGCGCGCCGGGACGATGGAGCCCTCGGGGCGCCATGCCGAGATCATCGCAGCGCTGAAGGACAAGGATTTCGTGCGCGCCCGCGACGAGGTGGTGGCAGACATCACGGCGACGCAACAAACCCTGCGCACGATCTGCCCCGACGTGCCGGAACCCCGGCCGGTCGATTTCGCCGCCTTCGGCAGGGCGCCCTGACACCTAATTCTCTACGTTTGCGTTGGCAGGTCCCATGCTTTGGCGATTGGCCGGAACGCCTATTCCGTCGTCATCCTTGGGCGAAGCGTACCGCGTAGACCCAAGGATCCATTCCGTTACATATGAGCGTTGCAGCGGTGCGGAATTCTGCTGCGCGGCGGCGCCTCAAGGTCACGGAATGGATCCTCGGGTCTGCGCCGCGTCGCTTCGCTCCTTGCTTCGCCCGTGGATGACGAACCGACAGGCGCTTCGGCCATCTCCACAGCGCTCTAGCGGCGGCTCGTGGACCAAAGATATCGCGCACTTCTTGGTCGCCATCCGCATTTCTTCCCTGCTGCCGATTGATCCCTATCCGGTTTTGTGATCACATGATCACAGGGAGCGAGACTGCAAAAATGTCCGGCTATTTTCTCTATCATTCGATCGGCACTTTCCCCGGCAAAGCCGAGCGGATGGCCGCCGCGCTGACGAATTTCTCCAACATCTGGTCGGCGGAGGACGACGGTCAGTGGCCCGCCGCGCTTGCGGCGCGGCAGCGCTTCATCGATGGCTGGACACGCCTGATCGAGGCGCCGCAGGGCACGCTCACCACCGCCGAGAATGTCACCACCGCGCTCTACAGCCTGATTGGCGGGCTGCCGGCCGAGCGCTTGGTGGGAAAGCGGCTGCTGGTTGCCGGCGACTGTTTTCCGAGCCTGCATTTCCTGCTCGCGGGGCTCGCCGCGCGTTTCGGCTTCACACTCGACACCGTGCCGCTCAGGCCCGGCGAGAGCTGGGTGCGCGACGACGATTTCATCGCCCGCTGGCAATCGGATGTCGGGCTGGCGCTCATCACCTTCGTCACCTCGACGGCCTCGCACCGCTGCAATGTCGAGCGGCTCGCCGCACATGGCGGCGCCATGGGCAGCATCGTCGGCGTCGACATCACCCAGGGTATCGGCGTAGCGCCGTTTTCGGTTGCCGCGACGCCGGTCGATTTCGTCGTCTCGACCTCGCTCAAATGGCTGTGCGGGTCGTCCGGCGCAGGCATCCTGCAGGTCGCACCGGATCTGCTGGCGACATGCCAGCCGGAGTTGCGCGGCTGGTTCAGCCAGCCGAACCCGTTCTCCTGGGATCTAGATGCCTTCACCTACGCTGACGATGCGCGGCGCTTCGACCACGGCACGCCGGCGATCCTGGCCAGCGTCGCCTCGCTGCCCGGGCTGGAGTGGGTGGAACAGAGCGGCATCGACACGATCCGCGCGCAGAATGCCACGCTGGTCGAACGCATCATCGGCGCCGCACAGGATAATGGCTGGGTGGTCCGTTCGCCCCTCGACGCGAAAGAGCGCGGCGGCAGCGTGATGCTCGGCCTGCCGCAAGGCGCCGAGCCGGCGAAGATCATCGCTTCGCTGCGCAAGGAGCGGCTTTATTGCGATGCGCGCGCCACCACGCTGCGGCTGTCGCCGGGCATGGTCACCACGGAAGCTGCGGTCGATGCGCTGATCGCGCAGCTCAGGGAGCATATCGGTTCGCGGCAGCGCCGCGCCTCCTGATTGCAGGCACCGCCTCGCCTGCGGCGCCCTGGAGCTGGGCGCCGGAAGGGGCGGATGAGGAACCGAACCAGAGGGAAGCAAGATGTTGAAACGTCTAGGACTGATTGGGGTGATCGTCGCCGCCGGCGTCGCCTTCGCGGCGCCGGCCTTCGCCGACAAGATCATGGTGGGCGCCTATCCGGCCAACCCGCCATGGGAATACAAGACCGATTCCGGCGGCTTCGAGGGCTTTGAGATCGACGTCGCCAACGATGTCGCCAAGCGCATCGGCGCCGAGGTCGAGTTCCAGGATCTCGGCTTCCAGGCGCTGTTCGCGGCCACAGCTTCGGGCCGCATCGACTTCGCCGTGTCGTCGATCTCGGTAACCAAGGAGCGACTGCAGAACCAGGGGTTCACGCAAGCCTATTACGACAGCGACGGCACCATCGTCGGCAAGGCGGATTCCGCCATAAAGTCGCTCGACGATCTGAAGGGCAAGACCATCGGCGTCATCGCCGGCTCCACCGGCGAAGCCTACATGAAGGAAAACGCCGCCAAGCTCGGCGTCGCCGAGACCAAGAGCTACAACGCCCAGCAGGACCTTTTGCTCGACGTGCAGAACGGCCGCATCGACGGCGGCGCAGGCGAGCTTGCCGGCTTCCTGTTCGCCATCAAGCAGATGCCGGCGCTGAAGATCCTGGTGCGCATTCCGACCGGCGAGCGCTTCGCGATGATGACCAAGAAGGGTCATCCGCTGCTGGAGAAGGTCAACGACGCCATCAGCGAGATGAAGAAGGACGGCACGATGGCCGCGATCCACAAGAAGTGGTTCGGCGTCGATCCGGAATCGGGCACCAGCACGGTGACGCCGGGACCGATCCCGCAATAAGCCGGCTAATCAAAAATTTGACGAGGGCGGCGGCAAAGGCCGGCGCTCTCCCTTCGACCATTCCGGTTTTCGCCAAACAGGCGGGCCTTGTCTCACGGTGAGCGGCGATGGAACTGATCGACACCTTCTTCAACTGGGGCATCCTGGTCCGATCGTTTCCGATCCTGATCCGCGGGCTCGGCAACACCATCCTGCTCGGCTGCGCCGCGATCGTCTTCGGCACCATCGCCGGACTGGCGATCTGCCTGGTGCGGCTCTACGCGCCGAAGCCGCTGAGGCGGCTGGCGACGCTCTACATCGACATGTTCCGCGCGCTGCCGATCCTGGTGGTCCTGATCCTGATCTATTACGCCCTGCCCTTCATCGGCATCCGCCTGTCGTCCTTCGTGTCGGCCGCACTGGCACTGTCGCTGGTGCTCGCCGCCTTCACGGCGGAAGTCTGCCGCGCCGGCATCGAGAATATCCCGAAGGGCCAGTTCGAGGCTGCTGCCGCGCTCGGCCTGCCCTTCTGGGTCGCCATGCGCAAGGTGGTCCTGCCGCAGGCGATCCGCATCGTCATCCCGCCGCTCACCAGCAACTGCGTCTCGGTATTCAAGGACACCGCGCTCGCCTCGGTCGTGGCGATGCCCGACCTTCTGAAGCAGGCGACCGACGCGCAGGCGCTGATGGCCAATCCCACGCCGCTGATCGGCGCCGCAATCATCTATCTCGCCTTCCTGTGGCCGCTGGTGCGGCTGGTCGGCTACCTCGAAGAGCGCGGCAAGGCCAAGTCCGGCGCGCACTGATCCCCCCTCGAACGACAGTGATGACCTGAAGGAGACTCCCGTGAACCAGCACCATGTTTCGAAAGCGCCGGAGAGCGCCGCTTCGTTCCCGGTCGAAAAAATCCGCGCCATGTTCCCGGCGCTGCAACAGGCGGGCGACTTCATCTTCATGGACAATGCCGCAGGGGCGCAGATCCCGCAAAGCGTGCTCGAGGCCGTGACCAATCATCTGGTGGGACACAACGTCCAGCGCGGCGGCCGCTATGGCCGCAGCGTCACCGTCGACCAATCGGTCGCCGAGGCGCGGACAAGCGTGGCGCTTTTGATCAACGCCTACAGCCCGTCCGAAATCTGCTTCGGCATGAACGCCACCTCGTTCATCCGCCTGGTCAGCCTCGGCATCGGCCAGATGCTTGCCAAAGGCATAGATGGGGGACGCGACGAGATCGTCATCACCGATATGGACCATGACGCCAACATCGCCACCTGGCTGGCGCTGGAACAGGCCGGCGCCAAGTTCAAATGGTGGCGCATGCGCGAGGACGGCAACCTCCATGTCGACGACCTCGAGCCGCTTCTCTCGGACCGCACCCGGCTCGTCGCCTGCACGGTGACGGCGCATTCGATCGGCTCGATTGTCGATGTCGCTTCGGTTGCAAAGATCGCGCATGCGGCCGGCGCGGAAGTCTTCCTCGACTGCGTGCACTACGGGCCGCACGGGCTGATCGACGTGCAGGCCTGGGACAGCGACTACCTCGTCTGTTCCGGCTACAAGAATTTCTCGCCGCATATGGGGTTCCTGTGGGGCCGCTTCGAAACGCTGAAGCGGCTGCCGACCTTCCGAGAGGATTTCATTCCCGACGAGCCGCCTTACAAGGTCGAGGCCGGCACCTTCATCTACGAGAACGTCTCCGGCATGGACGCCGCGGTGCGCTACCTGGAATCGGTCGGCCGCAATCTGCTCCCCGAGAACAACCGCTCGCGCCGCGACAACATCGTTGCCGGCATGAACGCGATCCGCGACTACGAACTGATGCTGGCGCGAGAGATGCTCAAGGTGCTGAAAGATTGTGGCGCGACGATCTATGGCGTTGCCGACGAGGCACGCATCCATGAGCGCGTGCCGACCTTCTGCTTCAACATCGGCAAGCTCTCGCCGCAAAGAATCGTCGAGGAGATGTCCGCCATGCAGATCGGCATCCGCGACGGCCACATGTATGCGCCGCGGCTGATGAAGCGGCTCAACCTGTCGATGGACAGTGGCGCCATCCGCGCCTCGCTGGTGCACTACAACACGGTGGAAGAGGTGCGCCGCTTCGGCGAAGCGCTGCGCGTGATTATCGCCAAGCTGGCGTGAGTTCTTCGCGAGGTGTCGGTGAGACAGCGCCCGGGCATACTGCCATAACTTCCGAGTGCCGCGGCTCTGGATAGCCTTCGAGATGCTGGCGGGACAGCGCCCCCCTCTGTCCTGCCGGACATCTCCCCCACAAGGGGGGAGATCGGATGTCACCACGCTTTTCGCCAATCGCCTACGTCGGAGGAAAAGCGACGACGACGAAGCTGCCAATCTCCCCCTTGCAGGGGAGATGGCCGGCAGGCCAGAGGGGGGTGTGAAGGAACGCCAAGGCTTCCCGGTCTGGCCGGTGACGGCTGAGATCACGGCGTGGCGGTCTCCCCGATGTCGCTTCGCTCCTTGCGAAGCAGGCGTCAGGCAGCCCTCTTCGCCAGCCTCGCCTTGATCGAGGCGATGTCGGCGCGCGGCGTCGCGGCGAACAGCGTCTTTGTGTAGGCGTGCTTGGGGTCGGAAAAGACCTCATCGCGCGGACCGTATTCGACCGCTTCGCCGAAATACATCACCATCACGTCGTCGGCGATGTAGCGCACCACCGACAGGTCGTGGCTGATGAAGACATAGGTCAGCTTGAACTCGTCCTGCAGGTCGGCGAGCAGGTTGAGCACCTGCGCCTGCACCGAGAGGTCGAGCGCGGAGACCGGCTCGTCAAGCACAAGCAGGCTCGGGTTCAGCATCAGCGCCCGGGCGATGGCGATGCGCTGCCGCTGGCCGCCCGAGAACATGTGCGGATAGCGGTTGTAGTGCTCGGATCCGAGGCCGACCTTCTTCAGCATCTTCATGGCAAGGTCGCGCCGTTCCTCGGCCGGCTTGTCGGTGTTGATCAAGAGCGGCTCGCCGAGCACGTCGCCGATCTTCTGGCGCGGGTTGAGCGAGCCATACGGGTTCTGGAAGACGATCTGCACCTTGCGGCGCATCTCCTTGCTCAGCCCGTCCTTCGCAATGTCGACCTTGTTGCCGTCGATGAACAGCTCGCCGGCCGTTGCCGGATCGATCAGCGTGATGATGCGGGCGAGCGTTGACTTGCCGCAGCCGGATTCGCCGACGATCGCCAGCGTCTTGCCTTTCTCGACACTGAAGGAAACGCCCTTCACCGCATGCACCGTGCGCGCGCCGCGGAACAGGCCGCCGCCGACATGGTAGTCGCGTTTGATGTCCTTGCCTTCGACGACCCTGGTGCTCATGAGGCGGCTCCCGAGGGCGCCGGCTCGAACAGCATGTCGGAGACGGTCGGCAGCCGGTCGCCGACGGCGTTCTCGGGCAGCGCCGACAGCAGCGCGCGCGTGTAATTGCTCTTCGGGCTCTCGAACAGCGACAGCACGTCGGCCTCTTCCATCTTGCGGCCCTTGTACTGGACGATGACGCGGTCGGCGGTCTCAGCCACCACGCCCATATTGTGGGTGATCATGATCAGGCCCATGCCGTATTTGGCCTGCAGCGAGACCAGCAAATCGAGGATCTGCTTCTGGATGGTGACGTCGAGCGCCGTGGTCGGCTCGTCGGCGATCAGAAGCTTTGGATTGCAGGCAATGGCGATCGCGATCATGACGCGCTGGCACTGGCCGCCCGACATCTGGTGCGGGAAGGAGTTGAGCCGCTCTTCGGGCTCGGGAATGCCGACCTGCTTCAAAAGCTCGATGGCGCGCGCCCGGCGCTGGGCTTTGTCCATGCCCATATGAAAGCGCAGCACCTCCTCGATCTGGAAGCCGATGGTGAAGCAGGGATTGAGGCTGGCCATCGGCTCCTGGAAGATCATCGACATGTCCTTGCCGATGATCTTGCGGCGCTCGGCAGGACTCATCTTGAGGAGATCGCGGCCGTTGAAGGTCATGCGGTCGGCGCTGACGGTCGCTGTCCAGGGCAAGAGGCCCATCACCGCCAGCATCGACACCGACTTGCCGGAACCGGACTCGCCGACGATGGCCAGCACCTCGCGCTCGTCGACATGGAGCGATACGCCGTCGACGGCGCGGAACGGACCGGACGCGGTCTGGAACTCGACGACGAGATTGTGGATGTCGAGCAATGCCATCACGACCTCCTGAGCTTCGGATCGAGCGCGTCGCGCAGGCCGTCGCCGATAAGGTTGATGGCGAGCACGGTGATCAGGATGGCGAGGCCGGGGAAGGTCACCACCCACCAGGCGCGCAGGATGAACTCGCGCGCCGAGGCGAGCATGGTGCCCCATTCCGGCGTCGGCGGCTGCGCGCCAAGGCCGAGGAAGCCAAGTGCTGCCGCCTCGAGGATGGCGTTCGAGAAGGACAGCGTGCCCTGGACGATCAGCGGCGCCAGGCAGTTCGGCAGGATGGTGCGAAGCATCAGACGCAGATGCCCGGCACCCGCAACTTTCGCCGCCACGACATATTCGCGGCTCTTCTCGGCCATGACCGCGGCGCGCACGAGGCGGGCGAAATGCGGCTGCAGCACCAGCGAAATCGCCAGCATCGCATTGAACAGGCCGGGGCCAAGGATGGTGACCAGAACCAGCGCCAAAAGCAGCGACGGGAAAGCGAGGATCAGATCCATGATGCGCATGATCGCGACGTCGACCCAGCCGCGGAAATAGCCGGCAAGCAGGCCGAGCGTGATGCCGCCGGTGAGAGCCAGCGTGACCACGACCGCGCCGATCAGCAGCGAGAAGCGCGCGCCGTAGAGCAGGCGCGAAAGGATATCGCGGCCGACCGCATCGGTGCCAAGCAGATATTGGGTGCTGCCACCCGTCTGCCAGGCCGGCGGCCTGAGGAACGCGGTCTTGTCCTGGATGTCGGGCGCATAGGGCGCGAGCAGCGGGGCAAAGAGTGCCGCCAGCACCAAAAGGATGAAGACGACGAGGCCGATGACGGCGCCGCGGTTGACCGCGAAATAATGCCAGAAGGTCTTGAAGCCGGTCAGCCGATCCGGGCTGCCGGCGGCCATGGGAGCGATTTCGGTCGACTGGCTCATCATGCCGCCCTGATGCGCGGGTTGATGACGGCATAGAGCACGTCGACGATGAGGTTCACGGCCATGACGATGAGCGCGATCAAAAGCAGACCTGACTGCACGACGACATAGTCGCGCTTGAAGATGGAATCGACCATCCACTTGCCGATGCCCGGCCAGGCGAAGATGGTTTCAGTGAGAATGGCGCCGGCAAGCAGCGTGCCGACCTGCAGGCCGATAGTGGTGACCACCGGGATCAGCGCGTTGCGCAAGGCATGCACACCGATGACACGCGCCGATGACAGGCCCTTGGCGCGCGCGGTGCGGACATAATCCTCGCCCAGCACCTCGAGCATGGCCGAGCGCGTCTGGCGCGCGATGACTGCCAGCGGAATGGTGCCGAGCACGATCGCGGGCAGGACGAGATGGCTGAACGCTGAGCGCAGCGCGTCCCACTTGCCGTAGAGGATGCTGTCGATGGTCATGAAGCCGGTGATCGGCTTCAGGAAGAACTGCAGGCCCATGCGGCCGGAAACCGGCGTCCAGCCGAGATAGCCGGAGAAGAAGATGATGAGCAAAAGGCCCCACCAGAAGATCGGCATGGAATAGCCGACGAGCGCGGTGCCCATCAACGACTGGTCGAACCATGAGCCGCGCTTGACGGCCGCGAATATGCCGGCAGGGATGCCGATCACCATGGCGAAGATCATGGCGAAGAAGGAGAGCTCCAGCGTCGCCGGGAAGAGCGTCTTGAACTCCTGGAGAACCGGGCGCTTGGATGAAATCGAGACGCCGAAGTCGCCGGTGGCGACTTCGCCGACATAGCGCGCATACTGCTCCCAGATCGGCAGGTTGTAGCCGAACTGTTCCTTGAGCTCTTCGTAGCGCGCGGGGGTGACGCCATGCTCGCCGGCCATGGCCAGGATCGGATCGCCGGGCAGCAGCCGAACAAAGGCGAAGGCACAGATGGTGATGCCGACGAGCGTCGGGATGACCAGGGCGATTTTGTTGAGGAGATATCGGAGCATCTTGAACAAGGGGGCGGCGCATCATCGCGCCGCCCGCCCTAGAGGTTTTATTCGGCCTTGTCGACGCCGTCGAAGCGATGAATGCCGAGCGGATCCATCATGAAGCCGCTGACGTTCTTGCGAACGACGGCATAGACCTGGCTGTGCGCCAGCAGGAAGGCGGGCGCTTGCTTGGCGAAGATTTCCTGCGCCTGCTCATAGAGCTTGGTGCGCTCGCCCTGGTCGCTGGTCTTCTTGGCCTTCTGGATCAGGTCCTCGAAGTCCTTGTCGCACCAGCTGGAGTAGTTCGACACACCGATGGCCGAGCAGGCGAAGAGGGTTGCGAAGAAGTTGTCCGGATCGCCATTGTCGCCGGTCCAGCCGATCTGGAAGGCGCCGGGACGCTCCTTCTTCTTGCCTTCCTCGCGGTACTTCGTCCACTCGTAGTTGACGATCTCAGCCTTGACGCCGACCTTGGCCCAGTCGGCCTGGATCAGCTCGGCCGCGCGCTGGAAGTTCGGGTTATAAGGACGAACGCGGTCGGAAGCCCAGAGCTGGATTTCCTTCAGACCGGCATCGGCCAGCACCTTCTTGGCCGCTTCCGGATCGTAGGAATCGAACTTCACATCCTTGTTCCACGACCACATGGTCGGCGGGATCAGGTTCTGAGCCGGCGTCGCGCCGGCGTCCTGGAACAGCGACTTGATCAACGCTTCCCGGTCGATCGCCTGGTTGAGCGCATGACGAACCTCGGGCTTGTCCAGCGGCGGGATCGTCGTGTTGTAGCTCATATAGCCGATGTTCAGGCCGGCCTGGTCGAGCAGGTTGACGTCCTGGTTGGCCTTGATCGTGCCGATGTCGGCTGGGTTCGGATAGGGCGCGACGTCGCATTCGCCGGCCAGCACCTTCTGGATGCGGGCGGTGGCGTCGGGCGTGATGGCGAAGACCAGATCGTCAATCTTCTCCTTGCCCTTGAAGTAGTCGGGATTCGCCGCATAGCGGATGACCGAGTCCAGCTGGTAGTCGACGAACTGGAACGGCCCGGTGCCGATCGGCTTGGTCGAGAAGTCGGCCATCTTGCCGTCCTTCTCGAGCTGGTCGGCATATTCCTTCGAGACGATCGAGGCGAAGTCCATGCCGAGATTGGCCAGCATCGGCGCGTTCGGCTCGGTCAGCGTCAGCTTGACGGTGAGGTCGTCGACCTTCTCCCACTTGGCGACGTATTTCGGCATGTCCATGCCGGTGTAGTAGTCCCAGGTCAGGTTCGGCAGATATTTTTCGCCGTTCCACGGATTCTGCTTGTTGAACTGACGGTCGAAGGAGAAGACCACGTCGTCGGCATTGAGGTCGCGCGTCGGCTTGAAATAGTCGGTGGTCTGGAACTTCACGCCCGGATGGAGGTGGAAGGTATAGACCAGGCCGTCGTCGGAGATCTCCCATTTGTTGGCGAGGCCGGGCTCGATCTCGGTGCCGCCATGCTTGAATTCGACCAGGCGCGAATAGACGGTGCGCGACGAGGCGTCGAAGTCGTTGCCGCCCGTCGTCGTACCCGGATCGAAATTGGCCGGCGACGCTTCCGAGCAATAGACAAGCGTCTTTGCATTGGCCATCCCGCCGAGGACGCTTGCAGCCAGCAACGCGGCTGCAAAAGTCATTGTCTTTTTCATTGAGCACTCCCTGATGTTCTTCCAAGCCCCTCTATCAGGCTCGCGAAGCGCGCATATAAGCACCGTTTTTGGGGCTTTGGAACACCCCGTTTGCGTACCCCACGGTAAGCAGGAAAAGAATCCATATTTTCCTCAAATGATGGAAAATATGAGCAGAATTTTTCGCTCACGACATTGTTAACGACTGCATTTTTTTATTGATTGGCTGCCTCCCGAAATCAGCCCGGAAGCTCACCGCTTGCGACCCTGCTCCTTGTCGGCACACCTTTCGCGGAACGGTCGGGCGAAGAGATTTCGGCGGCAAATCTTTCCGCCGCTGCCGCTGGGGCAAGACTTGCACGGCCGCCGATAGAGGCAATACATAGACGCCATGCGGGATTTCTTGGGGAATCCGCGATCGGCGGCGGCGGAGGACGTTTCCGGTATCGGAAGCGAATGCGGCGCGCGGCAGCACGACCAGGACACCAGGGAGGGATTTGGTGGCAAAAGCAGCAAAGACGACGCCCCCGGCGAAGGCAAAAGCCAAGGCCGCGACTGGCGATGCCGGCGCGCCCAAGGCTTCACCTTCCAAGACAGCTTCACCTGCCAAGACCGCGCCACCGGCCAAGGCCGCCGCCAAGCCGAAGGCCAAGCCAGCTGCTGCTCACGCGAAGACGAGCTCCAAGTCCGCCACCAAGGCTGCAACCGCAAAAACCGACAAGCCTGCCGGCAAGCCCGCCGCCACAAAGGCAGCGGGCGCCGCAAAGCCGGCATCCGCTCCGGCCAAGCATCTGCCGAAGGCGATCACGGAACTCACCGCCGGGCTGCCGGAAAAGCCGTGGCTCAAAAACTATCCGAAGAACATGCCGGCCGAGATCGGCCCCCTGCCTCACAACTCGATCGGCGACTTCCTCGTCGGCGCCTGCAGGCAGTTCGCCAACCGGCCGGCATTCGTGTGCATGGGCAAGTCGATTTCCTATGCGGAGCTAGAGCGGCTTTCGGCCGCCTTCGCCGCCTATCTGCAGTCGAAGGGGCTGGAGAAGGGCGCGCGCGTGGCGCTGATGATGCCGAACGTGCTGCAGTATCCGGTGGCGATGATGGCGGTGCTTCGCGCCGGCTTCACGGTGGTGAATATCAACCCGCTCTACACGCCGCGCGAGCTGGAGCATCAGCTCAAGGATTCCGGCGCGCAGGCCATCGTCATCCTGGAAAACTTCGCCAACACGCTGCAGGCGGTGATCGCGCGGACGCCGGTCAAGCATGTGGTGGTCGCGGCGATGGGCGACATGCTGGGCGGCCTCAAAGGCATGATCGTCAATCTCGTCGTGCGGCGGGTGAAGAAGATGGTTCCCGCCTGGTCGCTGCCCAGCCATGTCAAGTTCAATGCCGCGCTCAAGGCCGGCTCGGCAAGCGCCTTCAAGTCGACGGCCGTCTGGGCCGACGATATCGCCTTCCTGCAATATACGGGCGGCACGACCGGCATTTCGAAGGGCGCGACGCTGCTGCACCGGAACGTCTTGTCCAACGTGGCGCAGAATTCGCTCTGGGTGGAGGATGCCTATACGGTCAAGCCGAAGCCCGCGCATCTCAACTTCGTCTGCGCGCTGCCGCTCTACCACATCTTCGCGCTGACGGTGAACGCGCTGATGGGCATGCAGCAGGGCGCGCAGAACGTGCTCATTCCGAACCCGCGCGACATTCCGGGCTTCGTCAAGGAACTGCAGAAATACCCGGTCCACATCTTCCCCGGCCTCAACACGCTGTTCAACGCGCTGCTCAACAATGAGGATTTCCGCAAGCTCGACTTCAGGCCGCTGATCCTGACGCTTGGCGGCGGCATGGCGGTCCAGAAGGGCGTGGCCGAACGCTGGAAGGCGCTGACCGGCTGTCCGGTGAGCGAAGGCTACGGGCTTTCCGAAACCTCGCCGGTGGCCACCTCCAACAAGTTCAGTTCCAGCGAGTTCACCGGCACGATCGGCCTGCCGCTCCCTTCGACCGAGATCGCCATCCGCGACGACGACGGCAACAACGTGCCGCTCGGCGAAGTCGGCGAAATCTGCATCCGCGGGCCGCAGGTGATGGCCGGCTACTGGAACCGGCCGGACGAGACCGCCAAGGTGATGACCAAGGACGGCTTCTTCAAGTCGGGCGACATGGGCTTCATGGACGAGCGCGGCTACACCAAGATCGTCGACCGCAAGAAGGACATGATCCTGGTCTCCGGCTTCAACGTCTATCCGAACGAGCTGGAAGAGGTCGTGGCGCAGCATCCCGGCGTGCTCGAGGTGGCGGCGATCGGCGTGCCGGACGAGCATTCCGGCGAGGTGCCGAAGCTGTTCGTGGTCAGGAAGGACGCTGCGCTGACCATCGAGGCGCTGACCGCCTATTGCCGCGAGAACCTGACCGGCTACAAGCGGCCGAGATACATCGAATTCCGCACCGAGCTGCCGAAGACGCCGGTCGGCAAGATCCTGCGGCGCGCATTGCGGGAGTAGACTTGGCCGACCACGCTGCCAGCGCATCGCGCGAACCAATCGAAAGGCTCGATCCGGCGGAATTCATCACGGCGAACATGCGGCTTTTGCCGGTGCCGTCGCTTCACGAAATCCGCCTCTACATGGCCCATCCCGGCAGCGGGCTGCGGCGGCTGCTAGAGCCGGATGGTGACGCCGATGAAAGCGTTGTCGAGCCGCAACCGCCCTACTGGGCCTATGCCTGGGCGGGCGGCACGGTGCTGGCGCGCTATATTCTCGACCGGCCCTCGACCGTCGCGGGCCGCCGCGTGCTCGACCTTGGCGCCGGCTCCGGCCTTGTCGGCATCGCCGCGGCGAAGGCCGGGGCGAGCGAGGTGGTCGCGGCGGAAATCGACCGCAACGGCATTGTCGCGCTTGGCCTCAACGCCGCGGCCAACGGCGTCGCCATGACCATATTCGGCGAGGACATCACTGCCGGTCCGCCGCCCGGCGTCGATCTGGTGCTCGCCGGCGACGTCTTCTACGCGCAGGAGGTAGGGCAGCGCATGGTGCCGTTCCTCGACCGGTGCCTTGCCGCCGGCATCGAGGTGCTGGTCGGCGATCCGGGCCGCGCCTGGCTGCCCAGGCGGCGGCTTTGTCCGTTGGCTGAGTATCAGGTGCCCGATGTCGGCGGAAACGGCGGCGGCGCGCCGAAGCCGAGCGGAGTGTTTGCTTTCGTCGTGGCAGACGCTGATTAACTCGCCGCTACGCTTACCCGCGCCGAAAGGAAATCCGGCAGGTCGGCGACCGAATCCAAGATGACGTCAGCCATCGGCGACAGCGAGTCGCGCGTGCCGGTGCCGGAAAGAACGCCCACCGCCAGCCCGCAGCCGCCGGCGCGCGCCATTTCGAGATCGTGACGGTTGTCGCCGACCATGGCGATCTCACTGGGCTTCAGTCCGGTCAGATCGCAGAAGGCGACGACCGTATCGGGCGCAGGCTTGGGGTTGGCCACGGCATCATAGCCGAAGGCGGCGTCGAAGAGCTGCGCGACACCCAGCGTGGCGAGCGTCTTCTCGGCGCCACTGGTGGAATCGTTGGTGGCGACGCCCATGCGGTAGGACCGCTTGTGCAGCATCCGCAGCGATTCGATGATACCGGGAAGTGCTACCGCCATCGACGAGCCCTGCACCGAGGTGATCTCGTTGAAGCGGGAGACGGCCAGCATCTGGTCCTCGTCGGACAGACGTGGGAACCACAGCTCGACGACATCCATGTTCGAGCCGGAGGCGAAGATCGAATCGGGCTTGAAGCGCTTGCTGACGAAATCGAAGCCGGCCGCGGCGAGCAGCCGGTCGGCCTTCCAGCGATCGCCCTCGGCGGCGTCCATGGCCATGAAATCGGCAATGCCGAGCCAGGTTGCGTTGAAATCGACAAGCGTGCCGTCCTTGTCGAAGAGAATGCCCTTGATGTCCGCCAAACCTGTCACTCCGCGCCGCGCAATTGGTGGATATGAGCCACCAGTCCGGCAGTCGAGGCGTCGCGTTTTGCGGCAGTCTCCTTGCCTTCCACGACAGGCAGCAGGCCCGTCGCCAATTCCTTGCCCAGTTCGACACCCCACTGGTCGAACGAGTTGATGTTGAACAGCGTGCCCTCGACGAAGACGCGGTGCTCGTAGAGCGCGATCAGCCGGCCGAGCGTGCGCGGATCGAGCTTCCTGTAGAGGATCGTCAGCGACGGGCGGTTGCCCGAGAACACGCGGTGCGGCGCGATGCGGTCGACATCGGCGGGCTTCATGCCCTTGGCCAGCATCTGCGCGCGCGCTTCCTCAAGCGTGCGGCCCTTCATGAAGGCTTCCGACTGCGCCAGGCAGTTGGCGAGCAGCAGATCGTGCTGGTGCTTCAGCTCCGGCTCATGGCCTATCGCCGCGGCGAGGAACTCGACCGGGATGAAATCGGTGCCCTGGTGCAAGAGCTGGAAGAAAGCATGCTGGCCATTGGTGCCGGGCTCGCCCCAGACCAGCGGGCCGGTCGGCGTGGTGACCGCACCGCCGTCCAGCGTGACGCTCTTGCCGTTCGACTCCATATCGAGTTGCTGCAGATAGGCCGGCAGGCGCGACAGGCGCTGGTCATAGGGAATGACGGCGCGGGCCGGATATTTGCAGACGACCCGGTGCCACCAGCCGATCAGTCCCAGCAAAGCAGGCAGGTTCCTTTGCAGCGGTGCCGAGCGGAAATGCTCGTCCATCTCGTGCGCGCCGTCGAGGAAGGCGCGGAAGTTGCGCGGACCGACGGCGATCATCACCGGCAGGCCGATGGCGCTCCAGACCGAGTAGCGGCCGCCGACCCAATCCCAGAAGCCGAAGACGCGGTCCGAGGCGATGCCGAACTTCGCCACCAGATCGAGCGCGGTCGAGACGGCGGCGAAATGCTTGCCGATCGCTTCCTTGCCCAGCGCCTTCTCCACCCATTTGCGCGCCGTCTCGGCGTTGGTCATCGTCTCGACCGTGGTGAAGGTCTTTGAGGCGACGATGAACAGTGTCGTTTCGGGGGACAGGCCTTTCAGCGTGTCGTGGATATGCGCGCCGTCGACATTGGAGACATAGTGCGCGCGCGGGCCGTCATGATAGGGCGCCAGCGCCAGCGTGACCATGGCCGGACCGAGATCCGAGCCGCCGATGCCGATATTGACGATGTCTGTGATCTTCTTGCCGGTGGCGCCGGCGGCTTTGCCGGAGCGGATGGCGTCGGCGAAGGCGCCCATGGCGTCGAGCACGGCAATCACATCGGCCTTCGTGTCCTGGCCATCGACCACGACGCCCTTACCAGTGAGGTTGCGCAACGCCGTGTGCAGCACGGCGCGGTTCTCGGTGATGTTGATCTTCTTGCCTTCGAACATGGCGGCGCGGCGTCCCGCGAGATCGGCGGCGCCGGCGAGCTTCTCCAGCATCGCCATCGTGTCGGCGTCGACCGCGCATTTCGACCAGTCGAGCAGAAGGTCGCCATCGGTGGCAGAGAACTTCTCGAAGCGCTTGGGATCGGCAGCGAACGCCTGGCGCATGGTGCCCTTGGCTGCCGCGCGCTGATCGCGCAGAGCGGTGACCTGCTTGTCGAAGGCTGACTGATCCAATGGCGGGCTCCTGGCGGGTTTTTAGACCATTTTAACAAGCCGGTTGTTTCCGGCGCATGTCGGCGCGTCATTCTATTTAGCCTATTTCCATTTCATTCAAGCGCGGCGATGACGCAAGTGCGTCACGCTTTTATGATGCGCGGTATTGGACGGTGAGTATCCGAGAATTTCACCGCGACGATGCTGCGCGGTATGGGCGACGATGCTGCGCATCGCGCTTGGGGTGGTGCGTATCGCGCGGCGACGACGCTGCGCGTCGCGCTTGGGATGGTGCCGCGACGATGCTGCGCATCGCGCCTGGGTGCTGCGTATCGCGCGGCGACGACGCTGCGCGTCGCGCCTATAGATCACTGGCATAAATCCCAGCGATCAGAAAAATTGATTGGCGCAACCCCTTGTGCCACCCCTACACTCGACTGGTCCAGCCAAGTGAAAACAGCTGGCCATCCGAGGAAGATCTCCCATGCCACAGCGCAATGACACGGCCATATGGTCCGGCCTGTTCCGGATTTCGGCCGAATCCGGACAAACCCTCCAGGCACAGATCCGCCAGGCGATCGTCGCAGCCATCCTCGACCGACAGATCGCCGCTTCGATGCCGCTGCCGTCCTGCCGGATTCTGGCGGAAAAACTTGGGGTTGCCCGCGGCACTGTGGTGCTTGCGTTCCAGCAGCTGGTCGACCAGGGCTTCCTGGTGGCGCGCGAGCGGCGCGGCCATTTCGTCAACCCGGACGTGCTGGCCACACCCGCCAAGCCGCACCAGAAAGCGCCTGACCAGCAGAACGAGATCGACTGGAAGGCGCGCCGGCAGATCGCGGCCAGCGACATGCCGCCGCCGGCCAAGCACGACAACTGGATCAAGTCCTCCTACCCGTTCGTCTACGGCCAGTTCGATCCGGCGCTGTTCCCGACCGCCGAATGGCGCGAATGCAACCGCATGGCGCTGGCCGTTCTGGAGATCCGCAACTGGGCGTCCGACATGGTCGACCGCGACGATCCGCTGCTGATCGAGCAGATCCAGGCCCGGCTTTTGCCGCGCCGCGGCATCTTCGCCAATCCGGACGAGATCATCGTGACGCTGGGCGCGCAGAACGCACTCTATATGCTCGCCTCGCTGCTGATGACCAAGGGCTCGAAGGTGGCGATGGAAGATCCGGGCTATCCGGACGCCCGCTCGATCTTCCGGCTGGCGGGCGCCGATATCCAGCCGGTTCCTGTCGACCAGTCCGGCATCGTCACCTCGGCGATCCCCAGCGATTCCGGCTTCGTCTTCGTCACCCCCAGCCACCATTGCCCGACAATGGTGCCGCTGTCGGCCGAGCGGCGGCAGGATCTGTTGGCGCGGGCCAACCGCAACAACCAGATCATCATCGAGGACGGCTATGACAGCCAGCTTCTCGACGAGGCGCCGCAGCAGGCGCTGAAGAGCCTCGACCGCTCCGGCCGCGTCATCTATGTCGGCTCGATGTCGAAGACGCTGGCTCCGGGCTTGAGGCTTGGCTACATCGTCGCATCGGCCGGGCTGATCGCCGAGCTTCGCGCGCTGCGCCGCTTCATGCTCAGGCACCCGCCGGCGAACAACCAGCGCGCCGTCGCGCTGTTTTTGTCGCTCGGCCATCACGAGGCGCTGGTGCGCAGGCTCTCCGCCGCCTTCGACGAGCGGCGCAAGCGTCTGGTCCATGCGATTTCCGCTTTCCTGCCAGAGTGGCGTTCGACCGACTCGGCAGGCGGCACATCGCTCTGGCTGGAGGGGCCGCGTGGCACGGATTCACGCGGCCTCGCCGAGGCGGCCGCCTCGCGCAGCGTCATCATCGAACCTGGCGACCGCTTCTTCGACCGCAGCGAAAAGCCCTCGCGTTTCATGCGCTTGGGCATCTCCTCGATCTCGCTGCAGCATATCGAGCCGGGTATCCGCGAGCTCGCCACGGCAGCCGGCCGCCGGCCCGCTGCGGCCTGATCGCCATCGACGTCCAAGAGAGAGCCGGCGCTTCGCCGGCTCTTTTTGTTTTGGCACGCCTCATCGCTTTAGCAATCTGGCATATTCGACGGGATTGGCTGGCTCATAGGCTGTACCAATGCCGGCGGCATAGTCGAGGCACAAAGGGGACGAGGCAGGCCGATGGTGGACCAACCGCCACGCACCCTGCTCCTGAAAAACCAAAGGTGGAGTGCTTTTCATGTCAGTGGCTCTCGAGAAGCAGGAAGCGTCGTCGGACCAGCGTTCGCGGCGGTCCGGCGGGCGCGAAGCGCGCCGGGCGATGCGGGCGGCGCCGCTCGCGGACGACATCCGTCCGGTGCGGCCCGGCCTCGAAGGCGGCAGCTACGGACCATTGAGCCGGAACGACCAGGAGCGCATCCACGAGGCGGTGCTGACGCTTCTGGAGACGGTGGGCTTTGCCAACGCCATCCCCTCCTGCATCGAGGCGCTGATCCGGGTCGGCGCGACCTATGGCGATGACGGCCGCGTCCGCCTGCCGCGCGCGTTGGTGCTCGACACGATCAAAAAGGCGGCGCGCCACTTCACGCTGCATGGCCAAGACCCCAAGCATGACATGGTGATCCAGGGCAAGCGCGTGCATTACGGCACGGCCGGTGCGGCCGTGCATCTCGTCGACGTCGAGAAGCGCGAATATCGCGAATCGCAACTGCAGGACATCTACGACGCCGCCCGCCTCGTCGACGGGCTCGACAACATCCATTTCTTCCAGCGCACCATGGTGCCGCGCGACATCCCCGATCCGCTCGAGATGGACTTCAACACGCTCTACGCCTGCGTGATGGGGACGTCCAAGCATGTCGGCACCTCGTTCACGGTGCGCGAGAACGTCAAGCCGGCGCTGGAAATGCTCTATGCGATCGCCGGCGGCGAGGAGAACTTCCGGGCGCGGCCGTTCGTCTCCAACTCGAACTGCTTTGTCGTGCCGCCGATGAAGTTCGCCGAAGATGCCTGCGGCGTGCTGGAAGCCTGCGTCGAGGGCGGCATTCCGATCCTGCTCCTCTCGGCCGGCCAGGCCGGCGCCACGGCGCCTGCGGCAATCGCCGGCGCCGTCGTGCAAGCGGTGGCCGAAGTGCTGATGGGCCTGGTCTATGTCAACGCCATCAAGCCCGGCCATCCGGCGATCTTCGGCACTTGGCCGTTCGTCTCCGACCTCAGGACCGGCGCCATGTCCGGCGGCTCGGCGGAGCAGTCGGTGCTGACCGCGGCTTGCGCGCAGATGGCGCAATATTATGACCTGCCGGGCGGCTCGGCCGCCGGCATGACGGACTCGAAGCTGCCCGACATCCAGTCCGGCTATGAAAAAGGCATCACCAATGTGATGGCTGGGCTGTCCGGCCTCAACCTCGTCTATGAATCGGCCGGCATGCATGCCTCGCTGCTCGGCTTCTGCCTCGAAAGCCTGATCATCGACAACGACATGCTCGGCCACTGCCTGCGCTGCGTGCGCGGCATCGAGGTGACGGATGAGGCGCTGTCGATCGACACGATCGCCGACGTCTGTCTCAAGGGACCGGGCCACTATCTCGGCAACGAGCAGACGCTGAAGCTGATGCAGACCGAATATTTCTATCCCGCTGTCGGCGACCGCTTCTCGCCCAAGGAATGGAACGAGAAGGGCCGGCCCGACATCCTGCAGCGGGCGATCGCCGAGAAGAAGCGCGTACTGGCCGAGCGTTTTCCGCGCCACGTGTCGAGGCTCACCGACGACAAGCTGCGCGCCCGCTTCGGCGAGATGATCAAGCTGCCGCGCAGCAAGATGGGCGGTTGAACTCTACGCTCTCGCAGCTCACTCCGCACTCAGCCCGTAACGCTCGACGACTTCGGCGCTGATCAGCTTCGCGTGCAGCGTCATCAGCACGATCTGCGCATCGAAACTGTCGCCGGCTTCGAGCGCCGCCTCGATGCGGCGCTCGGCTTCCAACGTGCGTTCCTTGCCATTGGCTTGCTCGAAGGTTTCAGGCCCGGCGATGCAATAGCCGCAGAGTTGCGCCACCGACGCATAAGCCTGGGGCGGCGGCTCCTCCGGCCAGCGATCGTTCATCAGATTGACGATGGTGAGTTTTACGCCCTCGGGCACCAAGGCCGGATGCAGGTCCGCCTGGCGCAGAGCATCATCGAGCTGGCGCAGGTCGCCCGAGCGACCGAACATGCCGAGGAAGCCGAGGGAAGAGCGCCTCTTAGCCATGATGCTTGTCTCCTCACTCAGCTGGTATGACGCTATCTGGATGCGCCAAGCGGCCGAAACAAGGGCATAAGAAAAGGGCGGCCCGCGCTGCGCAAGCCGCCCCTCGATTTCCCGAAGCAGGAAAACTCAGTGATTGTCGCGCGGCACGCCGCTGGTGTGCGCCACGTCCTGGTATTTCACCGCCGGCTTCAGCACCATGCCGGCCGAGAACTGGTCGACCATGCCGCGCTGGATCTCCTGCCACGGCGTCTGGTGCTTGGGATAATGATAGCCGCCATTGCCCTGCAGCTCGGCCCGCCGCCTGGCGATCTCCTCGTCGCTGACGAGGATGTTGGCGGTACCTTTCTTGAGGTCGATGCGGACGCGGTCGCCGGTCTTGAGCAGCGCCAGGCCGCCGCCGATGGCGGCTTCCGGCGAGGCGTTGAGGATCGACGGCGAGCCGGACGTGCCGGACTGGCGGCCGTCGCCGATGCAGGGCAGCGAATGGATGCCCTTCTTGATGAGGTAGGCCGGCGGCTGCATGTTGACCACCTCGGCGCCGCCCGGATAGCCGACCGGGCCGGCGCCGCGCATGAACAGGATCGTGTGCTCGTCGATGCCCTGCGCCGGATCGTCGATGCGGGCGTGGTAGTCCTCCGGACCGTCGAAGACGATAGCCTTGCCTTCGAAGGCCTCGGGATCGTTCGGGTTGGAGAGGTAGCGCTCGCGGAATTCCGACGAGATGCCACTGGTCTTCATGATAGCGGAATCGAACAGATTGCCCTTGAGGTTGATGAAGCCGGCATTGGCCTTGAGCGGCCTGGCGGCGCTGCTGATCACGTCCGGGTTCTCGTTGACGGCATCCCTGCAATTGTCGCCCATGGTCTTGCCATTGACGGTGATCGCGTCCGGATGCGGCAACAGGCCGCCCTTCATCAGCTCGGCCACCACCGCCGGGACGCCGCCGGCGTGGTGATAGTCCTCGCCGAGATACTCGCCTGTCGGCTGCAGATTGACGAGGAGCGGGATGTTGAGGCCGACATTCTGCCAGTCGTCATTGTCGAGCGGCACGCCGAGATGACGGGCAATCGCGTTGAGGTGGATCGGTGCGTTGGTCGAGCCGCCGATGGCCGAATTGACGACGATGGCGTTCTCGAAGGCCTTGCGGGTCATGATGTCGGAGGGCTTCAGGTCCTCATGCACCATGTCGACGATGCGTTTTCCGGTCTCGTAGGCGATCTGGCCGCGCTCGCGATAGGGCGCAGGGATGGCGGCCGAGCCGGGCAGTTGCATGCCGAGCGCCTCGGCCAGCGAGTTCATCGTGGTGGCGGTGCCCATGGTGTTGCAATAGCCGGTCGACGGCGCCGAGGACGCGACGATGTCCATGAACTCGTCATAATCGATCTCGCCGGCCGACAGGCGCTGGCGCGATTCCCAGACGATGGTGCCGGAACCCGTGCGCTTGCCCTTGTGCCAGCCATTGAGCATCGGGCCGACCGAAAGCGCGATGGCCGGAATGTTGACGGTGGCCGCCGCCATCAGCAACGCAGGCGTGGTCTTGTCGCAGCCGATGGTGAGCACGACGCCGTCGAGCGGATAGCCGTAGAGCACCTCGACGAGGCTGAGATAGGCAAGGTTGCGGTCGAGCGCCGCGGTCGGGCGCTTGCCGGTCTCCTGGATCGGATGGCACGGGAATTCGAACGGGATGCCGCCCATCGACACGATGCCTTCGCGCACACGCTTGGCCAGCTCGAGATGGTGCCGGTTGCAGGGCGAGAGATCGGAGCCCGTCTGCGCGATGCCGATCAGCGGCTTGCCCGACATCAGCTCGGCGCGCGTCAGTCCGTAATTGAGGTAGCGCTCGAGATAGAGCGCCGTCATGCCCGGATTATCGGGATTGTCGAACCACTCCTGCGAGCGAAATTTCTTCTTCTTGGTGGGGGCGCCGGCCATCGTGGTCTCCGTATTTGTATGACAAATCGATATGACAATGCGCGAATGCAAGCAAGGGGCACGAGCGCCGCAGACCCGCACTTTGGTGCGATAGACAGATTAAGGGCCGCGCGCTAGGACCAATCGGCATCAGCAACCTGGGAGGTCTTGATGGCTTTGGTGATCGAAGGCGAGGAGCGGATCGCCGCACCCGTCGAGAAAGTTTGGGAAGCCCTCAATGACCCGGACATCCTCAAGGACGCCATCCCCGGCTGCAAGGCCCTGGAGAAGAAATCCAATACCGAGCTGGCCGCGACGGTGGTGCTGAAGATCGGGCCGATCAAGGCGACCTTCAACGGCGAAGTGACGCTAAAGAATCTCAAGCCGCCGCACTCCTACACGATCCAGGGCGAAGGCAAAGGGGGCATTGCCGGCTTCGCCAAGGGCGGCGCCGACGTCACCTTGGCCGCCGACGGAGCGGACACGACGATCCTGAAATACGCCGCCAAGGCCGAAGTTGGCGGCAAGATCGCGCAGCTCGGCAGCCGGCTGATCGAATCGACCTCGAAGAAGCTCGCCGGGCAGTTTTTTTCGACGTTCGGAGAGAAGGTGGGCGGCTGACGTCCCCCTCCCCCTTGAGGGGAGGGATATCCGCGCTACTCGAACACGATGCTTGGCACCGCGGCTTCCGCCGCGCCGCGTTCTTCCTGGACCCTTTCCCAGACCCTCGAGGCAATCTCGCGATAGATCTTGGCCTCAGCGCCGTCCGGCTTGGATGCGACAACGGGAGCGCCAGCATCCGAGCTTTCGCGGATGCCCATCTCGAGCGGCACCTCGCCGAGGAAGGTGACGCCGAGGCGCTCGGCCTCGCGGCGCGCGCCGCCATGGCCGAAGATGTCGTAGCGCTTGCCGGTGTCCGGCGCGAGAAAATAGCTCATGTTCTCGACGATGCCGAGCAACGGCACGTCGACCTTCTTGAACATGTTGAGGCCCTTGCGGGCGTCGATCAGGGCAAGGTCCTGCGGCGTCGAGACGATGACGGCGCCGGCGAGCGGCACCTGCTGGGCCATGGTGAGTTGGGCGTCGCCGGTGCCGGGCGGCATGTCGACGACCAGCACGTCGAGCGGTCCCCATTCGACCTCGCGCAGCATCTGGGTGAGCGCCGACATCACCATCGGGCCGCGCCAGATCATCGGCGTCTCCTCATCGACGAGGAAGCCCATCGACATCACCTTGAGGCCGTAATTCTGCATCGGCTTCAGGACCTTGCCGTCTACGGTCTGGGGCCGGCCATGGATGTTGAGCAGCCGGGGCATCGACGGTCCGTAGATGTCAGCATCTAGCACGCCGACCTTCAATCCGTTGGCGGCAAGGCCGAGCGCCAGGTTGACGGCGGTGGTCGACTTGCCGACGCCACCCTTGCCGGAAGCGACGGCGATGATCGCATCGATGCCCGGCACGCCACGCTTGCCGTGACTGTGCGAGGCCGGCGCTTGCGGCGCGGCACGCTGTGGTGCCGCCTGCGGAGCCGGCCTTGGCGGCGCTGGCTGCGGAGCCGGGCGCGGCCGCACCGGCGCTTCCATGCCGCCGCCCTTCTTCTCCGCCGTCAGCGCGACCATGGCATTGGCGACGCCCGGGATGGCCTTGACCACACGCTCGGCGGCAGCGCGCAGCGGCTCCATCTCCTGCGCGCGGGCGGCGGGCACGGTGATCGAGAAGAACACCTTGGAATCGGCGATGAAAATTTCGGAGACCAGGCCGAGGTCGACGATATTGCCGGTGAAGTCCGGCCCGTTCACCGTCCTCAGGCGCTCGATGACGATTTCTTTGGTGACGGCCATGATCTTTTCCTCGGGCTTTGGCGTCCAGATAGTGCAGTTTCCCCCAAGAACCAAGCCGTGGAGCAATGGCTGGCCCGGTGTGCTCCGGAAAACGACGGATGGTGTCGGGTTTTGCCGATCGGGATCCGGAACCTGAATTAGGCTTCGAGCTCGATCATGGCCAAGCAGGCCGCCCGCGCTATTTCGATTGCTATCAAACGACAGCCGGAGAAGGAGACGGGTCATGCTCGAAAACAGCAATGCGACAGCCAATCTCGCGGTGAAGGACCTGGAGAAGGCCAAAGCCTTCTATGAAGGCACGCTCGGCCTCAAGCAGGTCGACGATATGGACGGCGAACTGATCGTCTACAAAAGCGGCGATACCGTCGTTAATGTCTATCATTCGCAATATGCCGGCACCAACAAGGCGACGGCGGCGACCTGGGCGGTCGGCGACCAGATCGAGCCTATCGTCAAAGCGCTGCGATCGAAGGGCGTCACCTTCGAGCACTACGATATGCCTGGACTGTCGCTCGAGGGCGACATCCACGTCGGCTCGGGCATGAAGTTCGCCTGGTTCAAGGATCCCGACGGCAACATCCTGAACCTGGTGGGCAAATAGCTGCGCGGTCAGGCGGATCCGGATCGCCTCATCCGGCCAACCGCGTGGCGAGATAGGTGAGCGCCGAGATCGCCGCCGTTGCCGGCAGCGTGATCACCCAGGCAACGACGATGTTGCCGGCAATGCCCCAGCGCACGGCGGAAATGCGGCGGGCGGCGCCCACGCCGATGATGGCGCCGGTGATCGTGTGGGTCGTCGACACCGGGACGCCGAGCCAGGTGGCGGCAAAGAGGGTTATGGCGCCGCCCGTCTCGGCACAGAAACCCTGCATCGGATTCAGCCGGGTGATCTTCGAGCCCATGGTGTGGACGATGCGCCAGCCGCCGAGCAACGTGCCCAGCGCCAGGGCCGACTGGCAGGTGATGACCACCCAGAGCGGCACGTAGAAGCTCTGGCCGAGCATGCCTTGCGAATAGAGCAGCACGGCGATGATGCCCATGGTCTTCTGCGCGTCATTGCCGCCGTGCCCCAGCGAATAGAGCGAGGCGGAGAAGAACTGCAGCACGCGAAAGGCGTTGTCGACGGCGAACGGCGTCTGGCGCACGAACAGCCATGAGACGACGAGAACGAGGACGAGCGCCAGCACGAATCCGGTTGCCGGCGAAAGCACGATCGCCGCTATCGTCTTGCCCAGCCCGGACCAGACGATGGCCCCCGTGCCGGCCTTGGCGACGCCGGCGCCGACCAGCCCGCCGATCAGCGCATGCGAGCTGCTCGACGGAATGCCCGCGATCCAGGTGACGATGTTCCAGACGATGGCGCCGACGAGCGCGGCGAAGATCACCGCCGGCGTCACGATCTCGGCATCAACGATGCCTTTTCCCACCGTCTCGGCGACATGCAGGCCGAAGAACAGGAAAGCTATGAAGTTGAAGAACGCCGCCCAGATCACCGCGTAGTGCGGCCTGAGCACGCGGGTGGAAACGATGGTCGCGATCGAGTTGGCGGCATCGTGCAGGCCATTGAGGAAATCGAAGAACAGCGCGACGGCGACGAGGCCGACCAGCAGGGGAAAGGCGATCGCGGCGTCCATCGCCTATACGTTCTCGATCACGATGCCGCTGATCTCATTGGCGACGTCCTCGAAACGGTCGACGACCTTCTCCAGCTGGCCGTAGAACTCCGAGCCGATCAGATAGGCCATGGCATCGCTATTGCCGTGCTTCCTGAAGAGATCTTTCAGGCCCTGCTCATGCAGGTCGTCAGCCCGCCCCTCGACGCGCATGACTTCTTCGGCGATGGCGTTGAGGCGCGCGGCGTTGGCGCCGACCTTGCCGAGCAGCGGTATCGCCTCGGCGACCAGGCGGGCGGCCTGGACGATAACGCCGCCCATTTCCCGCATCAGCGGATCGAATTCCCGCATCTCGAACAGTTTTACCGTCTTGACGGCCTTGTGCATCGTGTCGATGGCGTCATCCATCGACTGGATCAGATCCTTGATGTCGCCGCGGTCGAATGGCGTGATGAAGGAGCGCCTGACGGCAAGCAGCACCTCCGCGGTGATGCCGTCCGCTTCGTCCTCGAGATCGACGATCTTCTGGCACCAGCGGTCGATGTCCTTGCCCTGGAGAAGCTGCTCAAGGGCCTCGGCGCCGCCGACCACCGCGCGCGAATGCCGCTCGAACAGCTCGAAGAAGCGATCCTCGCGCGGCAACAGTTTGCGAAACCAACCCAGCATCTGGTCCTCCATGCGTCCGCGTCTCCACCACATAACCCCAAGCGCAGCACGGGAAAACAGGTGAGCCGGCTTAAAAATGTGGATGAGGTTCGATTGCGTGTGTCTTGCGAAGCAAGGCGATTTCCCTGACCTTAGGCAAATCGCGGTGGATCGAATGGCATGATCGACAAGCTGGAATTCTTCATCGCTTTAGCCAAGGAGGAGCATTTTGGCCGCGCGGCCGAGGTGTGCGGCGTCACCCAGCCGACGCTGTCGGCCGGCATCAAGCAGCTCGAGGAGCAGCTCGGCGTGATGCTGGTGCTGCGCGGCTCGCGCTTCCAGGGCCTGACGCCGGAAGGCAGGCAGGTGCTGACGTGGGCGCGCCGCATCGTCGGCGACTCACGGACCATGCGCGAGGAAATGCGGGCGGCGCGTCACGGTCTGTCCGGCCGCATCCGCATCGCGGCCGTGCCGACAGCGCTCGCCATGGTGGCGCGGCTGACGACGCCGTTCCGCGAAAAGCATCCGGGAGTCACCTTTTCGGTGCTGTCGCGGACCTCGATCGAAGTGCTGTCGCTGCTCGGCAATCTCGATATCGATGCCGGCATCACCTATCTCGACAACGAGCCGCTGGGGCGGGTGACCAGCGTGCCGCTCTATGACGAGCGCTACCAACTGATCACGGCGGTGGGGAATCCCTATTCGGACCGCGACAAAGTGACGTGGGCCGAGATAAGCCAGCTGCCGCTCTGCCTTCTGACGCCGGACATGCAGAACCGGCGCATCATCGACCAGCATCTGGCGGAAGCCGGCGTGGAAGTGCGTCCGACGCTGGAATCCAACTCGATGATCGTTCTGTTCTCGCATATCCGGACCGGCAAATGGTCATCGATCATGCCGCTCAACCTTGCGGAAACGTTCGGTTTTTCCGAGCCAATCCGGGCCATTCCGATCGTCGAGCCGGATGCCAGCCACACGGTCGGGCTGGTGGCGGCGCCGCGCGAGCCGCACACGCCGCTGGTGCAGGCGCTGCTGGACGAGGCGATGGCGCTGGCAGACGATTTCCGCGCCCACCGCTAGGCTAGAGAATGCAGGCTGAGCGTTGTCGATAGAAAATTTCTATCAAGCAACGGATCGGCTTTATTGATCTCGGGGGTTTCCTCTGATTTCGTAAGGACTTAGCGATAATGCGCCCTGTGCATGTCGTTGCCTCAAAACCGCTCTATATCTTGGGGTGACATACATTGGGTCGCCATGATGACCAGGGAGGGCGCTGCATGACGGTGCAGCCTGCAAGTACCGAGATCGCGTCACGCATTGCGGCGATCATCGAGGAGTTGAAGGACCTCGAAGGTCCGCTGCTGCCGATCCTGCACGGCATCCGGGAAGAGTTCGGACACGTGCCGCAGGCCGCACTGCCGGTCATCGCCGACGGGCTGAACCTTTCCAGGGCCGAAGTTCACGGCGTCGTCACCTTCTATCACGATTTCCGCGCGCAACCCGCCGGCCGGCACGTGCTGAAGCTCTGCCAGGCGGAAGCCTGCCAGTCGATGGGCTCGGATGCTGTCGCCGCCAAGGTCAAGCAATTGCTCGGCATCGATTTTCACGAGACCGCCCGTGACGGATCGGTTACACTGGAGCCGGTCTACTGCCTCGGGCTTTGCGCCTGCTCGCCGTCGGCGATGCTCGACGGCGAAGTGATCGGCCGGCTCGACGACGAGAAGATCGAAGAGATCGTCGCGGAGGTGCGTTCATGATCCCGCGCATCTATATCCCCGCGGATTCCGGCGCGCTGGCGCTCGGCGCCGAAAAGGTCGCCAGGGCGATCGAGAAGGAGCTCAAGGAGCGCGGCGTCGAGGCCAAGATCGTGCGCAACGGCTCGCGGGGCGCCTATTTCCTCGAGCCGATGGTCGAGGTGGCGACCGCCGAGGGCCGCGTCGCCTATGGGCCGGTGAAGCCGTCGGACGTCAAAAGCCTGTTCGACAGCGGCTTCCTCAAGGGCGGCCATCACAAGCGCTGGCTCGGCGCGCCCGACAAGATCCCCTTCCTCGCCAAGCAGACGCGGCTGACCTTCGCCCGCTGTGGCGTCACCGATCCGCTGTCGCTCGACAGCTACAAATCGCATGGCGGCCTGAAGGGCCTTGAGAACGCGGTCGCCATGGCGCCCGCCGACATCGTCAGCCAAGTTACCGAATCCGGCCTGCGCGGCCGCGGCGGCGCCGGCTTCCCGACTGGCATCAAGTGGAAGACGGTGCTGGATACCAGTTCCGAGCGCAAATACATCGTCTGCAATGCCGACGAGGGCGACAGTGCCACCTTCGCCGACCGCATGATCATGGAAGGCGATCCCTTCGTGCTGATCGAGGGCATGGCGATCGCCGGCATCGCCACCGGTGCGACCAAGGGTTTTGTCTATATCCGTTCGGAATATCCACACGCCGTCGCGACGATGAACAAGGCCGTCGCGATCGCCCGCAAGGCGGGCGTGCTCGGCGTCAACGTGCTGGGTTCTCCCAACGCTTTCGACATGGAAATCCGCGTCGGCGCCGGCGCCTATGTCTGCGGCGAGGAAACCTCGCTCTTGAACAGCCTCGAAGGCAAGCGCGGCGTGGTGCGCGCCAAGCCGCCGCTGCCGGCCATCCAGGGCTTGTTCGGCAAGCCGACGGTGATCAACAACGTGATCAGCCTAGCCTCCGTGCCGATCATCATGGACAAGGGCGCCGCCTACTACAAGGATTTCGGCATGGGCCGCTCGCGCGGCACGATCCCGATCCAGATCGCCGGCAACGTCAAGCATGGCGGCCTGTTCGAGACGGCTTTCGGCCTGACGCTCGGCGAGATCGTCGACGAGATCGGCGGCGGCACGGCTTCGGGCCGTCCGGTGAAGGCGGTGCAGGTCGGCGGCCCGCTCGGCGCCTACTTCCCGCGCGCGCTTTTCGACACGCCGTTCGACTACGAAGAATTCGCCAAGCGCGACGGGCTGATCGGCCATGCCGGCATCACCGTCTTCGACGACACCGCCGACATGCTGAAGCAGGCACGCTTCGCCATGGAATTCTGCGCCATCGAAAGTTGCGGCAAGTGCACGCCCTGCCGCATCGGCTCGACGCGCGGCGTGGAGGTTCTCGACAAGGTCGCCGCCGGCATCGAGGCGGAGAAGAACCTCGCCTTGGTCACCGATCTCTGCAACACGATGAAGTTCGGATCGCTCTGCGCGCTGGGCGGCTTCACGCCCTACCCGGTGATGAGCTCGATCACGCATTTCCCCGAGGATTTCAAGCCTGCGCCGGCGCGCGTGGCTGCTGAATAGGAGCTGGCCGATGAACATCAAAGCCGACTTCCCGACACTTATCGAAGAAATCGACTACGGCACGCCCGAGTCGAAAGCGACGAAGCAGGTCACGCTGACGGTCGACGGCCAAAGCATCACCGTGCCGGAAGGCACCTCGATCATGCGCGCGGCGATGGAAGGCGGGGTCGAGATCCCGAAGCTCTGCGCCACCGACATGCTGGACTCCTTCGGCTCCTGCCGCGTCTGCCTGGTCGAGATCGAGGGCCGCGGCGGCACGCCGGCCTCCTGCACGACGCCGGTCGGCGAAGGCATGGTGGTGCGCACGCAATCGGACCGGCTCGACGCAATCCGCCGCGGCGTCATGGAGCTCTATGTCTCCGACCATCCGAGCGGCTGGAACGAGAAGGCCGGCACCGGCGCCAGCGAGTTCGACGCGGTGGCGAAGTCGGTCGGCCTCGCCGAAAACCGCTACGGCGTCGAGGGCCGCAACCACGTCAAGGAAGAGAACGGCGTCGCGCCCGGCCATGGCTCGCTGGCGGTCGACTATATCGCCCGCGACGAATCCAACCCCTATTTCACCTACGATCCGGCCCAGTGCATCGTCTGCTCGCGCTGCGTGCGCGCCTGCGAAGAGGTGCAGGGCACCTTCGCGCTGACCATCGAGGGCCGCGGCTTCGAATCGCGCATGGTCGCCGGCATGCACGAGGACTTCATCGCTTCCGAGTGCGTCTCCTGCGGCGCCTGCGTCCAGGCCTGCCCGACCGACGCGCTGCGCGAGAAGACAGTGCTCGAGAAGGGCATGCCGGAGCGCTCGGCCGTCACCACCTGCGCCTATTGCGGCGTCGGCTGCTCGTTCAAGGCCGAAGTGAAGGGTGACGAGGTCATCCGCATGATGCCCTACAAGGACGGCAAGGCCAACCACGGCCATTCCTGCGTCAAGGGCCGCTTCGCCTATGGCTATGCCACGCACAAGGACCGCATCCTGTCGCCGATGGTCCGCGACAAGATCACCGACCCGTGGCGCGAAGTGAGCTGGGAAGAGGCGATCGCCCATACGGCGAAGGAATTCCGCCGCATCCAGTATCAGTACGGACGCGGCTCCATCGGCGGCATCACCTCCTCGCGCTGCACGAACGAGGAGACCTATCTCGTCCAGAAGCTGGTGCGGCAGGGCTTCCGCAATAACAATGTCGATACCTGCGCGCGCGTCTGCCATTCGCCGACCGGCTACGGCCTCGGCCAGACCTACGGCACCTCGGCCGGCACGCAGGATTTCGACTCGGTCGAGTTCACCGACGTCGCCATCATCATCGGCGCCAATCCGGCTTCCGCGCATCCGGTGTTCGCCTCGCGGCTGAAGAAGCGGCTGCGCCAGGGCGCCAAGCTGATCGTGATCGATCCGCGCCGCACCGAGATGGTCAAGTCTGCGCATGTCGAAGCGGACTATCACCTGCCGCTGAAGCCCGGCACCAACGTGGCGGTGCTGACGGCGCTGGCGCATGTCATCGTCACCGAGGGCCTCTACAACGAAGCCTTCATCCGCGAGCGCTGCGACTGGGCCGAGTTCCAGGACTGGGCGTCCTTCGTCGCCCTGCCGGAAAACAGCCCTGAAGTTGTCGGCAAGCTCTCCGGCGTCGATCCGGAGGCTATCCGCGGCGCCGCGCGGCTCTACGCCAAGGGCGGCAATGGCGCGATCTATTACGGCCTCGGCGTGACGGAACACAGCCAGGGCTCGACCACGGTGATCGCGATCGCCAACCTGGCCATGGCCACCGGCAATATCGGCCGGCAAGGCGTCGGTGTGAATCCGCTGCGCGGCCAGAACAACGTGCAGGGCTCCTGCGACATGGGCTCCTTCCCGCACGAGCTGCCGGGATACCGCCATATCTCCGGCGAAGCAGTGCGCGACATCTATGAAAGCCTGTGGGGCGTGAAGCTGGACGACGAACCGGGCCTGCGCATCCCCAATATGCTGGACGCCGCCGTCGACGGTTCTTTCAAGGGCATCTACATCCAGGGCGAGGACATCCTGCAGTCCGACCCGGACACCAAGCATGTCGCCGCAGGGCTGGCCGCGATGGAATGCGTCGTCGTGCACGACCTCTTCCTCAACGAGACGGCCAACTACGCGCATGTCTTCCTGCCGGGCTCCACCTTCCTCGAGAAGGACGGCACCTTCACCAATGCCGAGCGCCGCATCAACATGGTGCGCAAGGTGCTGGAGCCGAAGGCGCGTTACGCCGACTGGGAGGCGACGCAGGTTCTTGCCCGTGCCATCGGGCTCGACTGGAACTACACGCATCCTTCCGAGATCATGGACGAGATTGCCAAGACGACGCCGAGCTTCGCCGGCGTTTCCTTCGAGCTGCTCGACCGCGTCGGATCGGTGCAGTGGCCCTGCAACGAGAAGGCGCCGCTCGGCACCCCGATCATGCATGTCGACGGCTTCGTGCGCGGCAAGGGCAAGTTCATCCGCACCGAATATGTCGCTACGGACGAGCGGACGGGCCCGCGCTATCCGCTGCTGCTCACCACCGGGCGGATCCTGTCGCAATACAATGTCGGCGCGCAGACCAGGCGCACCGAAAACGTCGCGTGGCATGCCGAGGACCGGCTGGAGATCCATCCGCACGATGCCGAGAACCGCGGCGTCCGCGACGGCGACTGGGTGCGGTTGGCAAGCCGTTCCGGCGAAACCACGCTGCGCGCGCTGATCACCGACCGCGTCTCGCCGGGCGTCGTCTACACGACCTTCCACCACCCGGACACCCAGGCCAACGTGATCACGACCGACTTCTCGGACTGGGCGACCAACTGTCCGGAATACAAGGTCACCGCCGTGCAGGTGGCGCCGTCCAACGGCCCGACCGACTGGCAGAAGGACTATAACGAGCAGGCCAAGCAGAGCAGGCGGATCGCCCCGCTGCAAGCGGCGGAGTAGTTGTGTCGAGGCATTCGACAACAAGAGCTTCAATCTTGACGGTTGGTCGACTCCCACTCCGTCGAGCTTCGCTCGACACCTCTCCCCCGGTCGACGGGGTAAAGGAAAGCGCGCGAACTCTCGGCTCCTTTCCTCTCCCTCCGGAAGGGGGAGAGGTGGCGCTGCGCAGCAGCGACGGAGTGGGGGAAGCCGGTCCCGCAACACGCAGCCGCCGAAATCCGGGCATAAGCCAAAGAGCAGGCAATCCGGCGTATCTGGCGAGCAGTCGATCCCCACTCCGTCAAGCTTCGCTTGACACCTCTCCCCCGATCGACGGGGGAGAGGAAAGGCGCGTGCGTCCACAGCTGTTGCGGAGGACGGGCTGTACAGAGGGGCACGCCTCGTGACGAACCAACGCCGCCCCCTCGCCCAAATCTCTCGTCTCGCGCGTCGCGCCGGCGGCACCACGGCCGCGAACCGCATGGTGCCGGAGGAGACGCCGGTGGCGTTCTCCTATGCCGGCACCACCCATGCGGTGATGATGGCGAGCCCAGCCGATTTCGAGGATTTCGCGCTCGGCTTCTCGCTGACCGAGGGCATCATTGCCGACCCGGCAGAGATCGAGGCGATCGAGGTCGAGGATCTCGGCGCCGGCATCGACATCCAGATCAAGCTGAAGGACAAGGCCAACACCCGCTTTGAGGCGCGGCGGCGCCGGCTTGCCGGCCCGGTCGGCTGCGGCTTGTGCGGCATCGAATCCATCGAGGAAGCGATGCGGACGGTCGACGCTGTCGGTTCGTCGAAGCTTACGCTTGGCGCCGAGGACGTCACCCGTTCGGTCAGGCTGCTGTCGAAGCAGCAGCCGCTGCACATCGAGACCGGCGCGGTGCATGCCGCGGGCTTCTATGTTCCCGGCAAGGGTATCGTCATGGCGCGCGAGGATGTCGGCCGCCACAACGCGTTGGACAAGCTGGCCGGCGCGCTGGCGAAAGCCAGCATCGGCGGCGCGACCGGCGCCGTCGTGGTGACCTCGCGCGTGTCGGTGGAGATGGTGCAGAAGACGGCCGCCATCGGCGCCCCGATCATCATGGCCGTTTCGGCGCCGACCGCACTTGCCATCCGCACGGCCGAGGCCGCCGGCATGACGCTGGTGGCGTTGGTGCGCGGCGACGATTTCGATATTTTCACCCACCCGGAACGGGTGGCTTGCGGAGTTGCCAAGCATGTCGCATGACGAAGACCACATCGCCAGCACCAGGGAAAAGCTGGTGCGCATGGCCAACCAGATCGCCACCTTCTTCCATTCAAAGCCGCGCGAGGAAGGCATTACCGGTGTTGCCGAGCATATCAACAAGTTTTGGGAGCCGCGGATGCGGCGGCAGTTCTTCGAGCTGCTCGACGGCGACCCGGAGGATTTTGACGAGCTGGTGATCGCCGCCTCGGCCAGGATCAAGCGGCCGCTGACACCGGAACAGGCCGACAAGAGCCTCGGTTACGCCAAACCCGCGGCGGCCGGGGGCACCGTTCCGCACGAATAGGAGCGGGGGCCGCGGGTTCCAAAGCTCCTTACATTTTCAATCTCTAAAGTTTGTCTGCCGCGCGCGGCGGCGTTCTGCTATGGTCGGCGACAGGAAATCGTCTGGCCGGCGGGGCAGTTGCGTGAGGCCGATCGAGACCAGATACGCCCGTAGCGGGGATGTGCGGATCGCCTATCAGGTGGTCGGCCAGGGCTCGTTCGATCTCGTCTTCGTTCCCGGCTTCATCTCCAATCTCGACCTGCAATGGGAGGACGAAGGCTACAGCCGCCTCTTGAAACGGTTCTCCGCCTTCTCGCGGCTGATCCTGTTCGACAAGCGCGGCACCGGGCTTTCCGACCGCGTCGATACCCGTCATCTGCCCAGCCTGGAGGCCCGCATGGACGACGTGCGCGCGGTGATGGATGCCGCCGGCAGCGGCCGCGCGGCGATCCTCGGCGCCTCGGAAGGCGCGCCGATGGCAATGCTGTTCGCCGCCACCTACCCTGAGCGGACGCGGGCCCTGGCGCTCTATGGCGGCTATGCGCATTTCCACAAATGGGTGATGGCGCCGGAGCGGCTGGAAGCCTTCATCGAGACGGTGGAGACGTCCTGGGGCACCGGCGCGACCTTGCCGAACTTCGCGCCGGGCCGAGTGGACGACACGCACTTCGCCCAGTGGTGGGGACGGTTCGAGCGGTTGTCGGCCAGCCCGACCGCCGCGGCCGCGCTTGCCCGCATGAATGCCGGGATCGACGTGCGCGGCATTCTCTCCACAATCAGCGCGCCGACGCTGCTCATTCATCGCCGCAACGACGCGCGCGTCGACCCGGAGGCCAGCCGCTTCCTCGCCAGGAAGATCCATGGCGCCCGGCTGGTCGAGTTACCCGGGCGCGACCACCCGATCTGGACCGGGGACGTCGACCGGGTGGCCGACCTGATCGAGGAGTTCCTGACCGGCCAGCCGGCGGTCGCCGACACCGAGCGCGTGCTGGCAGCACTTCTGGTGACGCGCATCTACGACACGGCCAAGCTCGGCGACCGGATGTGGAGCGAACGCAGCCAGCGCTTCCAGGAGACGTGGCGGCTGCTGGTCGGCCGCCATGGCGGGCGCGTCGCCGGCACGCATGGCGAGCTGATGATCTCGCGCTTCGATGGGCCGGCGCGCGCCATACGCTGCGCGGCGGCGCTGCGCGACGCCGCGCAGCAGATCGGCGTGGCTGGCGCTCAAGGGGTGCATGTCGGCGAGATCGAGATGCGCGGCGCGCCGGTCGGCCTGACGGCGCGGGTGACGATGCAACTCGCCGTCCGTGCCGGGCGCGGCGATATCCTTGCCTCGCGGCTGGTCGCCGAACTTGCGATAGGCTCCGGCCTGCATTTCGTCGATGCCGGTCGCATCAGCCTGGACGAATTGGGCGAGCCGCTGCCGGTGGTGCAGGCCACGTCCGAACAGCATCTGGAACCGGCCTGCCGCCCCAAATCCAAACCGATGGAGCCGGCGGCCTTGACGGCGCGGGAAAGCGAGGTGGTGAGCCTGATTGCGGACGGCAAGAGCAATGCGGCGATCGCAGCTGAGCTGAAGCTCAGCGAGCATACAGTCAAGCGGCACGTCGCCAACATATTGCTCAAGCTCGACCTGCCGTCGCGGGCGGCGGCGGCGGCTTTCTCGGCCAGGCACACTGGCCCGGACGGGCCATGAGAGCCATGGCGCTTTCGAGCGAAGCGGCGAAGGCACCTCGAGGGTTACGAATTCTTCCTATGCAGGCCGGGCGATGTCGCCGAGACGGCACTGCAAATGGAGGATGAAATGCTGACACTGAAAGGCAAGATCGGACTGGTCGCATTGGCTGCGGGCGCGCTGCTGGCCATCACCCCGGCGCAGGCCGAAGACGCTTCGGCAACCGCCACCTACAAGGACATCCAGGCCACGCTCGGCTCGGTGCCCGACATGTTCAAGACGCTGCCGGACGTGGCCGTTGCCGGCGCCTGGGCCGAGATCAAGGGCGTGCAGCTCAATCCCAACACCGCGCTCGACGGCAAAACCAAGGAACTGCTGGGCCTTGCGGTCGCCGCGCAAATCCCCTGCCAGTACTGCATCTATTTCCACACCGAGGCCGCCAAGCTCAACGGCGCGAGCGACGAGGAGATCAAGGAGGCGGTGGCGATGGCGGCGATCGTGCGTCACTGGTCGACCATGCTCAACGGCAGCCAGGTCGACCTCGCCACCTTCAAGAAGCAGACCGATGACGTGTTCGCCGCCGTCAAGGCGAAGTCGCAGTGACGACCCGCTGCCCGGCGCCACTGCTGGGCAGCCTTCAAATCGAACGTCCGATCAGCCGGGCATATGGAGGATGAAATGCTGACCAAGACACAAACAGTGGACGGCGCGGCGATCAAGAAGGCGATCGAAGGCCGTGACGGCAAGATGCTGTCGAGCTTCTACAACGACGATGCGGTCGTGCGGGTGATCGACCGCAACAATCCGCCGAGCAAACCGCGCGAGATCCGCGGCCGCGCGGCAATCAGCATCTTCTGGGACGACATCTGCAGCCGGGCGATGATCCACAAGGTCGATACCACCATCGCCGAGGGTGACAGCCTCGCCTTCACGCAAGCCTGCGCCTATCCGGACGGCACAAGAGTGTTCTGCGCGGCGATGCTGGAGCTGAAGAACGGCCGCATCGCACGGCAGACGGTCGTGCAGGCCTGGGACGAATAGAGCTCAACCGCGGTCTCAACCGCAAATCAGGGAGGAGAACGAAATGTTCAGCGCCAGATGGCAGATCGACGCCAAGTTCGGTCACAAGCAGAGGGTGCTCGAGATGATGCGTCAATGGGAACGCGATATCGGCTCGCAGGCCGGCATCGCCGATCTCGGGTTCCAGATCATGACCGGCTCGATCGGCGCGCGCGAAGCCACCGTCGAGACGCATCACCAGGTCCAGAGCCTGGCCCAGTTGGAGGAATTCTTCGCCAAGATCGCCAAGATCGACGCGCACGCCAAATGGGGCAAGGAGCTGGAGCCGTATGTCGTGTCCGGCACCAGCCTTTGGCAGATCTTGAGGGTGGTGGAGTAGTGGTCTGCTTTCTTCGCCCCGTTCACGGGGAGAAGATGCCGGCAGGCAGATGAGGGTCGGCGCCAGTTTCTCAGAACTTGGCGCTGCCCCTCATCCGGCCCTTCGGGCCACCTTCTCCCCGTGGAACGGGGAGAAGGAAAGATCGCCGCGCCCTACATCAGGCCAAGCTGCTTGTAGAAGCCGAGCGCGTCGTAATAGTCGCTCTGGGTGGCGATCTTGCCGCCCTTGACGGAAAACATCGAAGCGCCGGTGATGGAGAACTTCTTGCCGGTCGCCGCCGTGCCGTCGCCCCAGGCGCCGGTGTTGGTGCCGGAGAACTCCCATTCGAACGAGACGCGGTCGCCGTCGACCAACGGCTTGCCCTTCATCGTCCAGACCGCATCGGGAACGGCCTTCAGAAAGTTGTCGATGACGCCGGTCTTGGCGGCTTCCCTGCCCGCCACCGGCTTGCCGACCGAAGCGTCGTAGTAGCTGACGTCGTCGGCGAAGTACCCGGCGGCCTTGGCCGAGTCATGCGCATTCCAGGCCGCGACATAGGCCTCGACCACCGACTGCGCGGTGTCGGCGGCAAACGATGGCGCCACGGTGAAAAGCGTGGCGGCGATCGCTGCGGATGTCAGAAACTGGCGGCGTTGCATTGTTGTTTTCCTCCCTGGTTGAATGCTTGCCTGCGTCTTTCCTTCTCCCCTTGTGGGAGAAGGCGGCCGAGCGAAGCTCGGTCGGATGAGGGGTGTTCCAGCTTGGCGCTGACTACCCCTCACCCGGATTGCCAACCGATTTGCGAAGGGCAAATCGGGGCAATCCGACCTCTCCCACAAGGGGAGAGGTAAAGGGTGCTAGCCGTGCGCCACCATCACATGGCGGACGGCGGTGTAGTCCTCCAGCGCGTAGAGCGACATGTCCTTGCCATAGCCGGACTGCTTCAGCCCGCCATGCGGCATCTCGTTGGTCAGCATGAAGTGGGTGTTGATCCAGGTGCAGCCATATTGCAGGCGAGCCGCCGTCGTCATGGCGCGCGAGACGTCCTTGGTCCATACGGACGAGGCAAGGCCGTAATCGCTGTCGTTGGCCCAGTTCACGGCTTCGTCGACATCCGAGAAGCGGGTGACCGAGACGACAGGGCCGAAGACTTCGCGGCGCACGATCTCGTCCTCCTGCAGCGCGCCGGCAACCACCGTCGGCTGATAGAAGAAGCCTGAGCCATCGCCCGGCTTGCCGCCGGTGGTGATCTCGATGTGCTTCAATTCCGAGGCACGCTCGACGAAGCTCGACACGCGATCGCGCTGGCGGCGCGAGATCAATGGCCCGATCTCGTTTTCGGTGTCGTCCGCCTGATTGTATTTGATGGTGGAGACCGCCGAGGAGAGGTCGGCGACCAGCTTGTCATAGATTTTCTTGCCGGCATAGATCCGGCAGGCGGCGGTGCAGTCCTGGCCGGCATTGTAATAGCCGAAGGCGCGCAGGCCGCCCACCACCGCGCCGAGGTCGGCGTCGTCGAAGACGATGACCGGCGCCTTGCCGCCTAGCTCGAGATGCGTGCGCTTGACCGATTTGGCGGCCGCCTGCAGCACTTTCTTGCCGGTGGCGACGTCGCCGGTGATCGAGATCATGTTGACCTTGGGGTGGTTGATCAGCGTGTTGCCGACGCTGTCGCCACGGCCGAGCACGACATTGACGACGCCCTCGGGCAGGATCTCGGCGAGGATTTTCGCCAGCTTCAGCGTCGTCAGCGGCGTCTGCTCCGACGGCTTGAAGACGACGGTGTTGCCGCCGCCGATCGCCGGCGCCAGCTTCCAGGCCATCATCATCAGCGGATAGTTCCATGGCGCGATGGAAGCGACGATGCCGATCGGATCGCGCCTGACCATCGAGGTGTGGCCGGGCAGATATTCGCCGGCGACCTGGCCGGGCATCGAACGGACCGCGCCGGCGAAGAAGCGGTAGCAGTCGACGATCGCCGGGATCTCGTCGTTGAGCACGGAATTGATCGGCTTGCCGCAATTCAGCGCCTCGAGCGCCGCGAACTCCTTCGCCTCCGCCTCGATGCGGTCGGCGATCTTCAACAGATAGCCCGACCGCTGCGCCGGGGTGGTGCGCGACCAACTGACGAACGCTTGATCGGCGGCACTGACAGCCGCCTCTATCTGCGCCGGACTCGCCTCGGCCAAGTTGAGGATGGTCGCCCCGGTCTTCGGATTGAGGATCGGCTCCTCGGTTTCAGTGCCCTTCTCGAATTTCGAGCCGATGAGCATCTGGGTGTCCATGGGATTCTCCTTGATCAGGAGCGAGTAGCGAGTAGCGAATAGCGAGTAGGGTTCGACGGCCGATCTGCCCTATTCGCTATTCGCTACTCCCTATTCGCTGTTTTCATTTTCCACCCCCCGCGATCTGGTCGCCGTCGCGGGTCAGGTAATAGGCAAGAAGGATCGGCAGCAGCGTCACCAGCACGACGACCATCGCCACGACATTGGTGACCGGGCGCTGGCGCGGGCGGATCAGTTCCTCCAGCATCCAGATCGGCACGGTCTGCTGCTGGCCGGCGGTGAAGGTGGTGACGATGACCTCGTCGAAGGACAGCGCGAAGGCCAGCATGCCGCCGGCAAGCAGCGCAGTTGCGATGTTGGGCAGCACGACATGCCTAAACGTCTGGAAGCCGTCGGCGCCAAGGTCCATCGAGGCCTCGATCATCGAGCCCGAGGTGCGGCGGAAGCGCGCGACGGCGTTGTTGTAGACGACGACCACGCAGAAGGTGGCGTGGCCGAGCACGATCGTCCAGAACGAGAACGGGATGTCGGCGAGCGCGAAGGCCGAACGCAGCGCGATGCCGGTGATGATGCCGGGCAGCGCGATCGGCAGGATGACCAGCAGCGAGATGGTTTCGCGGCCGAAGAAACGCGTCCGCGAGACCGCCGCGGCGCAGAGCGTGCCCAGCACCAGCGCGATCGCCGTCGAGATGGCGGCGACGCGGATCGACAGCGAGAGCGCCTCCCACACATCCGGCCGGTTCCAGGTGACGGCGAACCATTGCGTGGTGAGCCCCGGCGGCGGCCAGACGAAACTCTTCTCCTCCGTCGTGAAGGCATAGACGAAGATCAAAAGGATCGGCAGATGCAGGAAGAGCAGGCCGCAGGCGGCGGCGATCTTCAGGCCGAGCGGAGCGGACTGGCCGCGATCAGAGCGCATCGAAAGCCCCCATGCGCTTGGCGCCCCAGAGATAGAAGCCCATGATGACGATGGGCACGACGGTGAAGGCGGCGGCTAAAGGAATGTTGCCGGCGGTGCCCTGCTGCGAATAGACGGCCTGGCCGATGAACAGCCGCGAGGTGCCGATGATCTGCGGGATGATGTAGTCGCCCAACGTCAGCGAGAAGGTAAAGATCGAGCCGGCGACGATGCCTGGCAGCGCCAGCGGAAACAGCACGTTGCGGAAGGTCTGGCCGGGCGAGGCGCCGAGATCGGACGAGGCCTCGACCAGATTGCCGGGCACGCGCTCGAGCGCTGCCTGGACGGGGAGGATCATGAAAGGCAGCCAGACATAGACGAAGGCGATGAAGGTGCCGGTGAAGGAGACCGAGAGCGAGTTGCCGCCGACGATCGGCAGCGACAGCCAGGCATCGAGCAGCCAAAGCAGATTGAGCTTGGCGAGCAGCCAGGTGAGGATGCCTTCCTTGGCAAGGATCAGCTTCCAGGCATAGATCTTGACCAGGTAGCTCGACCAGAGCGGCAGCATGACGCCGAGATAGAACAGCGCCTTCCAGCGGCCGCGCGCATAGCGCGCCGCGTAATAGGCGATGGGGAAGGCGATGACGGCGGAGGCGAGCGTGACGAGGGCGGCCATCGTCACCGTGCGCAGGATGATATCGAGATTGGCGGCCTGGAAGAGGTCGCCATAGGTCTTGAGCGTGAATTCGCGGTTGATGAGGCCGGAGAATTCGTCGATCGAGAAGAAGCTCTGCAAGAGCAGCGCAAACAGCGAGCCGATATAGACGATGCCCAGCCACAGCACCGGCGGCAGCAGCATCAGCAAAAGCAGGAGCTTCGGCCGGCGCCAGAAGAGGTCGGAGAGCGCGCCGCGCAGGCCGCCGCTGCCCGGCAGGATGGCGGGGGGAGAATTGGAGTTGAGCGCGGCGATAGTCATGATGCGCCCGCCGTCTTGACTGGATCAATGGCGGAAAGGCCGCGATCCTTCACACCCCCCTCTGTCCTGCCGGACATCTCCCCCGCAAGGGGGGAGATTGGCCGTCGCCAATGGCTTCGCCAATTTTCGACGTTGCAGAACTGGCGGGACAGACAAGCTGCTGATCTCCCCCCTTGCGGGGGAGATGTCCGGCAGGACAGAGGGGGGCGCCGTGCGCAAACCTCAATCATGTCGGCTCGTCCATCAGATGCAGGCTGTCGCGGTTGAAGGTGAGCATAACGGCTTCGCCCTCAGCCGGCATCGGGCTGCCGGCGGGTATGATCGCATGCAGCCTGAGACCGTCGGCATCGAGTGCCAGCCTTGTGGTGGCGCCAAGATAATTCGTGCCGACCAGGCGAGCGACGACGCCGTCGCCGCTTGCCGCACTCGACACGCGGATGGATTCGGGCCGAAGGCTGCCCCAGCGGTGCTGGCCGGAATAGCGCTGGACGAAATCGGGCGGCAGCACGTTGGACGAGCCGACGAAATCGGCAACGAAGCGCGTCCTCGGCCGCTGGTAGATGTCCTCCGGCGTGCCGACCTGCATGATCCTGCCGTCGTTGAAGACGGCGACGCGGTCGGCCATGGACAGCGCCTCGCCCTGGTCGTGGGTGACGAAGACGAAGGTGATGCCGAGCACCTTCTGCAGCGACTTCAATTCTTCCTGCATGTTCTCGCGCAGCTTGAGGTCGAGCGCGCCGAGCGGCTCGTCGAGCAGCAGCACCTTGGGCTGGTTGACCAGCGCGCGGGCCAGCGCGACGCGCTGGCGCTGGCCGCCGGAGAGCTGGCCGGGGCGCCGGGCGCCATAGCCTGGCAGGCGCACCAGCGACAGCGCCTCTTCCGCCGCCTTCAGCCGCTCGGCCTTGCCGACGCCCTTCACCATCAAGCCGTAGGCGACGTTGTCGAGCACGTTGAGATGCGGGAACAGCGCATAGTCCTGGAAGACGGTGTTGACGTTGCGGCGATAGGGCGGGACGCCCTCGGCGCGCTCGCCGAAGATGGAGATGGAGCCCGCCGTCGGCTGCTCGAAGCCGGCGATCAGCCGAAGGCAGGTCGTCTTGCCGGAACCGGACGGCCCGAGCATGGCGAAGAACTCGCCCGGCACGATGTCGAGATCGACGGCGTCGACGGCGCGCACGCTGCCGAAATGGCGCGAGACTTGTTTGAAGGAAACGGCGGAGGTCATGGGCTGTCCTGATGTGTCAGGCTCTTAATATTCGGGCGGCAGTGCTGCCCCTCATCCGCCTGCAGGCACCTTCTCCCCGTATAGTGACGGGGAGAAGGAAGCGCTCCAGCGCTGGCTATCCCCCTCTCCCCGTTCTTCACGGGGAGAGGGTAAGGGTGAGGGGCAGCGCCAAACGTCTAAAAGCTGAGCGCCTCACCGCCCGCCGATGACGCCGATATAGTCCGACACCCAGCGGTAGTAAGGCACGCACTGGTCGTTCTCGGTGGCGCATTTCGACACCGGCGTCTTCCAGAACTTGATCTTGTCGAAATTGTCGTAGCCGTTGGTCTTGCAGCCCTCGTCGCCGAGCAACTCGTTGCCCTTGCAGGCGGCGGGCACGACCGGCAGCGAGCCGAACCACGACGAGACATCGCCCTGGACCTTGGGCGAGAGCGAGTGCTCGAGCCACATATAGGCGCAGTTCGGATGGGCGGCGTCCGCCTCCATCATCGTGGTGTCGGCCCAGCCGGTGACGCCTTCCTCCGGCACGGTGGACGCGACCGGCTTCTTGGCGGCGACGAGCGTGTTCACCTGATAGGGCCAGGAGCCGGAGGCGACCACGCCTTCGTTCTGGAAGTCGTCGACCTGGATGGCGGCATCATGCCAGTAGCGGCCGACCAGCGTGCGTTGCGTGCGCAGGAGATCGAGCGCTGCCTTGTACTGGTCTTCGGTGAGCTCGTAAGGGTCCTTGATGCCGAGTTCCGGCTTGTGGAACATCAGGTAGTTGGCGGCATCCGCGATGTGGATCGGGCCGTCATAGGCCTGAACGCGGCCCTTGTTCGACTTGCCGTCGGGCAGCTTCATTTCCTCGAAGACGACGTTCCAGCTCTTGGGCGCTTCCTTGAAGACATCGGTGTTGTACATCAGGACGTTCGGGCCCCACTGGTAGGGAACGCCGTAGTGCACCTTGTCGACGGTGAACCAGGGCGCGTCCTTCAGGCGGTCGTCGACCGTCTTCCAGCTCTTGACGAGATCGGTGTTGATCGGCTGCACGCGCTTGCCGGCGACGAGGCGCAGCGAGGCGTCACCCGAAGCCGTGACGAGATCGAAGCCGCCCTCGTTCATCAGCGAGACCATCTCGTCCGATGTGTTGGCGGTCTTGACGTTGACCTTGCAGCCGGTCTCCTTCTCGAAGGCCGTCACCCAGTCGTAGTTTTTGTCGGTCTCGCCGCGCTCGATGTAACCCGGCCAGGCGACGATATTGAGCTCGCCCTCGCCCTTGCCGAGCTCCTTGACCTGGGCGATCGCCTGACCCGAGAAGGCCAGCGCAACCGTCAACGCCGTGCATGACTTCAGGAATGCATTCATCATCGATCTCCCATTTTGGCGCATGACCCCGAAACCGGATCGGTTTTCGGAAAGGATCATGCGCAAACCTGAACGCCGGAACTCTCAAAATGCCCCGACAGCCGCGTTCCCGAGCGGCTTTGTTCCCTGGGCGAAAGGTGCTGTGAAAAGTCCGGTTTCGCAAATTCATTTATCAGAAAGCCGATATCGGTTTTTCCGATACCTGTTTGACGCAATTCCGGACGGAAGGCTACGGCGAAGTCGCCGAACCCAACCGTTTCACACTTTTCCTGGAATTGCTCCGATCAGAGCCGCTGGCGGACCATGCGCTGCGACTGGGCAAGCCCGATGAAGTCGCGGGCGGCCTGCGGCAGGCTGGAACCACGGCGCCAGACCATGCCGACCTGGACGACCGGCAACGAGCCGGAGATATCGCGGGATTCGATGCGGTCGCCTTCCAGCGACCAGGGCCGGTAGACGAGGTCGGGCAACAGTGCCACGCCGGCGCCGGTGGCGACGAGGCTGCGCACGGCTTCCACGGAACGGGTTCGGAAGGCGACGTGCGGCCTGGCGCCGATCGCCGACAGCAGTTTGCCGGTATTCTCCTCGATCTCATCGACGGTGAGCATGATCAGCGGCTCGGACGCGATATCGCCGATCGAGATGATGTCGGCGCTGGCAAGCTTGTGGCTGAGCGGCAGCCAGAGCCGATAGGCGGATACCTCGAGAATCTCGGACTGCAGCGCGGTGCGGTCGCGCAGGTTGGAGGTGACCATGACGGCGATATCGAGCTTGCCGCCGACCAGGAGGTGCTCGAGATAGTCGCCATTGTCCTCGATGGCCGAGACCTCGACGCTCGGATAGGCGCGCCGGTAGCGGGCCAGCAGATCGGAGAGCACATAGCCGGCGACCAGCGAGGTGACGCCGAGCTGCAGCCGGCCGCCCGCCGTCAGCTGGTCGCCGAGGAAAGCGCGGCGCGCGTCGGCGACATCGGCCAGGATCTTGGTGGCGTGGCGCAGGAACTGGTGGCCCTTGTGGGTGATGTTCAAGCCGCGTGGATGACGCTCGAACAGTTCGACGCCGAGATCGCTCTCCAATTCCTTGATCGCCTCGGTGACCGAGGATTGCGAGATGGAGAGGTTTTGGGCTGCGCCCGACACCGTGCCTTGCTCGGCGACGGCAACGAAGAACTGGAGCTGGCGAATGGTGAAGGCCATGGCCGGACTAAACACTGGCTGGGCGTAGAAGGAAAGCCGGTCGGGCTCCAGCGCTAGGTCGCCGCAATACTGAGCCGCGCGCCGGCCTGGCTGAGCGCGGCGGCAATGTCGCGCGGCGGCGGCTGGTCGGTGGCGAGCTCGGAAAAACCGTCGAAGCCGCAAACCTGGACCAGCCCCTGCCGGCCGAACTTGGTGTGATCGGTGATGACCAGCGAGCGCTGGCCGCGCGACAGCACCATGCGGGCGAATTCCGCTTCCTCCAGCTCATAGTCGGTGAGGCCGGCGACGGCGTCGACCGCGCCGATGGAGATCACGGCGTGGCTGACCGAGAAGCGGCTGACGAAGTCGATCGCGGTGACACCGAAAGCCGCGCCTGAATCGCTGCGCAGCTCGCCGCCGGCCATATAGACCTTGTTGCCGTTCACGGTCGCCAGCGTGCGGGCGATGTCGGACGAATTGGTGACCACCGTCAGCCGGCGATGACCAAGCAGCTCGCGCGCCAGGAAGGAGGTGGTGGTGCCGGTGTCGAGCATGACCGACTCGCCGTCGCGGATGGTGGCCGCGACCATGCGGGCGATCAGGCGCTTGGCCTCGGCGTTCTCACGCATGCGGCGTTCGAACGGCGCTTCGCCTGCCATCGACGGCAGGCTGACGGCGCCGTGCATCTTGAGGATCGATCCCTCGTCGGTAAGCGGCCTGACGTCGCGCCGCACCGTTTCCAGCGACACGCCCAGCCGCTCTGCCAGGCTGGCGATGGTGATGGTCCCCTCCTCGCCGAGGAGCCGCAGGATCTCGCCATGCCGTTTCGAATGGATCATGTGGATGTCCGGGATTTTGACCGATTCTAAGGCATTCCTAACGCTTTTAAAGGAATTGCTTATATTTTCGGGCAAAACACCCAAAAAAGGTCACAGCTTTTTATTGACAGCAATGTCACGCTGGCGTGAGATTGATGGAGTGACAGGCTCGGAACTGCCACGGGAGGGTGATGGCAGAGCCGCAATCGACCGACCAGATTTTCTGGAACGTGCCTGGCGCGAGCTTTTTTCGAATCCGCGGGGGCGGATGCCGGGATCCTGAACCTGGCCAAGGGGCTCGTCGGTGCGGTGCGGGATATCGATCCTGGCGTCCCGCACCGACGAGGCTTTTTTGTTTTCTCTCATCGCTTTGTCAAAAACCGGCGCTTTGTCGAAAGCCGGCTGAAGCAGGACCAGGCCCGTGAGTGCCCCCGTAGTCGCCGAAGACCGCATCCGTGCCTTGCCTTGCTGGAGCGGCAGCATCGAGATCGAGCCGCTGCCGGGTGGTCTCAGCAACGCCAACTACGTCGTCACCGACGCCGCCGGGCGGCATGTCGTGCGCTTCGGCCAGGACTTTCCGTTCCATCATGTCTTCCGCGAGCGCGAGGTGATGACGGCGCGCGCGGCGCATGCGGCGGGCTTCGCGCCGGCCGTGCATTATGCCGAGCCCGGAATTCTGGTGACGGAATTTCTCGGCGCCAGGACTTTCCTCGCCGAGGACGTGCGCGCCGATCTCGGCCGCGTGGCGGCACTGCTGCGCGGCTTCCATCGCGAGATGCCCAACCATGTCTCCGGCGCCGGCTTCATGTTCTGGGTGTTCCACGTCATCCGGGACTACGCCCGCACGCTGGACGAAGGCGGCAGCCGCAAGAAGGAAGAGCTGCCGCGTTATCTCACGCTCGCGGACGAGCTCGAACGGGCGCAGAAGCTTTTGCCGATCGTCTTCGGCCACAATGATCTTTTGCCGGCGAACATCCTCGACGACGGCAAGCGGCTATGGCTGATCGATTTCGAATATGCCGGCTTCAACACCGCGATGTTCGATCTCGCCGGCGCCGCCTCCAATGCCGGCATGAGCGACGACGAATCCTTCGCCTTCCTGACCGCCTATTTCATGAAGGAGCCGGACAGCGAGATCCGCCGGTCGCACGCCGCCATGCAATGCGCCTCGCTGCTGCGCGAGGCGATGTGGAGCATGGTCTCCGAGCTCTATCTCGACGCGCCCGGCATCGACTACGTCGCCTATACCGAGGAGAACCTGGTGCGGCTCGACGCGGCGCTGGAAAACTACCGGACGAAATATGGAAAACTAACCCCATGACCTTACCCAGCCATGCCGGGATCGTCGTCATCGGCGGCGGCATCATCGGCTGCTCGACCGCCTATCATCTAGCGCGCGACCACAAGGCCGACGTTGTGCTGCTGGAACAGGGCAAGCTGACCTCGGGCTCGACCTGGCATGCCGCCGGCCTCGTTGGGCAGCTGCGGTCATCGGCGTCGATCACGCGTGTGCTCAAATATTCGGTCGAGCTCTACAAGGGGCTGGAAGCAGAGACCGGGCTGGCGACCGGCTGGAAGATGACGGGGTGTCTCAGGCTCGCCACCAACGCCGACCGCTGGACCGAGTTCAAGCGGCTGGCGACGACGGCCAAGAGCTTCGGCATGGAGATGCAGCTCCTGTCGCCGGCCGAGGTGAAGCGGATGTGGCCGCTGATGGAAACCGGCGACCTCGTCGGCGCCTCCTGGCTGCCGACAGACGGCCAGGCAAGCCCCTCCGACATCACGCAATCGCTCGCCAAGGGCGCGCGCATGCATGGCGCCAAACTGTTCGAGGATGTGCGCGTCACCGGCTTCGAGATGAAGGACGGCCGCATCACCGCGGTGAAGACCGAGAAGGGCGACATCGCCTGCGAGAAGGTGGTGAACTGCGCCGGACAATGGGCGCGCCAGGTCGGCGCCATGGCCGGCATCAACGTGCCGCTGCAGCCGGTCAAGCACCAGTATATCATCACCGAAAGGATCGAGGGGCTCGCCAACGACGCGCCGACGATCCGCGACCCCGACCGCCGCACCTATTTCAAAGAGGAGGTCGGCGGGCTGGTGATGGGCGGCTATGAGCCGAACCCGCAGGCCTGGACGACCGGCGATGTCCCTAGTGATTGGGAGTTCCGGCTGTTCGACGACGACTACGATCACTTCGAGCAGCATATGCACCAGGCGATCGAGCGCGTGCCGGCGCTGGCCAACGCCGGCGTCAAGCAGATGATCAACGGGCCGGAGAGCTTCACGCCGGACGGCAATTTCATCCTCGGCGTCGCGCCCGAATGCGCCAACATGTTCGTCGGCGCCGGCTTCAACGCCTTCGGCATCGCGTCCGGCGGCGGCGCCGGCTGGGTGCTGGCGCAGTGGGTGGTCGACGGCGAGGCGCCGCTCGACCTCTGGGTGGTCGACATCAGGCGCTTTTCCAATCTGCACCGTGACCGCGACTGGGTCCGCGACCGCACGCTCGAAGCCTATGGCAAGCACTACACGATCGGCTTCCCGCATGAGGAATATCTGTCCGGCCGCCCACGTATCGTCTCGCCGCTCTATGAGCGGCTGAAGACGCACAGCGCCGTGTTCGGCTCCAAGCTCGGCTGGGAACGGCCGAACTGGTTCGCGCCGGATGACACAGCGCCTGAGGACATCTATTCGATGGGGCGGCAGAATTGGTTTGGACCGGTCGGCGACGAGCACCGCCACGTGCGTGAAAAAGTCGGCATCTTCGACCAGTCCTCCTTCGCCAAATTCGAGATGACCGGCGCCGACGCGCTGAAGGCGCTCGACTGGATCTGCGCCAACGACATCAATAAGCCGGTCGGACGATTGACCTACACGCAGCTTCTCAACACGCGCGGCGGCATAGAGGCGGACCTTACCGTGTCGAGGCTCGGCGAGGACCGGTTCTACGTCGTCACCGGGACGGGCTTCCGCATCCATGATCTTTCATGGATCGGCGACCATATCGGCGAGGGTCTCGACGCCCGGCTGAAGGATGTTACCGAAGATTTCGGCACGCTGTCGCTGATGGGACCACGCGCCCGCGATGTGCTGGCGGCGGTGACGGACGCCGATGTCTCCAACGCCGCCTTCCCCTTCGGCCACGCGCGCGAGATTGGAATTGCCGGCCACGTAGTGCGGGCGCTGCGCGTAACCTATGTCGGCGAACTGGGATGGGAACTGCATGTGCCGATCGCCGCCACGGGTGAGATTTTTGACGCGCTGATGGCGGCGGGAAAGAAGCACGGCATCCGGCCGGTCGGCTACCGGGCGCTGGAATCGCTCCGGCTAGAAAAGGGCTACCGCGCCTGGGGATCGGATATCACGCCGAACGACACGCCGCATGAAGCGGGTCTCGGCTGGGCGGTCAAGCTCAGGAAGAACATCGATTTCGTCGGACGACGGGCGCTGGAGAAGGCGGCCGGCAAGCCGCCGACAAAACGCTTTGCCGGCTTCACGGTTGACGATCCGGAGATCGTGCTGGTCGGCCGCGAGACGATCCTGCGCAACGGCGAGCCGGTCGGCTATCTCACCAGCGGCGGCTACGGCTACACGGTGGCCAAGAACATCGGCTACGGTTATGTGCGCAATGCCGACGGCATCAGCGACGACTTTCTCGCCTCGGGCGACTACGAGCTGGTGGTGGCGATGGAGCGCACGCCGGCAAAAATCCATCTCGAGCCGATGTATGATCCGCTAGGAGAAAAGATCAAAGCGTAACGTCTCCGCTCCGCTTACCTCGGTTCAATGCGGAGAAACAGACCTCCGAGCGTCGCGCTGCCCCTCATCTGGCTGCCGCCATCTTCTCCCCGTTAGAACGGGGAGAAGGACGCTGTCATCGGCGGTTTCGCCAATCCCCGCTCGTTGCAGAAAAGAGCGCCGAGGCTGCGGCCAGCCACCTTCTCCCCGTCACTATACGGGGAGAAGGTGCCGGCAGGCGGATGAGGGGCAGCGCTGAGTTCGGCAATATTGTCGCGACGCCGCAACACGATTGGGGCGCGGCCATGTGGACTAACGACTCGAATCACAAGCGTTAGCGCTGGGCTCAGCGGACGCGCAGCACCAGACCTCGGCTCGGCACCGTGTCGCCTTCGCCAGGCATCGAAGCGTAAGGGCGAGTTTCCTCAATGCGGGTTATAGTGCCCTGCGCTTCCAGCGCGGCAATCCGTTCGGCAAAGCCGGCCTGCCAGAGCGTGTTCTTGACCGTCAGCACGATGATGCCGCCTGGACGGCAGATGCGGATCAGTTCGTCCAGGCCTTCGATCCCGACATGGCCCGAGGTGAAGACGCCGGCCGAGACGATGCCCGCATAGGCGCCGTTGGCGAAGGGCAAAGCACCGCCCAGCGCCAGGCGATGCAGCGCCGTGTAGACGCCTTTCGCAGCCGCCTTGTCCAGCATGCCTTGCGAGATGTCGAGCGCCTCGACCTGTGGGTAGCCGGTGATGGCGAGCCACTCACCGATCAGGCCGGTGCCGGCGCCGGCGTCGAGCAAGGGTTCGGCGCCGCGCGGCAGATGGCGGGCAAGCAGCGCCAGGCAGATCGTCGGGTGGCGATAGCCGGCGGCCGACATGTCGGCGTCATAGGTCTCGGACCAGCTGTCATAGATCGCCGCCACTTCATCCGGCCGTGTTGCGGCGTAAGCAGCGCCCAGCGCGCTGTTGTGCTTGCCGTCCTTCATTGCCGCTCCCGCCGCCGATTCGCGTCCGCCCATGGTAGCCAAGCGGCAAAAACTGTGGAACCGTTCCGCCGTATAAACATGGCGTGATGGTAAAGGGGGATGACGATGGACGAGGCGCGCGCGGCGCTGGCCGCCATTCCGGCGCTTGCCGGGTACGAGGGTCCGCTGGAGCGGCTGGGAGGCCTTACCAACCGTGTCTACAGGGCCGGCGAGGTCTGCCTGCGCATTCCCGGCAAGGGCACGGAGGAATACATCAACCGCGCCAACGAGGCGATGGCGGCGCGCGAAGCGGCCGAGGCCGGCGTCAGCCCGGAGGTGCTCTTTTCCGATCCGGCGTCGGGCGTGATGGCGACGCGCTTCATCGCCGGCGCTGAAACAATGTCGCCGGAAAAATTCAAGGCTAGGCCGGGCAGCCCGGCGCGTGCCGGCGGGGCCTTCCGCAAGCTGCATATGTCGGGCGCGGTCTTCCCGTTTCGTTTCGAGCTGTTTGCGATGATCGACGACTATCTGAAGGTGCTGTCGACCAAGGATGTGGCTCTGCCTCCCGGCTATCACGACGTGGTGCGCGAGGCGAGCATTGTGCGCGAGGCGCTTGCCGCCCATCCCATCCAGCTCGCCGCCTGCCACTGCGATCCGCTCTGCGAGAACTTCCTCGATACCGGCGAGCGGATGTGGATCGTCGACTGGGAATATTCCGGCATGAACGATCCGCTGTGGGACCTCGGCGACCTCTCGGTCGAGGGCAAGTTCGATGCGACCCAGGACGAGGAACTGATGCGCGCCTATTTCGGCGGCGAGGCAAGACCGGCCGAGCGCGGCCGCGTCGTCATCCACAAGGCGATGTGCGACCTGCTCTGGACGCTGTGGGGACTGATCCAGCTCGCCAACAACAATCCGGTCGACGACTTCCGCGCCTATGCCGACGGCCGCTTCGCGCGCTGCAAGGCGCTGATGGAGACGCCGGAGTTTTCACGGCATCTGGCGGCGATACGAAGGGGCTAATTGACGCCCTTCGGCACGTTTTCCGGCGGCACGACGGTTTCCACCACCTTCTGACGGTGGAAGATGAAGATGCCGGCAAGCACGACGATGGCCGAGCCGACGAGGATGCGGGTGCTCGGAACGTCACCGAAGAAGGCAAGACCGAAGACCACGGCCCACAGAAGCAGGCTGTAATGCAGCGGCGCCAGCGTTGAGGCGGGCGCCAGCTTCAACGCCCGGGTGATCATCAGATGGGCGGCACAGGAGACAACGCCGAGGAGGAGCATGGCGCCGAAATCGAGCGCGGTTGGGGTCCGCCAGGCGCCGATGGTGAGAACGCCGCCGACAATCAGCGTGCCGATTGTCTGCCAGGTGACCAGTGTCGTGTCGCTCGTTCCACGCAAACGCCGGCCGAGGATGATGGCGAAGCCAAAGGCGACGCTGCCGATGAGCGCATAGGTCGACGCCAGCGAGAACGCCGCCGACGAGGGTTTAAGGATGATCAACACGCCACAGAAGCCGACCAGGATCGCCAGCCAGCGCCGCCAGCCGACCTTCTCGCCAAGCAAGAGATGCGAGAGCGCCGCGACATAGATCGGCCCGGCCATGTAGAAGCTCATCACGTCGGCGAGCGGCAGATAGACGACGGCGGCATAGAAGAGCCCGGTGTCGAGCGTGGTCGCCACGACGCGGAGGAACTGCAGTATCGGCCGCTCCATCTGGAACAGCTTGCCCGCACCCTGGTTGGCGATCATCGGGCCGAGCACGAAGAAGGCGCCGATCGAACGGATCAGCACCACCTGACCGACGGAGAAGGAGGCGACCAGCCATTTGCCCATTGCGTCGTTCAGCGCGAACATGAAGTCGCCGGCCAGCATCAAAAGGATGCCGGCCAGCAGAACGTTCCTGATCGTGAAATTGCGGGCAAGAGGAGCCATGCGGGCTCCCTAGCTGCAAGCCGGCGGCTTGACGAGGGAAATTCGTAAGACCAGCGGCTGAAATCGAGGTTGGCCGAAGCTCCGGAACTTCGTCATCCACGGGCGGAGCGGGAGCGAAGCGGACGCGCAGACCCGAGGATCCATTCCGTGACCTCGCGCGAAGGGCGGAGGCGGCGCAGGACAGAGATCGTTCTACACCGCAGCGACGCTTAGAGGTAACGGCATGGATTCTATGGTCTGCGCCGCGTCGCTTCGCTCCTTGCTCCGCCATAGAATGACGAAGTCACGAGCGTTCCGGCCAATCGCGAACCGTTCGTGATGCTTTGCCCCAAACCAAGCAGATCGCTGTACAGAGACCTACGACGTCTTATGCCGTCGGTTCACCTGCTCCGGCCGACCGGCGATCGACAGCTTGGTCTCCCGCTTCTCCCGCTCGGCCACCACCCTGCCTCTGGCGACGACGCACAAGCGTTCGGGGCGAAGGCGTACGGCCTCGATCGGATTGCCTGCGTCCAGCACGACGAGGCTCGCCCGCTTGCCGACGGCGAGACCGAGATGGTCGAGGCCCATGATGGCGGCGTTGACGTTGGTGACCATGTCGAAGCAGCGCGCCATGTCGGCCGGGCTCGACATCTGCGCGACATGCAGGCCCATGAACGCGACGTCCAGCATGTCGGCGGTGCCCAGCGAATACCAGGGGTCGAGCACGCAATCCTGGCCCCAGCCGACGCGGATGCCGAGCGCCAGCATTTCCTTCACCCGGGTGAGCCCCCGCCGCTTCGGGAAGGTGTCGTGACGGCCCTGCAGCATGATGTTGATCAGCGGATTGGGGATGGCCGAGACACCGGCCTCGGCAATCAGCGGCAGGAGCTTCGAGACGTAGTAATTATCCATGGAATGCATCGAGGTGAGATGCGAGCCGGCCACCCTGCCCTGCAGGCCCAACCGCTGCGTTTCATAGGCAAGCTGCTCGATGTGGCGCGACAGCGGATCGTCGGTCTCGTCGCAATGCATATCGACCATAAGGCCGCGCTTGGCGGCGATCTCGCAAAGCTCCGTCACCGAGCGCGTGCCGTCGGCCATGGTGCGCTCGAAATGCGGGATGCCGCCGACGATGTCGACGCCGAGATCGAGCGCGCGAATGGTGTTTTCGCGCGCCGTCGGCGAGCGATAAAGCCCGTCCTGCGGAAAGGCGACCAGTTGCAGGTCGATACAGGGCGCGACCGTTTTCTTGACGTCGAGCAGCGCCTCGACTGCCAACAGCCGGTCGTCGCAGACATCGACATGGCTGCGGATGGCAAGCAGGCCCATCGACGCTGCCCAGTCGCAATAGGCGAGCGCGCGATCGCGCACGGCCTCATGCGTCAACAGCGGCTTCAGTTCCCCCCACAGCGCGATGCCTTCGAGCAGCGTGCCGGAGGCGTTGATGCGCGGAATGCCGTAGGAGAGCGTGGCGTCCATATGGAAATGCGGATCGACGAAGGGCGGCGAGACGAGATTGCCGCGCGCGTCGACTTCGCTTCGCGCCGAGCCCGGCAGTTCCGGCTCGATCGCTCGAATGGTCTCGCCGGTGATGCCGATGTCGGCAATCCTACCGTCCGGCAGCGTGCCGCCGCGCACGATGAGGTCGAAATCCATCTGTCGTCATCCCTTTATAGAATCAGCAATCATCGTGGCCGAAAGGATGGCCTGCCGCAGCCGTTTCCTTCCCCGGCGGCGAAAGGTTTCCTCCGGCGACAACTCGCTCTATAAGCCGCCTCTCGCCCTCGTGGCGAATCCGAAATTCACAGGCAGGGGATCGGCCGTTTGTTTCGCTTCTTCCGCTCGACGGAAAACCAGCGCCTCGTCGCGAGGCTGGTGAGGGAATCTTTCCGGGAGCATAAATTCGGCTACGGCGCCGCCATAGTGTCGATGCTGGTGGTGGCCGCCATGACGGGCGCCAGCGCCTGGATCCTGCGCGAGATCACCAACGAATTCGTGATCTACAAGCGGATCGACCGGGTCAACCTGATTGCGGCGGCGGTCGCGGTGATCTTCCTGCTCAAGGGCGTCGCCAACTTCGTCCAGGCCTATTTCATGAGCCGGGTCGGCAACGCCATCATCGCCGACCGGCAACGCAAGATCTATGACCGGATCCTGGCGCAAGGCATCGAGTTCTACCATGCGACCTCGTCGTCCGAGCTGATCACGCGCATGACCAACAACGCCCAGGCAGCGCGCAGCGTGCTCGACCTCGTCGTGACATCTTACGTGCGCGATCTGGTGACGCTGATTGTCCTGGTCGCGGTCATGGTCTGGCAACAACCGGCACTGTCGCTGATCTGCTTCGTCGTCGGTCCCGTGGCCATCTACGGCGTCAACCGTATCCTGAAGCGCGTCCGCAAGATCGCCAAGATGGAATTCCGCTCGCTCGGCCAGATCGTGCATGTGATGCAGGAAACGGCGATCGGCGTGCGTGTTGTCAAATCCTTCAATCTCGAAGGTGCGATGCGCAAGCGCATGTACAAGGCCGTGTCGGACGTGCAGAACCGCGCCAACAACATCGCGACGCTCGAGGCAGCCACCAGCCCGGTGATGGAAACGCTCGCCGGGCTGGCAATCGCCGGCGCCGTGCTGGTCAGCGGCTTCCTGGTGCTGGAAGGCGGCCAGATGCCGGGCAACATCATGGCCTTCATCGCAGCGCTGCTGCTTGCCTATGAGCCGGCAAAGCGCCTGGCGCGCGTGCGCATTTCGCTGGAGACCGGCATCGTCGGCGTGCGCATGATGTTCCAGCTCGCCGACAGGCCGCTGACGCTCGCCGAAAAGCCCGACGCCAAGCCGCTGCAGCCGGGCCAGGGCGAAATCCGGTTCGACCATGTCAGCTTCGCCTATCCGGAGAGCCCGCCGGTGTTCGAAGGCTTCGACCTGACGCTCGCGGCCGGCAAGATGACGGCGCTGGTCGGGCCTTCGGGCAGCGGCAAGTCGACGATCCTCAACCTGATCATGCGCATGTACGACCCGCAGGGCGGCAAGGTTATGTTCGACGGCCAGGACATCTCCTTTGCAACGATCGCCTCGCTCCGCGAAAAGATCGCCTATGTCAGCCAGGACACGTTCCTGTTTGCCGGCACCATCATGCACAACATCCGCCTCGGCCGTGAGAGTGCGACCGACGAAGAGGTGATCGCCGCCGCCAGGGCCGCGAACGCGCATGAGTTCATCAGCGCCATGGCCAAGGGCTACGAGACGGAAGTCGGCGAGAACGGCTCGCTGCTGTCCGGCGGCCAGCGCCAGCGCATCTCGATCGCGCGCGCCATGTTGCGCAATGCCGAGATCCTGCTGCTCGACGAGGCGACCAGCGCGCTCGACGCCGAATCCGAAGCGCTGTTCCGCGACGCGCTGCAGCAGCTCACGGCCGGGCGTACGACGATCGTCATCGCCCACCGGCTGTCGACCGTGCACCAGGCCGACACGATTGTGGTGCTGGAGCACGGCAATGTGCGGGAAAGCGGCCCGCACAAAACCCTGCTCAAGCAGGGCGGGCTTTACCAGAAGCTTTATGAATATCAGCTGATGCCGTGACTCCGGCGCTCCCCTTCTCCCCTTGTGGGAGCAGGTGGATAAGCGCGCAGCGCCGAGACGGATGAGGGGTGTTGGAAGAAATGAGGCGTTGAAGAATGGGATGCTTCAAGTGCCGATTTCTTCATCGTTGAGATCCTTCCAACACCCCTCATCCGTCGCCTTCGGCGACACCTTCTCCCACAAGGGGAGAAGGGGAAGTGCTTCCTACTCCGGCACTTTCCTCACCGCGCCCTTGTCGGCGCTGGTGGCGAAGGCGGCATAGGCGCGCAGCGCGGTCGTCACCTTGCGCTTGCGCTTTTCCGCCGGCTTCCAGGCATCCGCGCCTTTCGCCGCCATCGCCTTGCGGCGGGCGTCGAGCTCGGCCTCGCCGACGGCTAGATGGATCTTGCGGTTCGGAATATCGATCTCGATCGTGTCGCCTTCCTCAACCAGGCCGATCAGCCCGCCTTCGGCGGCCTCCGGTGAGACATGACCGATCGACAGGCCCGACGTGCCGCCGGAGAAGCGGCCGTCGGTGATCAGCGCGCAGGCCTTACCGAGGCCCTTCGATTTCAGGTAGCTGGTCGGGTAGAGCATTTCCTGCATGCCTGGCCCGCCGCGCGGTCCTTCATAGCGGATGACGACGATGTCGCCCGCCTTGATCTCGTTGCCGAGGATCGCCTTGACGGAAGCGTCCTGGCTCTCGAAGACGCGGGCCGGGCCGGTGAATTTCAGGATCGACTCGTCGACGCCGGCGGTCTTCACGATGCAGCCGTCGAGCGCCAGATTGCCTTTCAGCACGGCGAGGCCGCCATCCTTCGAGAACGGCGTCCTTGCCGAGCGGATGACACCCGTCTCGCGGTTCGTGTCGAGCTCGTCCCAGCGGCGGTCCTGGCTGAAGGCGACCTGCGTCGGCACGCCGCCGGGGGCGGCGCGGAAGAACTCGCGCACGTTTTCGGCCGAGGTGCGGGCGATGTCCCAATGGTCGAGGGCCTCGCCGAGAGTTGCGGTGTGCACCGTCGGCAGGTCGCGGTTGATCAGCCCGGCCTCGTCGAGCTGGCCGAGGATCGCCATGATGCCGCCGGCGCGGTGGACGTCCTCCATGTGCACGTCGGACTTGGCCGGCGCCACCTTGCAGAGAACCGGCACTTTGCGCGATAGCCGGTCGATGTCTTCCATGGTGAAGTCGACCTCGCCCTCATGCGCGGCGGCGAGGATGTGCAGCACCGTGTTGGTCGAGCCGCCCATGGCGATGTCGAGCGCCATCGCGTTCTCGAAGGCGCCCTTGGTAGCGATGCTGCGCGGCAGCGCGCTGTCGTCCTCCTGCTCGTAGTAGCGCTGCGCCAGATCGACGATCAGATGGCCGGCTTCGACGAACAGGCGCTTGCGGTCGGCATGGGTAGCCAAAGTCGAGCCGTTGCCGGGCAGCGAAAGACCGAGCGCCTCGGTCAGGCAGTTCATCGAATTGGCGGTGAACATGCCGGAGCACGAGCCGCAGGTCGGGCAGGCCGAGCGCTCGATGACCTTGACGTCCTCGTCGGAGATCTTGTCGTCGGCCGCCGCCACCATAGCGTCGACCAGATCGAGCGCCTGCGCCTTGCCGGAAAGCACCACCTTGCCCGCTTCCATCGGCCCACCTGACACGAAGACGGTCGGGATGTTGAGGCGCAGCGAGGCCATCAGCATGCCGGGCGTGATCTTGTCGCAATTCGAAATGCAGACCATGGCGTCGGCGCAATGCGCGTTGACCATGTATTCGACGGAGTCGGCGATCAGTTCGCGCGACGGCAGCGAATAGAGCATGCCGTCGTGACCCATGGCGATGCCGTCGTCGACTGCGATGGTGTTGAACTCCTTGGCGACGCCGCCGGCCTTCTCGATCTCGCGCGCGACCAATTGGCCGAGGTCCTTCAGATGCACATGGCCCGGCACGAACTGGGTGAAGGAATTGACCACCGCGATAATCGGCTTGCCGAAATCCGAATCCTTCATGCCGGTGGCGCGCCACAGGCCGCGGGCGCCGGCCATGTTGCGGCCATGGGTGGTGGTGCGGGAACGATAGGCAGGCATCGGATTGTCCTTGCTGGCTGGCCGCGCTGAGCGTGGCGCGACGGCGCTGTATTTCAGTCGGCAGCGGTTATAGCGGCCAAGGTCCGGCCTTGCCACAGTTTTGCGCTGCACCAGCACGCTTCGGGAAATTTGAGCTCTTCAGGAAATTTTTGCTGCCGCTGTCGGACCACGCCTCGCTGAAGCGTCCTTGTGGCAGACGGCACGGAAGCTGCACCAAATCGCCGGCGCGCCGTTTGAAGATGGAACCAACCTGAACAAGTCCGAGGAGCAAGACATGCAGAAGATCACCACCTTCCTTTGGTTCGACGGCCAGGCTGAGGAGGCCATGAACCACTACGTTTCCATCTTCAAGAATTCGAAGGTGCTGAGCGTCACGCGCTGGCCCAAGGGCCATGCCCTTGAAGGCCAGGTGCTGGTGGCCTCGTTCGAGCTCGACGGCGTGCAGTTCCAGGCCCTCAACGGCGGGCCGCAATACAAGTTCACCGAAGCGATCTCGCTGTCGATCGACTGCAAGACGCAGGAAGAGGTGGATCATTTCTGGACCAAGCTCACCGAAGGCGGCGGCGAACCAGGACGCTGCAGCTGGCTGAAGGACAAGTTCGGCGTTTCCTGGCAGGTCGTGCCGGAGCAACTGCCGAGGCTGCTTCAGGATCCAGACAGGGCGAAGGCCGGCCGGGTGATGTCGGCGATGATGCAGATGGGCAAGATCGACATCGCCAAGATCGAGGCGGCGGCCAGGGGGTGAGCGCCTTTCCTTCTCCCCTTGTGGGAGAAGGTGGATCGGCGCGCAGCGCCGAGACGGATGAGGGGTGCTGGACGGAATGAGAGGCTGGTGTTCCCTGGAACACCCCTCATCCGTCGCCTTCGGCGACACCTTCTCCCACAAGGGGAGAAGGGAGCGCCGTGAATCACGCCGCCTTGTCGCGGATCTGGTAATCCTTGACCGCGGTGAAGCGGATCGCTTTCCAGCGCTCGGCCTCGTAGTTCAGCGAGAAAGCGTGCTGGGCGAGGAACACCGGATCGTTGTCGAGGTCGCGGGCGATATCGCCGCGATGGCCTTCGATGAAGCGCTGCACTTCCGCCCCGTCGTCCGCCGAGATCCAGCGGCAGACCGAGAAGCGCGACATCTCGAAGTCGACGGGCAGCGTGTATTCGATGTTCAGCCGTTCCTTGAGCACATCGAGTTGCAGCGCGCCGACGACGCCGACGATGGCGGGCGAGCCGTCTTCCGGCGAAAACAGCTGCACCACGCCTTCCTCGGCCATCTGATGCAGCGCTTCCTTTAGCTTCTTGGCTTTCATGGCGTCGCCGAGGCGCACGCGCCGCAGGATTTCGGGCGCGAAGTTCGGCACGCCGCGGAACAGTATCTCCTCGCCCTCGGTCAGCGTGTCGCCGATGCGCAGCGTGCCGTGGTTGGGGATGCCGACGACGTCGCCGGCAAAGGCCTCGTCGGCGGTGACGCGGGTGCGGGCGAAGAAGAACTGCGGCGCCGACAGGCTCATCGGCTTGCCGGTACGCACCAGCTTTGCCTTCATGCCGCGCTCGAGCTTGCCAGAGCAGACGCGGACAAAGGCGATGCGGTCGCGGTGGTTGGGATCCATATTGGCCTGGATCTTGAAGACGAAGGAGGTCATCTTCTCCTCGGTCGCCTCGACCGTTCGCTCATCGGCTTCCTGCGCGCGCGGCGGCGGCCCGTAGGCGCCGAGCGCCTCGATCAGGTCGCGCACGCCGTAATTGCGCAGCGCCGAGCCGAAATAGACCGGGGTCAGATGGCCCTCGCGGAAGGCGTCGACATCGAGCGGACGGCAGGCTTCGCGCGCGAGCTCCAGCTCCTCGATGAAGTCGTTGCGCTCGTTTTCCGGCAAAAGCCCGGCGACGCGGTTGGAATCGGGACCGTGGACCGGCGTGCGCTCCTTCTCGTCGTCGCTCCTGCGCACGGCGTTCTGCGCCAGGTGGTAGGTGCCGGAAAACGTCCTGCCGCGGCCGATCGGCCAGGTGACGGGTGCCGTATCCAGCGCCAGCTTCTGCTCGATCTCGTCGAGAATCTCGAACGGATCGCGGCTCTCGCGGTCCATCTTGTTGACGAAGGTGATGATCGGGATGTCGCGCAGCCGGCAAACCTCGAACAGCTTCAGCGTGCGCGGCTCGATGCCCTTGGCGGCGTCGATGACCATGACGGCGGAGTCCACCGCCGACAGCGTGCGGTAGGTGTCGTCGGCGAAATCCTCGTGGCCGGGCGTGTCGAGCAGGTTGAAGACATTGTCGTCATATTCGAAGGTCATCACCGAGGTGACGACCGAGATGCCGCGCTCGCGCTCGATCTTCATCCAGTCGGACCGGGTCTGGATACGGTCTTTCTTGGCCTTGACCTCGCCGGCAAGCTGGATCGCGCCGCCGAACAAAAGCAGCTTTTCGGTGAGCGTGGTCTTGCCGGCGTCGGGGTGGGCGATGATCGCGAAAGTGCGGCGGCGCGATACCGCCTGTTCGATGTCTTCTGCCAAGTCGTGAAATCCTGTCTGTGGCGCGGGCTTCTAGCAGCGCATTTTGGGCATGTCGACAGTTTCGGGCAGATCGGGCACGTCCGAGCGGCGCTGCCGCAGACCTTGGCAAGGAAGCCCGCGTCCTTTCAGGTCCGCTCGCTACGGCCGCCCTTGCGGCCCAACCTGGTGCTCGACCGTATCTCCGCCCGCTCGATACCGATGTCGCGCAGCAGATGGTCCGGCAACTCGTCCAGCCAGGCACGATCCCTGCGGATACGGATGATTCGCGCGAGGAAACTTCCGCCGACACGGCAGATATCAATGGCTATGGCAAAGAAGCGCCCGAGCACGGACCGATTGGCCACAAGCTCCTGTCCAAGGGCAGTCATGGTCATATCTCCTTCAGTTGAACGATGAAATTGCGAGGGCCTTCGATGACCCTCCCAAAAGGCTGTGCCGACAAGAGGTCAGGACCGGTCGTGCTCGCAGCTCACATAGGGGTTCCAGTCGGCGAACATGCCAGCCGGATTGTGCCGCCAGTGCCAGACATGGAGCTGGTAGTAGGGGTCCACCGGGTGGGTCCCTACCGTCGTCTTGCGCTGGAGGGTTCGGCCGAGGAATTCGGGAACGGCCTTTCCCTTCCAGTCCTTTTCGAAGACGATGTACTCCATGCCGACGAGCTGCATGGACCCGTCGGCCTCGGGCTCGTAAGTCAGGACGTCCGGCTCGCCGAGCACCAGCTTGCCGTCCCCGGCACGGCCGGGATGGATGAAGTGAACGCCCATGGTGCCATGCTCGTCATGCGTCGTGCATTCGAAAAGCTGCTGGTAGCCCTCCGCCTTGGCGACCTTTATGTCGAGGTACTTGGCCGCCATTTCCCGAGACCGGTTGAGCACCGGATCGGGCATGTCATGGGCAGGAGCGGCGCCGCAAAACAGCACGGAGACGCCCATGGCAAGGACGATATCTGCGAAGCGGTTCACGATCCGTCCTCCCGGTCAGGCGCGAGCGTAGGCCGTCGTCGGATCGAACAGGCGCTTGACCTCAGTGATCTTCGTGGCCGGGAAGCCGCTCATCTTGGCATGGCGCTGGATGATCGCCTCGTCCTTGGCGAGGTAGACGCAGAAGGTCTTGTCGTCCGCCACGAAGGATTCCACCCACTGGATGTCCGGGCCGAGCTCGGCCAGAACGGCGTTCGAGGCCTTGGAGGCGTCGCGAAGCTGTTCGCGCTCGAAGGTGCCGACCTTGGGGATTTCCCGTTCGATGATGTATTTCTGCATGTCGCAATCTCCTTGATCTGAGGTTCAAATGCCTCCGGACGCTCGACCAGGTCGGTGCCGGTGACATCCCCGGGGCCGCTGAGCTAAACTGCAGCTTGGCCCGCCAGGCAGACGGAGAATTGCGCAAGAGGCGGCCGACAGTCCTTACGCCGCCCTTATCTTCTTCTGATCCTTTGCCTATTGCTGTTTCGGGGATTGCTGCCGATGGGAATTTATCGCTTCGGCGATTTCGAGCTTAACGAGGACTCTCGCGCCCTTCTTCTCGCCGGACGCGAGATCGAGGCGCAGCCCCTGGTCTTCGACTTCCTCGCCATTTTGCTGCGGCACCAGGACCGCGCCTTGAGCAAGGACGAATTGCTTGAAACGCTGTGGCCCGGGGTGACGGTGACCGAAGCCTCCTTGCAGCGCGTGGCGAGTCTCGCCCGCGGCGTTCTGCGCCAGAGCGGCATGGAGACGGCGCTGCGCAACCTGCCCCGCTTCGGCTACCGCATTTGCCTCGATCAGCCGCCCGTTTCGGAGAACAGGCCGGCCGATGCGGGCGGCAAGCCTTCGAGCCCCGGTTCACCGATCCTGTCGGCACGTTCGGCCGTTGCGGGCAGAAAATGGCATGAGGCCGCGGCTTCTTTCGCAAAAGCGGATGCCGCCGACGAGCTGCTGACTGCCGATCTGGAAGAATGGGCGTTGGCGCTGGAATGCATGGGGCGGCCGGCTGAAGCCATCCCGCTCCTGGCGCGCGCGGTGACGGCTTACGGCGTGGCCGGCGAGCGCTTGCGCGCGGCTTCCCCGGCAATCACCCTCGCCAGGATCCATCTCGAGAGGGGCGAGCTTGCCGTCGCCAAGGGCTGGCACAAGCGCGCCGCGCAGCTGATCGACAACGCCGCCGACAGCAGGGAGCACGGCCTGTGGTGCTGGATGGGCGCGCGCATCATGGGCGCGGAAGCCGAGCCGGAGCAGGCGCTTGCGCTCGCCGAGCAGGCTTTTGCCGTCGGCAGAGACCTCGATGATCCGGTCGTGGAATCGCTCGGCCTGATCTATCGCGGCTTCTTCAAGCTCTGCCTCGGCGAAACCAAGGCCGGGCAGGAAGACCAGGATTTTGCCGCCGCGCTCGGTCTTTCCAGCGACGTGGACCCGGTCGTCGGCGGAATCCTCTACTGCAACATTCTGTGGGCCTGCCGGAATTTCGGCGACTGGGCGAGAGCCAACCAATGGACCTCCGGCTACGAGGACTGGTGCAGGGGACACGGGCTGGAAGAACTGTCGGGCTCGTGCCGGCTGCATCGCGCCGAGGTGCTCGGCGTTCACGGCACGCTGAAGGAAGCGGAGGCCCTGGTGCGCGCGGCACTCGACCAGCTCGCGCTCGACGCGCCCTGGGCGACGGGCGATGCCTTACGTGTGCTCGGCGACATTCATCTCGCGGCCGGAGAATTCACGGAAGCGGAAACGGCCTACCGCGCTTCGCATGCAGCGGGCTGGGATCCGCAGCCCGGCCTGGCGCTGCTGCAACTCGAGCAGGGCGAAGCGGAGGCCGCTTTCAGCGCCCTTGAGCGCTCCCTGGTGGGGAACGGCTGGCCGACCCTGCAGCGGCGAGGCATGGTCCTTGCCACTCTCGCCAAGGTGGCGGCACGCACCAATCGGCCTGAGCGCGCGAAAGAGGTGATCGCCGAACTGGAGACGCAACCGCAGCGCTGGCCGATGGCATCCATCCAGGCGCTGACCGCGGAGGCCAAGGCAGAGCTTTTCGTACAGGAGGAGCGCCTCACCGAAGCTGCTAGGGAACTGCAGATCGCATGCTCGCGCTGGAATGAGATCGGCTCGCCGATCAATGTCGCCGACGCCAGGCTTTCGCTCGCGGCGCTGCTCATTCAGTTGGGCGATCGCGCCGGCGCGGAGCTGGAGCTCGGCACCGTGCTTGCTGTCGCAAGGAAAGTCGACTCACCGCGTCTCATGCGGCGATATGAAGAGCTGACCGGACTGCTCGCAGGCGCGAAGAGAGAAGCACTTGGCTAGCAAGTAAAGCCCTGGCAGACCTGTCTTGCGACCTGCCCGGCACCTCTCGAGACCGGCGGCGAGGACTATGCCGGTTGCCGATACGTATCAGGGCCGGCTCTTCAGGGGAAACCAGCTTTCCGGATCAGGCTTGGGCCGGCTCAGCCGTGCGGTTCGACTGAACGATTTCAGGAAGCCAGCCGGCAATGGCGCTGCCTATCGCGTCAGCATGGTCTTCCTGCAGATAATGCGCGCCAGGCCCCAGATTGATGAACCGGCAGTTCTTCAGCCCGGCCGCGAATTGCTGTGCCGCCTGCGGCGAAATCAGCGCGCCGGGATCGCCCGCGAAAAGCAGTTTCGGACAGGAGGAAAGCCGCAGCGCCCGATGGTCGTGCTCGCTGATGGCGGCGACATCCGCCGGCTGGCCCTCGATCGGCAATTCCCTTGGCAAGCGCAGCACCGGCTTGCGCGATTGGGGTGTCGGGAACGGCGCCCGATAAGCGGCCATCTCTTCATCGCTCATTGTGCGCAGCACCGAGGCTGGCAGCACTTTCTCGACGAAGACGTTGTCCTCCAGCACCAGCTTTTCGCCGGCGCCGGGCGTGCGCAGCGCCTTGAACAGTTCGCGCGCCTGCTGGCGCTGATGGAAATCCTCCCAGTGCTCGAAAGGCCGGATGAATTCCATGAAGGCAAGGCCCAGAATGCGTTGCGACCGCCTTGCCGCGAGATGGAACGCAAGGGCGGTGCCCCAGTCCTGCGCGGCAATCACCAGGTCTTTTATGTCGAGCGCCTCGAGGAAGGCATCGAGGTAGCGGACGTGATCGAAGAAGCGATAGTCGATATCGGGCTTGCCCGACTGGCCGTAGCCGATCAGGTCCGGCGCGATGCAACGGCCGACCGGCGCGACATGCGGAATGATGTTGCGCCAAATGTAGGAAGAGGTGGGGTTGCCGTGCAGGAACAGCACCGTCGGGCCGGATGTGCCGGCCTCCATATAGGACATGGTGGAATCGAGCACCGCGACCTCTGACCGCCGCGGCGCGGCAGCGCCGGTCTGTTGTCCGTCGATTTTCGAATTCATCGCGCTGTCTCCTTCCCAAACACGGTGCCGAAGATGATTTTCTTGAACCGCTCGAGCGGCTCCGGACCGCGCTCGACCTTCATGCGCAGCATGGCGCCCTGCCAGGACGACAGCAGGAAATCGGCGAGGTCCTCGGCATCGAATGCGTTGGTGATCTCGCCCGCCGCCTGGCCTTCGGCAATGCAAGCCGCGAATGGCTGGCGCCAGCGCTCGAAAATGTCGACCAGCCGCAGCCTGAGCGGCTCGCTGTGAACCGCTGTCTCAAGGCTGAGATTGCCGATCATGCAGCCGCGCGCCCAGTCATGCGCTTCAAGCTTCGAGGTGATGACATCGAGATAGCGGCGGAGCCTGCCGGCCGGAGGCGTGCCATCCTGCGCCAGCGCCTTTTCGACCAGCCCGCTAACATAGGCGAAGTAGCGTTCCAGCACCTCGCCGGCGAACTCTTCCTTGGAGGCGAAGTGATTGGTGAAGGAGCCCGGCCGGGCACCGGCCGCGGCGACGATGTCGCGCACGCCGGCCGCCGAATAGCCGGAATTCCAAATGGTCTGGAAACCGGCTTCGAGGAGGTTTTCGCGGAGTGATTGTCTAGCCATGCGTATATAATACGTACGTACGTATTGATGTCAAGCGACGAAAAATTTTGCGTTGGCAAGGGCCGCGGCAAATGGCAGTGGGGAGGTCCGGGACGTAAAGCCGAGGAGGAAAATATCGTGGCCAAACAAGTCATCGTCATCGGCGCCGGCATCATCGGCGCATCGATCGCCTGGCATCTGACAAAGGCCGGCGCGCGGGTGACGATCGTTTCCGGGAGCGGCGCCGGCGGTGTGGCGACACCGAATTCCTTCGCCTGGATCAATGCCAGCTGGGGTAACCCTGAAACCTATTTTCGGCTGCGCATCCGCGCCATAGCCGAGTGGAAGCGGCTGGCGAAGGACTTGCCGGGATTGCCGCTCGCCTGGTGCGGCGGCCTGTGCTGGGACCAGCCGGCGGACAGGCTCGAAGCCTATGCGGCCGAGCATTCGTCCTGGGGTTACGGCATCGAGCGGATCGGCGCCATGCAAGCAGCGCGCATCGAGCCCAATCTCGCGGAGTTTCCCGAGTTTGCCCTTTACGTCGCGGAGGAAGGCGTGGCCGAACCGGTCGCCACCGCCAGGGCGCTGCTTGCCGATGCCGAGCGGCGTGGCGCGCGGATCGTCAACGCGACCGTCGATAGGCTGGCGCTGTCCAACGGACAGGTCATGGGCGTCGTCGTTTCAGGTGAAACCATCGCCGCCGACGAGGTGGTGATCGCTGCCGGCGCCGGCTCTCCGGCGATCGCCGCGACGGCCGGCATCAGGATACCGATCGAGACGCCGCCCGGCCTGATCGTCCATTCGCGCCCCTACAAGAAATTGCTCAACGGGCTGGTGCTGGCCGACAGGCTGCACATGCGCCAGACGGCCGAGGGGCGCATCATCGCCGGCTCGGATTTCGGCGGCGGCGATCCGGGCGAGAATCCGGAAGCCACCGCACGCGCGCTTTTCGAAGCGACGAAGGCGATGCTGCGCGACGCGGACGGGCTGGAATTCGATTTCCACACCGTCGGCTACCGGCCTACCCCGGCCGACGGCTTTCCGATCGTCAGCCGCGCCGACGGCGTCGGCGGCCTCTATGTCGCCGTCACCCATTCCGGCATCACGCTGGCGCCGGCGGTTGGACTGTTTGCGGCCCGCGAAATCCTCGACGGCGAGCGCGATGCGTTGCTCGCGCCCTATGCGCTGTCGCGTTTCGGTCAATAACCCGGCGGCCGGCGGAAACCGCCGGCAAGCGGCGCGATCGCCGCGGCGATGCCGAGCAGCCGCGATTCCGACCATTTCTTCCCGACTAGCTGCAAGCCTATGGGCAAGCCATTCCCGTCGTGGCCGCAAGGGATCGCGATTGCCGGGTGGCCGGAATAGTTGAAGACCGAGCCATGGGCCGGCAGCATCCAATAGCTTTCGTCTTTCCCGTCGACCTTAAGCGGGCTGCCAGGCTTGCAATGCGCAAAGGCCGTGGTCATCGCGACCGGGCAGAGCAAGGCATCGCAGCTTTCGAAGAAACGCTCCCAGGTAAGGATCGACCGGTCGCGGCGGGCGAGCGCCGCGAACCAACGCGACACCGGCGTCGGCTGCTCCGGCGGCTCCGGTTGGGTGGCCTCCATCATCATGCCGATCGGCTTGCCGCCCTCGGCGAGATCGTCGTGCAGATCGAGCTTCGGCAATTTCGCTTCCTCCACAGTCGCGCCAACTGACGCGAGCTCCGCGGCCAGGCCTTCGACGGCGGCACTGATCTCGGCGGCAACCGGGAAGCCGGGGAAGGCATTTGCGCAGGCGATGCGCAGCGATTTCAATTCGAGCTTCGGCGTCGGGTCAAACGGGACCGGCGCCAGATCGGTATCCGCTCCGTCCGGCCCGACAATGATCCGATGGATCAGCGCCAGATCCTCGATGTTGCGGGCAAGCGGGCCGACACAAGACATCAGTCGCACACTGCGCGGCGTGCCGCCCGGATCGGGGAAGGCGCCGGCCAGCGAGACGCGATTTTCGGTCGGCTTCAGGCCGTAGACGCCGCAGAAGCTGGCCGGCAGGCGGATGGAATCCTGCATGTCGGTGCCGATCTCGAACGGCGTCATGCCTGTTGCGACGGCGGCGGCCGCCCCGCCGCTGGACCCGCCTGCCGTGCCTGACAGATCCCAGGGATTGCTGGTCCGGCCGAAGAGCGGATTGTCCGACTGCCAGTCGCCCAGCATGGTGGCGACGTTGGTCTTGCCGACCAATACGGCGCCGGCGGCCTTCAGCCGGGCGGCCACCGGACTGTCTTGTCTCGCCACATAGTCGGCAAAGGGTGGGAAGCCGGCGGTCGTCTTCATTCCCGCCGTCTCATGCGCGTCCTTCAGCGTGAATGGCACACCGTGCAGGGGGCCGACTGTATCACCACGCTCCAGGGCCGTATCCGCCTGCCTGGCGCCCTCAATGGCTCCGTTCGGGTCAAGCGTGACGACCGCGTTGACTGCCCCGTTGTGCCTGTCGATCTGCGCAAGATGGGCATCGAGGACCTCCACCGCCGAGATTTCCCGCTGCCGCGATCGCGGCAGCGAGTTCGATGGTCGAGGAAAACACGATATCCATGGCGAGCGCTCCGTCTGCCTCTCGCGCCTGTCCATCAACATGGCGGATGGCGGCAAGGCTTCAAGCCGAATCCAGCATTGCGTGCCAGGCCGCGCTTGATTGAAATTGCGCCGGGCGCATGAATGCCTCAGCCCGCCAGCGCCAGCTCGGCGACAGTGGGCGCGAACGGATGGATGCTGGTGCAATTCCTGGTCATGGTGACAAAGCTCGACTGCGGAATCTCGTGCCACGCGCGGCCATCGCGATCGAACGGCTCGGAGACGATGCAGCGGCCGACCCCCTTGGCGAAGGCAGCGGTGTAGAGCGTCGGCGCCTGGTCGTCGGTGGCGTAGCGTATCGCGTAGAGCGCCTGCCCGTCACTGAAGGCGGCCGTGAGCTTCAGCGACGGGTTGACACCGGCTAGGCGTGAGGCTTCCAGGACACGGCTGGTGGCGCGCGAGACGGCGCCATGCGGGTCGCGGGACAGACCTTCAGCGATCATGAGCAAAAAGAAGAGCTCGGAATCGGTGGTGCCCTCGCGCTGGTCGAAGACGGCATCGGAGAGCGAATTCTCCAGCACCCGGCGGATCTTCTCGAAGCCGCCTATCTGGCCGTTGTGCATGAACGACCAGCGGCCGGAGACGAAGGGATGGCAATTCATGCGGCTGGTGCCACCGCCTGTCGAGGCGCGCACATGAGCCAGGAACAGTCCGGATTTGATCTGCCGGCAGAGGCTTGCCAGGTTGCCATCGGACCAGGCCGGCAGGGTATCCCGATACCGGGCAGGCTCCGGCCGGTCGCCATACCAGGCAAGGCCGAAGCCGTCGGCGTTGGTCGGTGATTTCGCCTCCCGCGCGTGACGGCTCTGAACGATCAGCGAGTGGCAGGGCGCGGTGACGATCTCTTCAAGGAAGATTGCTTCGCCGAGATAGGCGGCCCATCTGCACATTGTTCAGTCATCCTCTTTTGCGCATCGAATCGAGGCCGCGAATGAAATCCATTCACGCCCCCGTAAGGCGCCACAGATGACAGGAGGACGGTTTGGCGTCCTTATGTCGGGCTGATGTTTTGCTGATCCTTTGCCGAAGACTGTCCAGAAGACGCCGGCAATCCGTCGCGCCACCGACCCGACCCCAGGTCGCAGGTCTCTCGGCGGGTTGGGATTGCGCCTAGCCGACCACAGCCAGCTTGTTCGTTGCCGGCGCGAACGGCCGGATGCTGGTGCCATCCGCCGTCATGGTAACGAAGCTCGCCGGAGGGATCGCCTGCCACTCGCCGCCGTCGCGGTCGAACGGCTCGGAGACGACGCAGCGGCCGCCATTGCGAAAGGCGGAGGTGTAGAGCGTCGGCGCATGATCGTCGGTGGCGTAGCGCACGGCGTGGAGCGCCTGCCCATCGGAAAAGGCGGTGGTAAGTTTCAGCGACGGCTCGATGCCGGCGCGGTGCGAGGCTTCCAGCACGCGGCTGGTGCCGCGCGACACCGCTCCTTGCGGGTCAGTGGACAGACCCTCGTCGATCATCAGGAGAAAAAAGAGTTCGGAATCGGTGGTGCCTTCGCGCTGGTCGAAGACTTCGTCGGAGAGCGAATTCTCCAACGCGCGGCGGATCTTTTCGAAGCCGCCGATCTGGCCGTTATGCATGAACGACCAGCGGCCGGAGATGAAGGGATGGCAGTTCATGCGGCTGGTGGCGCCGCCGGTCGAGGCGCGCACATGGGCGAGGAACAGGCCGGATTTGATCTGCCGGCAGAGGCTTTTCAGGTTGGGGTCCGACCAGGCCGGCAGGATGTCGCGATAGAGGCCGGGCTCGGGGCGGTCGCCATACCAGGCAAGGCCGAAGCCGTCGCCATTGGTCGGCGACTTGGCCTCCTGGGCACAGTGGCTCTGGGCGATCAGCGAATGGCAGGGCGCGGTGATGATGTCTTCGAGGAAGACCGCTTCACCCAGATAGGCCGCCCACCGGCACATCGCATTCCACCATCTATCAGGCGCGATCCATGAGAGCCTTCGGCTCCTTCACCGCGTGTGAGCCTCGATTGTGCGTGCGCTCATAGAGCTCGCGAACTATGCGGCTGGCCGTAGTCTCGAACAGAAATGGCAAGAAAGCGTGAACGAGCGCAGCGCCCGCGGCCATCGACAGGCGCGAGCAGAACCAGGCGGCAAAGGCCATGTGGCCGAAATAGGTCTCGCCGACCTTTTCCGGGTGAGACGTGAAGAGCGCCGTAAGCCGTGTCGTCATGGTGGTCCCTCCTGCCGGGATGAGCCCCGATGCTGGGTATCCTGCCACGCGCCGAAGGTTCATCGATCCCAAATTATCCTTGCATTCGACCTTATTTTGGGACATTCATCCCAATAATGGCATCCGATATCGACGAAATTGATCGAAGACTGCTGGCCGAGCTCCAGCGCGACGGCACGCTTTCCGTCGACCAGCTGTCCGAGCGGGTGGCGCTGTCGCGCAACGCCTGCTGGCGCCGCGTCAAGCGGCTGGAGGAGGACGGGGTCATCACCGGGCGCGTGGCGCTGGTCGATGCCGACAAGCTCGGGCTCGGCCTATCGGTGTTCATACTGATCCGCACGTCGAACCACGACCCGGACTGGCTGCAAAAGTTCCGCGCGGCGGTGACCGGCTTTGCCGAGATCACCGGCGTCTACCGGATGTCCGGAGACCTCGATTATGTGCTGAGGGCCCGCGTCGCCGACGTCAAAGCCTATGACCGGCTCTACCAGCGGCTGATCGCCAAGGTGGCGCTGTCGGACGTCTCGGCGTCCTTCGTGATGGAGGAAATCAAGGAGACGACGGTCGTTCCAGTAGAGCTACGCTGATAAAGCATGTCTCCCGAAAGTGGGAACCGGTTTCGGGACAAAGACATGCGTAAAATCAAAAACCTAAAGCGCAAGAGCGAATCTGAAAGATCGCGACGCGCTTTAGCTTCCGGAACCGCGCTTAAAGAAAGCCGTTGATAGGCTCGGCTTCGAGTTGACCGAATCGCCATTCGCGCCGATAGGAATGGGCTCATGCGCACCGCTGTCTATCCCTCCTCCGTCATCGGCCCCACCGTCGGTTTCGTCAGGCTTCCGCATGGCGAGGGCTTGCCGCTGCCTGCCTATGAAAGCGCGGGCGCTGCCGGCATGGACCTGCGCGCCGCGGTGCCGGAAGACCGGCCGTTGCTGATCCTGCCGGGAAAACGCGCGCTGGTGCCGACAGGGCTGATCCTGGAAATCCCGGAAGGCATGGAAGGCCAGGTACGGCCGCGTTCCGGGCTTGCCTTCAAGCATGGGCTCACCGTCCTCAACACGCCCGGCACCATCGACAGCGACTATCGCGGCGAGGTGAAGGTGCTGCTCGTCAATCTCGGCGACGAGGATTTCGCGGTGACGCGCGGCATGCGGATCGCCCAGATCGTGTTCGCCGCGGTGACGCAGTTTGCCGGCGAGGAACGGTCGCTCGCCGGCGGCACGGCGCGCGGGGCCGGCGGGTTCGGGTCGACCGGCACGGCCTGATGTAAGATGCGAGTTCCAAGGCTGGTCATCTTCGACTGCGACGGGGTTCTGGTCGACACCGAAAACCTTGCCAACCGGCGCCTCGCCGAATGGCTTTCCGAGGCCGGCTTTCAAACCACATTCGAATATTGCCGCAAGAACTTCTCCGGCCGCAGCATGGCCTCGGTGCAAAAAGAGATCGAAGCGGAGACCGACGTCAGGCTCGGCGCCGATTTCGTCGAGCGCTGGAACGCCGGCCTGCCGGACCTGTTCGCGCATGGCGTCGAGGCGATCCCTCACGTGCGCGACTTCATCGAGAAGGTGCGCGCCGCCGGCATCGCCTATTGCGTGGCTTCATCGGCGCGGGTCTCGAAGATGCATATCACGCTCGGCCAGACCGGGCTTTTGCCGCTGTTCGAGCACGCCATGTTCTCCTCCACCATGGTCGCGCGCGGCAAGCCGTTCCCGGACCTCTTCCTCCATGCGGCAAAAACGATGGGCTTCGCGCCGGCCGACTGCATCGTCATCGAGGACAGCGTCGCCGGCACGCAGGCCGGCATCGCCGCCGGCATGCGCGTGTTCTCCTATCATGCCGATCCGTTCTCGGACCCGGAGGGCCTCGTAAAAGCAGGCGGCATCCTGTTCGACGACATGCGCGAACTCGCCGGACTGGTGCCGATTCACTGAGTTCATTTCGGCGCGGACGATCCGGCTGTTTGTCACCGTTGGCCGTGCTAGCCTGCGTGCTCTCAAGGGGGCGCTCCATGACGTTCATCCTGCTCCGATTCCTGCTCGCATGCCTGCTGCTGCCATGCCTGTGGGCGCCCGCGGGCGCAGAGTCCGTCAGCTTTCCCGAACCGAGCAGCGCCGTTCCCGGCCATCCGGGCGTGACCTATCTCGACCTCGCGAAGTTGATCATCCCGGACGACGGCACCCCGCCGATCCAGATGCGTGACATAACCGGCGATGATGATGGCGGCTCGCCGCCCCCGACCACAAGCCTGTCGGACGCCGCCGTGCTCACCATCAAGGCCGGCGGCAAGGACCGGCTGGCGATGCTCTACGACCTCGGCTACTCATCCGACGACGCCGAGGGCTTCGCCGTGCTGGCGCTCTATGATCTCTCCGGCAAGCCGAGACTGCTCGACACCGCAAACGTGGCCGTCGACAGAAGCACCTCTTTCCGCGAGCCCGGCAAAATTTCGATCGCCGCCGGCGACGATGCCATCGTCACCACGAGCACGCATTTCAACTCCAACCAGGGCTATGTCGGCACGCTGCTGATCATGGTCCGAGACGACCGCTTCGAATTGATCGACACAATCTACACGTTCGACGAAAATTACTGCGCCTACAGGCGCACGCAGAACCTCGCCTTTCAGACCAAGGGCCATAGTCGGCCCTATGCGGCGATCAAGGTGACGGTGACCGATGCCACGGCGCCGAGCGGGGAAAGCTGCGAGGAGGCGGCACCCAAGGCGGTCTCGCACGACATTTCGGTCACCTATCATTGGGACAAGGCCAAGTCGCGCTACGTCAAGGATTCCGACGCCTTCGAGAAATTGTCAGCAGAAAACGAGAAACGCTTCTGAACGAAGCGCATTCATTTGCCCGGCCCCGGCACGCGCGATAGATTTCCCGTCACAACCCCGATCACGATTGAGGACACGCCATGGACAACGGCAAGATTTTTCGCGATCTGCACGCCTCCACCTTCGTCATGCCCAATCCCTGGGATATCGGCACGACAAAGCTTCTGGCTTCTTTCGGTTTCAAGGCGCTGGCCACGACCAGCGCCGGGTTTGCCTTCTCGCGCGGCCTGCCCGACGGCGCCGTAACCTTCGATGCCATGATCCACCATTGCCGCGAAGTGACGGCTGCAACGGATCTGCCGGTTTCGGCCGACCTCGAGCGCGGCAAGGGCGACAGCCCCGAGCAGGCGGCCGAAACCATCTTCGCGGCCGAAGCCGCCGGCCTTGCCGGCTGCTCTATCGAGGACCATACCGGCGACCCCGGCAATCCGATCTACGATTTCTCGCATGCCGTCGAACGCGTCGCCGCGGCCGTCGAAGCGGCCCGGGCGCTCAAGCACGATTTCGTCTTCACCGCGCGGGCCGAGAATTTCCTGTGGGGCAAGACCGACCTCGACGACACGATCAAGCGGCTGCAGGCTTTCGAGCAAGCCGGCGCGGACGTGCTCTACGCACCGGGCTTGAGCGATACGGAGACCGTGCGGACGGTCTGCTCGGCGGTGACGAAGCCCGTCAATATCATGGCAAGACCCGGCTTCACCGTCGCCGAACTTGCCACAGCCGGCGTCAAACGCATCTCGCTCGGACCATGGCTGACGAATTTCGCCTACGGCATGCTGGAAACGGCGGCACGCGAGATCCAGCAGGACGGCACCTTCGGCTTCACCCGCGCCGCGATGCCGTTCGGCAAGCTGCAGGCGCTGTTTCGCGGGGGCGCTCCTGAGCAGGACTAAACCAGCTCCCGCACCGAAACCGCCTTGTGCAGATGCACCATCATGGCGGCCGCGAAAAGCGGCGTCAAAAGATTGAGCAGCGGAACGGCAAGGAAGACCGCAATAAGCAGTCCGGCCAGGAACACCGTGCCGGCATATTTGCGACGCAGCGCCTTGGCTTCGGCTTCAGGGCGAAAACGCATGGCGGCGAATTCGAAAAACTCGCGCCCAAGAAGGTAGCCGTTGACGATGAAGAAGGCGGCGATGTTGATGCCCGGCACCAGAAGCAGAAGCAGCGCGACGATGTTGCCGAGGATGACGACGCCGAAGAATTTTATCGCCAGCACCAGAGAATGCAGCGCCGGCACGGCGCGGCCGGGCGGATCGCCCGGATAGTCGGTGCGCTCGACCACCTCGGCGACGTCGTCGAGGAAAAGGCCGGCGATGATCGCCGTCACAGGCGCGATGAGCAGCGCCATCCCAACGGCCAGAATGATGCCGGCGATGATGGCGCTGAGCCAACCCGCCCAGGACGGCAGACCGGGCACAAATGTCTGCAGCCATGGCCATGCCAGCCATTCGAGCAGGCTTTCGATGCCGAACCACAGCGCCACCAGCGCCAGCAGCGTCAGGCCCAGCGTCTTCAGAAAGACAGAGCGGAATTCGGGCGAGAACAGTTGGCTGGCGGCGGCGCGGGCGGCGTCTAGGATCACAGGAGGTTCAAGCCCCTCATCGAGAAAGGTGCTCTCGGACATAGGCAGGCTTTTTGATCGGCGCAACTACCGGGCGAGCCTGGCCTGACGAGCCGGAATGGTCATGGCAGCGACGCCGACGACGACGAAAGCCATGCCGAGCCAGGCCGTCGGCCCGAGGCTCTCACCCAGAAAGAGGGCGCCGATGCCGACGCCGATCGGCACGCGCAGATAGGCCTGCGAGGTGGTCCCGACCGAACCAAGCGTGTGAATGAGGCGGAAGAAGATCGAGAAAGCGAGCGCGGTGGAGAAGACAGAAAGCCCTAGAAGGGCAAGGACCGATGCCGTCGACGGCGTCAATGTCCACGGCCGGTCGAAGACGAGGCTCAAGGGAATCAGGATCGCGGCGCCGCAGATCATCGAACCGGCCGCAGGCAGCATCGGATCGAGCCCCCTGAAGTTGCGCCCGAATATGGCGGCAGCGGCATAACTGACGGTAGCGGCGATGACGGCGAGCTGCGCCCACAATTGATGGCCGAGCCCGCCAAGGGCCTCGGTTCCGACGATCAGGCAAATGCCGGCGATGCCGGCGCCGACGCCGACCAGCTTGCGCAGCGTCACCGGTTCGTGGCGGGTGATCAACGCCGTCAGCAGGAAAGTGAAGATCGGCGACGTCGCGTTGAGTATCGTGGCAAGGCCGGCGTCGATCGAGCGTTCGGCGGCGGCGATCAGCGTGAACGGGATGACGCTGTTCAGGCAGGCTTGAAACATGAAGCGGCGCCAGATGACCACGTCCCGCGGCATGGCGAGGCCACGCCAGCGGATGAGGCCAAGCAGAATGCCGCCGGCGATCAAAGTGCGGCCCGCGATGAAGGTTACCGGCGGAATCGTCTCGACGCCAATCTTGATGAAAGTGTAGGAGGCCCCCCACAACACCGCCAGCACACCGAGCAGCGCCAGTTCGGTGGTCATTTCGGTCTTCTCGGACATCTTGTGGTTCGTGCCTTCAGCCTGTTGCCGGAACGATCCGCTTCTAGCTCACACCGAAGCGGAGATGTTTCAATGTCGGTGAAACCATAGCCGTCAAGGGCGTGACTGATATGGGCCAGTTCAATGCGAACACTGCCGCAGCCGGCGAACAAACCCGGTCGAGGCCGGCGCACCAGTAAAAGGCGCCGATTTTCGGGGTAGGCAAAGCGGTTGCAAGCGGCTAGACCCGCGCCCGGCCGGCATGGCAGAAAGCCGGTACTCGTTGGCGGAGACATTGATGCCGGAATATGACGTGCTTTGCATCGGCAATGCCATTGTCGACATCATCGCGCAGTGCGACGAGGCCTTTCTCGAAACCAACGGCATCATCAAGGGCGCGATGAACCTCATCGACACCCGGCGCGCCGAGCTGCTCTACAGCCGCATGGGGCCGGCGATCGAAGCTTCAGGCGGCAGCGCCGGCAACACGGCGGCGGGCGTGGCGAGCTTCGGCGGCAGCGCCGCCTTCTTCGGCAAGGTGTCCAACGACGCGCTCGGTGAAATCTACACCCACGATATCCATGCCCAGGGCGTGGCCTTCGATACCAGGCCGCTCCAGGGCGAGCCGCCGACGGCGCGCTCGATGATCTTCGTCACGCCGGATGGCGAGCGTTCGATGAACACCTATCTCGGCGCCTGCATCGAACTCGGGCCGGAGGACGTCGAGGCCGACAAGGCCGCCGGCGCCAAGGTCACCTATTTCGAAGGCTATCTGTGGGATCCGCCGCGCGCCAAGGAAGCGATCCGGCAGACCGCGCGGCTCGCGCATGCCGCCGGCAGGGAAGTGTCGATGACACTGTCGGATTCCTTCTGCGTCGACCGCTACCGCGACGAGTTCCTGGATCTTATGCGCTCGGGCACGGTCGATATCGTTTTTGCCAACAGCCACGAGATCAAATCGCTCTACCAGACCGCTTCGTTCGAGGACGCGCTGGCTGCGATCCGCAAGGACTGCAAGATCGCCGCCGTCACCCGCTCGGAAAGGGGCTCGGTGATCGTGCGCGGCAACGATACCGTCACCATCAAGGCGACGGAGATCAGGGAACTGGTCGACACCACCGGCGCCGGCGACCTTTATGCCGCCGGCTTTCTTTATGGCTACACGGCCGGCCGCAGCCTCCAGGATTGCGGCGACCTCGGCTCGCTGGCGGCCGGGCTGGTGATCCAGCAGATCGGTCCGCGGCCCCGGCAAAACCTTCGCCGCGAGGCCGAGCAGGCGGGGCTGCTGTAGCGCCTCTTACCTCTCTCCCTGTGGGAGAGGTCGGATTGCCCCGAACTGCTCTTCGCAATTCGGCTGGCAATCCGGGTGAGGGGTAAGCTGGCGCCAAGCTGGAACACCCCTCATCCGTCTCGGCGCTGTCGCGCCGATCCACCTTCTCCCACAAGGGGAGAAGGGAACGCCATCTGTCTCACGCCTGTCACAGAGCGCTCCTACAGGCAGTGTGGGGCCTTCCGCGACTGACATTTCGGGAAGTCCGCAGCAGTTGGGGTGCCACATGCAAGACAGCAACCTTTACGGTCGCTGCGTCTGTTGCCGTTGCGATTGCCGCTTTCCGTTGTAGCCGTTCAAAAAAAGCCGCGGCTAAGGGAGGAGCGCGCGGCGCGCAAGACAGATGCATGACCAGATTTCAGAATCCGCCTGAGGGAATTTCGCAAGAGGCCTTGGCAGGCCTGGTGGCCGAGGCCGTGCAGCGGGCATTGATGCAGCATGGCGCCCTGCTGGATGCGGAGGCCCTGGTTTCCGCCAGCACGATGGCTGGCGCGGTTGCTGCCGCCCTTCCCTTCCTGCCGCAGGCGCAGCGGCTTGCAATCAGCTCCGTCAAAGGCGGCTGGACCGAGCTGACGGCGGAGTTTTTCCGCTCGATGGCGGAAAGGATCGTGCGTGCCGACCTATCGGGTGTCGACGGTCCGGGCGAAAGCCCGACGATCGGGCCTGCCAAGCCTGCTTCCCGGCCGCTGGCCGAGCGAGCGTTTGAGCTCCAGTCGATGCTCATCGAAGACTGGGCCGGCGAGGTTGCCGGGTCGACCTATCTGGAAGAGAAATTCCGCATACCCCGCTCGACGCTGCATCGCTGGCAAAGACGTGGCGAGGTCGTCGCGCTTCGCAAGGGCGGCCGCAAACATGTCTTCCCACTCGCCCAGTTCGTCGACGGCAGGCCTGCTCCGGGCATAAGCGATGTATTGGCGGCGATCACCAAACCGAGGCTGGCCTGGTTCTGGCTGACCCGACCCTCCATCGAACTGGATGGCCGCATCCCCATCGAAATGCTGCGCGAAGATATGATCGAGGACGTCGTTCGCGTCGCGCGCAGCTTGTCCTGATTTCCCTGCTCGAGTTCGCGCCCTGGCGCACCATTTTCCTAAAATATTAGCTGGCTATGCTTTCGTCATGAATCTGTAATAACGGCACACTTGGCACATCTGTAAGTTAAAATTCTTGTCCATAACGTATATATTGTGCAATATGTGCCATTCTTTCAAATATGTGACGTGATATTTGCGCAACAAGACTTCGGCAAGATTCCAAAAGCCGCTTTTCAGACGCAATCTCTGTTGTGAACGAATGCCGATTAGGCCATGTCGGGGACGAAGAAGCGGCGCCGGTGCGCGCGGCTTTTTCAACGATGGGGACGGGGCGGCAGAGCCGGCAAGGCATGCGCAGACCTGTCTTGAACCTTTGACTGGAGATTCAAGAAAATGAACATCAAGAGCCTTCTACTCGGCTCCGCTGCGGCGCTGATCGCAGTTTCGGGCGCCCGCGCCGCCGACGCGGTCACCGTCGCCGAGCCGGAACCGGCCGAATACGTCAAGATCTGCGACGTCTATGGCGCGGGTTACTTCTACATCCCCGGCACCGAGACCTGCCTGCGCATCGGCGGCTACATCCGCTATGATGCCTCCTTCGGCGATGGTGGCCGCGTGATGGACGGCACCAAGCGCACCGACCGCGAAGATGGCAGCCGTAACGATACTTGGAACAAGAACGCACGCTTCAATCTGAAGACATGGACTGCCCAGGAGACCGAGCTCGGCACCTTGAAGACCTATACCGAGACCCGCTTCAACTTCGGCAACACCGGCGCTGCCAGCGACGCGGGCAACAAGGCCACGACGCTGAACTTCGCCTGGATCCAGCTCGGCGGGCTGCGCGTTGGTAAGGACGAATCGGTCTACGACTCCTTCATCGGCTATGCCGGTAATGTGGTGCAGGACACCATCATTCCCTATGGCATCAAGGACACCAACCTCGTCAGCTACTATTTCGATGCCGGCAACGGCTTCTCGGGCGTGGTCTCGCTCGAAGAAGGCTCCGGCGTTACGGGCACGATCGACAGCTATGTCCCACATGTCGTCGGCGGCTTGAAGTACAAGGGCGGCTGGGGTGCGATCACCGGCGTTGTCGCCTATGACAGCAACTATGAAGAGGTTGCCGGCAAGGTTCGCCTCGATGTCAACGCGACCAAGGAACTGAGCCTGTTCGTCATGGCCGGCTACGGCACCGACGACAACCTCTCGGATCCGACCTGGGCAATTCCGGCCGGCGGCGTCGGGTTCTACAAGCCGTGGACCGGCAACTTCGCTATCTGGGGCGGCGGCACCTACAAGTTCAACGACAAGACCGCCTTCAACGCCCAGATCTCCTACACCGATGCCGAGGACTTCGCGGTTGCAGCGAACGTGGCCTACACCATCGTCCCGGGCTACACGATCACGGCCGAAGTCGACTACTTCGACAATTTCGACAAAGATGATTCGGACGCCATCGGCGGCATTGTCCGCTTCCAGCGCTCGTTCTGATCGAAGTCCACAACCTAATGAAAAAGGCCCGCGGCGTCGCTGCGGGCCTTTTTGTTCTTCCCTAGCAAAAGCTTGACGCGCCCTTTCAATTCCCCGCCGTATAGGCGGCGATCGCCGCCATGTTGACGATGTCGGAATCCTTGGCGTTGAGCGAGACGATCTGCACCGGCTTGTTCAGGCCGACCAGCAGCGGGCCGATCACGGTCGAGCCGCCGAGCTCCTGCAGCATCTTGGTCGAGATCGAGGCCGAGTGGAATGCCGGCATCACCAGCACATTGGCCGGGCCGGTCAGCCTGATGAACGGATACTGCGCCATGGCGCGGGGGTTCAGCGCCACGTCGGCCGCCATCTCGCCGTCATATTCGAAATCGACGCGGCGCTTGTCGAGGATGCGCACCGCCTCCTGTATCCGCTCCGAGCGCTCGCCTTGCGGATGGCCGAAGGTGGAGTAGGCGAGCATGGCGAGCCTCGGCTCGTAGCCCATGCGGCGGGCAAAGCCGGCGGCCTCTTCGGCGATGTCGGCGATCTGCTCGGCGTTCGGCATGTCGTGCACGGCGGTGTCGGCGATCATCACGGTGCGACCGCGCGCGAGCACGATCGAGGCGCCGATGACGCGATGGCCGGGCTTGGCGTCGATGACGCGGCGCACGTCGTCGAGCGCGGTGGAATAATTGCGCGTCACGCCGGTGACGATGCCGTCGGCGTCGCCCAGCGCCACCATGCAGGCGGCGAAATGGTTGCGGTCGTTGTTGATCAGGCGCTGGCAGTCGCGGAACAGATAGCCTTTGCGCTGCATGCGCTCGTAGAGATAGTCGGTGTAGATCGAGTTGCGGCGCGACAGCCTGGCATTGATGATCTCGAGCCCCTGCTTGTTGAGGTCGACGCCGGCATTCCTGGCGTTGTCCTTGATGACGTCGTCGCGCCCGAGCAGGATCGCGGTGCCGAGCTTCTGGTTCACATAGGAGACGGCGGCGCGCATCACCTGCTCTTCCTCGCCCTCGGCGAAGACGATGCGCTTGGGCTGGCGGCGGACGCGGTCATAGATGCGCTGCAGCGTGGACGCGATCGGATCGCGGCGCGCCGATAGCTCCTGCGCGTAGCGGTCGAGGTCGAGGATCGGCTTGCGGGCGACGCCTGAATCCATCGCCGCCTTTGCCACTGCGAGCGGGATGGCCGAGATCAGGCGCGGATCGAACGGCACGGGAATGATGTAGTTGGGGCCGAATTTCGGCCGGTTGCCCTGATAGGCGGCAGCGACGTCGTCGGGCACGTCCTGACGCGCCAGCTCGGCCAGGGCGCGCGCCGCGGCGATCTTCATCTCGTCGTTGATGGTGGTGGCCCGGACATCCAGCGCGCCGCGGAAGATATAGGGGAAGCCGAGCACGTTGTTGACCTGGTTCGGGTAATCCGAGCGGCCGGTTGCCATGATGGCGTCGGTGCGGATCTCGCCCACTTCCTCGGGCGTGATTTCCGGGTCGGGATTGGCCATGGCGAAGATGATCGGGTTCTTGGCCATCGACTGCACCATGGCGGGGGTCAGCGTGCCCTTGGCGGAAAGGCCGAGGAAGACGTCGGCGCCGTCCAGCGCCTCGGCGAGGCTGCGCGCCTCGGTCTTGACCGCATGCGCCGACTTCCACTGGTTCATGCCTTCGGTGCGGCCCTGGAAGACCACGCCCTTGGTGTCGCACAGGATGATGTTTTCCGGCGAAAAACCCATCGCCTTCATCAGTTCGATACAGGCGATGCCGGCCGCGCCCGCGCCGTTGCAGACCATCTTCGTGGTCTTCATGTCGCGGCCGGTGATCTCCAGCGCGTTGATCAGCCCGGCGGAAGAGATGATGGCGGTGCCGTGCTGGTCGTCGTGGAAAACGGGAATGTCCATCAGCTCGCGCAGGCGCTGCTCGATGATGAAGCATTCCGGCGCCTTGATGTCCTCGAGGTTGATGCCGCCGAAGGAAGGCCCGAGGAAGCGCACGCAGTTGATGAACTCGTCGGCATTCTCGGTCGCCACTTCGAGATCGATGGAATCGACGTCGGCGAAGCGCTTGAACAGCACCGCCTTGCCTTCCATGACCGGCTTGGAGGCCAGCGCGCCGAGATTGCCGAGGCCGAGGATGGCGGTGCCGTTGGAGATGACCGCAACCATGTTGCCGCGCGCGGTGTAGTCGAAGGCACGGCTCGGATCCTCGGCGATGGCGCGCACGGGAACGGCGACACCCGGCGAATAGGCGAGGCTCAAATCGCGCTGGGTGGCCATCGGCTTGGTGGCGACGATCTCCAGCTTGCCCGGACGCCCCATGGCGTGGAATTCCAGCGCCTCCTGCGCGCTGACGGAGGGCCCGCTGCTTTCGGTTTTCCTGGCCATGATGCTTTCGATTTCCTCGCCTGAGGCACCGCTTGCGACGGGTGCTTTTTATGGAGTTTCCGGATTAAGGCTACACGCGGCTGCTGTAAACCGACAAGCCGGGCAAAGCTGCTTCAACGCGGATAGAGCCGGTCAGGGCGATCCCGCGCCATCCTGGCGCCAGGCAATGCGGCGGCACAAATGGCAGCGAACTGGCAGCATGGCTCGCGCTTTCCCCTGCTTTTCGAGCGCCCGGCATTAAACCCTCCTGTCACATCTGCTAGCGTTCCGGCATGAACATGCACATGCCGACCGATCCCGACGCCCAGGAAACGACGACGCCGGCGCCAGCCATGGGCGGCGTCACGCCGATGATGGAGCAGTATATCGAGATCAAGGCGGCTAACCCGGATTCGCTTCTGTTCTACCGCATGGGCGATTTCTACGAGCTGTTCTTCGACGACGCCGAAACGGCGAGCCAGGCGCTCGGCATCGTGCTCACCCGGCGCGGCAAGCACCAGGGCCACGACATTCCGATGTGCGGCGTGCCGGTGCACGCGGCGGACGACTATCTGCAGAAGCTGATCGCGCAAGGTTTTCGCGTTGCCGTGTGCGAGCAGATCGAGGATCCGGCGGAAGCCAAGAAACGCGGCTCGAAATCGGTGGTGCGGCGCGACGTGGTGCGGCTGGTCACGCCCGGCACCATCACCGAGGACAAGCTGCTCGCGCCCTCGGAATCGAGCTTCCTGATGGCGCTGGGCAGGGTGAAGGGCGGCAATGCGGCAAGCCAGGGCAGTTTCGCGCTGGCCTGGATCGACATCTCGACCGGCGCGTTCCGCGTCGCTGAAACCACGGCCGAACGGCTGCTTGCCGACATCTTCCGCGTCGATCCGCGCGAGCTGATCGTCGCCGAGCCGGTGTTCCACGACCCGGAATTGCGGCCGGTCTTCGATGTGCTTGGCCGGGTCGCCAGTCCGCAGCCGCCGTCGCTGTTCGATTCGGCGTCGGCCACCGGCCGCATCGCCCGCTTCTTCGAGGTGGCGACGCCCGATAGTTTCGGCGCCTTCTCGCGCGCCGAACTGTCGGCGATCTCGGGCGCCATTGCCTATGTCGAGAAGACGCAGAAGGCCGAGCGGCCGCCGCTGTCGCGGCCCGAGCGCGAGGAGAGCGGCTCGACGTTGTTCATCGATCCGGCGACGCGCGCCAATCTGGAACTGCTGCGCACGCTGTCCGGCAGCCGCGACGGCTCGCTGTTCAAGGCGATCGACCGCACGGTGACCGGCGGCGGCGCAAGGCTGCTTGCCGACCGGCTGATGGCGCCGCTGACCGATCCGGCGGCGATTTCGGCACGACTGGATTCGGTATCGTTCTTCCGCGCCGAGACGCGGCTTTGCCAAGGATTGCGGGCAAGTCTCAAGAGCGTCGCCGACATGCCGCGGGCGCTGTCGCGACTGGCGCTCAACCGCGGCGGCCCGCGCGACCTCGGCGCGCTGCGCGCCGGCTTCGAGGCGACGGGCGCGATCGCCGCGCTGTTCGCGACGACGGCCCTGCCCGCCGAGCTCGCCGCGGCGTTTGCCGCGATCAAGGCCTTGCCCGAGGCGCTTGCCCGCCATCTCAGCGAAGCGCTCGACGATGAACTGCCGCTCATCAAGCGCGACGGCGGCTTCGTGCGCAGCGGCTATCATGCCGAGCTCGACGAGATGCGGGCGCTGCGCGACGAGTCGCGAAAAGTGATTGCCGGGCTGGAGCGCTCGCTGATCGAGGAGACCGGCATCCGCTCGCTGAAGATCCGGCACAACAATGTGCTCGGCTATTATATCGAGGTCACCGCCAACCACCACTCGATCATGACCGGCAGCGATGCCGCCAAGGCGCGCTTCATCCATCGCCAGACCATGGCCAACGCGATGCGCTTCACCACGACGGAGCTGGCGGAGCTGGAATCGAAGATCGCCAATGCCGCCGACCGGGCGCTCAGCATCGAGCTTGCCGCGTTCGATCGGCTGACGGCGGAGGTGGTCGGCGCGGCCGACAGCATCCGCGCCGGCGCCGAAGCGCTCGCCGTGTTGGACGTGTCGTCAGCATTGGCGCTGCTTTCCGAAAGCGAGAACTGGTGCCGGCCAACGGTCGATTCCAGCCTCGCCTTCGAGATTTCCGGCGGGCGGCATCCGGTCGTCGAGCAGGCGCTCAGGCGTTCCGGCGAAGGCCCGTTCGTCGCCAACGACTGCGATCTTTCGCCCGAAGGCGGAGCGAAGGCCGGCGCCATCTGGCTGCTCACCGGCCCCAACATGGGTGGCAAGTCGACGTTCCTGAGGCAGAACGCGCTGATCGCGATCCTCGCCCAGACCGGCTCGTTTGTGCCGGCGCAAAGCGCCCATATCGGCGTCGTCGACCGGCTGTTCTCGCGCGTCGGCGCCTCGGACGATCTGGCGCGCGGCCGCTCGACCTTCATGGTCGAGATGGTCGAGACGGCGGCGATCCTCAACCAGGCCGGCGAGCGGGCGCTGGTCATTCTCGATGAGATCGGCCGCGGCACCGCGACCTTCGACGGCCTGTCGATCGCCTGGGCCGCGGTCGAATACCTGCATGAGAATAACCGCTGCCGGGCGATCTTCGCCACCCATTTCCACGAAATGACGGCGCTGGCCGGCAAGCTTACCCGGCTCTCCAACGTCACCATGCGGGTCAAGGAATGGGAAGGCGACGTCGTCTTCCTGCACGAGGTCGGCAAGGGCGCGGCCGACCGCTCCTACGGCGTGCAGGTGGCGCGGCTCGCCGGCCTGCCGGAAGCGGTGGTCGCCCGCGCTAGGCAAGTGCTGCACCAGCTCGAGGAAGGCGAGGTCTCGGGCAAGGCCAATCGGCTGGTCGACGACTTGCCGCTGTTTTCGGTGGCGGTGAAGCGCGAGGCGCCGAAGCCGGCAAGGAACGATGCGCTGGGCGAAGCGCTCGGCGGCATCAATCCCGACGAGATGACACCGCGCGAGGCGCTGGAGGCACTCTATCGGCTGAAGGGATTGGCGACGAGGCAATAGCCTCAATCTTTGACCGCCAGTCTCGCTGTTGACTCATTGTACCGTTCGGTACAATATCGCTTGTCGATAACCGAAACCGACAGGAGATCTCATGAGCCGTCCGCCATTGCCGCCCTTCACGGCTGAAACGGCAGCGCAAAAAGCGCGCCTTGCCGAGGATGCCTGGAACAGCCGCGATCCGGAACGGGTTTCGCTCGCCTATACCGAGGACAGCATCTGGCGGAACCGGGCCGAATTCATCTCGGGTCGCGGCGAGATCGTCGATTTCCTCAAGCGCAAATGGGCGAGAGAGCTGGACTATCGCCTGATCAAGGAGGTGTGGACCTGGAACGAAAACCGCATCGCGGTGCGCTTCGCCTATGAGTGGCGCGACGACAGCGGCCACTGGTTCCGTTCCTACGGCAACGAGAATTGGGAATTCGACGACGCCGGGCTGATGCGCCGCCGCGTCGCCAGCATCAACGACCTGCCGATCACCGAGAGCGAACGGAAATATCATTGGCCGCTCGGCCGCCGGCCGGACGACCATCCCGGCCTTTCGGACCTCGGGCTTTAGAGCATGATCCCGAAAAGTGTGAAGCGGTTTTCGGAAAAGGTCATGCTCAAACAAGAAGATTAAGCCCGCATGCGGCGCATCGCTCCGGATCGCGACCAGCTGCTGGTGCTCGTCGCCGAGGTTTTTCGCGAGCATGGCTATGAGGGCGCCAGCCTGGCCTTGATCAGCGAGGCGGCGGGGCTCGGCAAGGGAAGCCTCTACCACTTCTTCCCCGGCGGCAAGGAAGAGATGGCGAGAGCCGTCATTGCCCATATCGATGGCTGGTTCGAGGACAATGTCTTTGTGCCTCTGCGCGACAGCACCGATCCGCAGGCCGGGATCGAGCACATGTTCGAGGCGACGGACAGCTACTTCCGCTCGGGGCGCCGGGTTTGCCTCATCGGCGCCTTCGCGTTGGATGAATCGCGCGACCTCTTCGCCGGCCAAATAAGGGACTATTTCGGCCGCTGGGTCGCGCGTCTCGCCGAAGCGCTCGCGCGATCCGGGCACCGACCGGGCGAGGCCAGCGAGCTCGCCGAGGAAACCGTCGCCGCCATCCAGGGTGCACTCACGCTTGCCCGGGCCGCCAATGACCTCGATGTATTTTCAAGGGCATTGCGGCGACTGCGGATGCGGCTTGGGCTACCGGCCAAGGTATAGCCCCGGTTCCTATAAGGGTTCGAAGCGGAAACCTGTTTCGGTTCGGGAAATCCGCCCTACGCCCGGTGAATCGAGATGTGCTCCCGCAACGAAATAGGCGTTGTCGGCGGCAAGGGCCAATATTCGCAACCGGGTTGCCCGCGCCTGCTCCTGGTCGGCGTCGAATTCCCATGCGACCTCCGGCCGATCGAACTGAAGCGACGGCACATGCACGAGGTCGCCCCAGACCAACAATGTTTCGCCGCGGCTCATGACACGAAAGCAGGTATGGCCGATTTCATGGCCCGGGGTGGCTATGGCCTCGATACTCGCGCTCAGGCGCTGTCCCGGGTCCAAAGGCTGCGCTCGATCATGGAAGCGGCTCAATCTCGCTTCCGACCGGAACATGTCGAGCTCGGCTCGAGGGACAAGCAAGCGGACGAGCTGCGGGAAACCGTCCCGACCATCCGGAAGGATGAGCCCTTGGATATGGTCGAGATGGGTGTGGGTGAAGGCAACGCTGCGTATCCGATCGATGGCGATCTTCGCCTCGCTCAGCGCCTGCGGAAGAAGGCCCATCGTCGGAAGCCAGGCGTTCGAGGACCCTGTGTCGATCAGCGTGATTTCATGACCGTCGTCGATGGCAAAGGCATTGACCGACAATCTGAGCGCGCCGTCGAAGAGCGGTACCTGCGGCGGGAGATCATCGCCGAAGGGCTTGTCCCCCGGCTGGCGCAGTCGCCGGACAGGCATGTCGACATAGCCGTCGCGCAGCGACGTGACGGTCAAGCCGCCGATTTTATAGGCCGTGTGATGAGGTCCGGCTGAAATTCGTTCCAATGCCTGCTCTCGGTTCAGTCGCAAAATCCGGATCGGGGTTTTCGGCTAGTTCCCCGACAGGATTTTGAAGGGTTGCCGTTTGTCTTGGTGCAAGATTTTCCGTTCATTTGCGTGAAATCAGCGCAAACGCCGGGGATTGGTTGAAGCTGCCCAATGTCGTCATTCTATGGCGGAGCAAGGAGCGAAGCGACGCGCGCAGACCATAGAATCCATTCCGTGACTTCAAAGCGTTGCTGCGGTGCAGAATTCTGCTCCGCAGCGCCTTTGATCAAGGCCACGGCATGGATTCTAGGGTCTACGCGGTAAACTTCGCTTCCCGCTCCGCCCTAGAATGACGACGGGGTGGGCGTTTCGGCCAATCTCCAAGGCATGCCACCTGCCAAGGCAAACAGAGCCGGCCGGCCAAAATCCCTGTGCTGGGGAACTAAATCATCTCCAGGCCGCGCTTTCGCGTCGGCGGCGGGAAGGTGCGGTCGAGCTCGGCGAAGTCCTCCGCCGTCAGCTTGATGTCGAGCGCGGCGGCGTTCTGGCGGACATGCTCCTGCCGGCTGGCCTTCGGGATGGCGATGACGCCTTTCTGCGCCATCACCCAGGCAAGGGCGATCTGCGCGGCCGTCGCGTTATGGCGGGCGGCCACGGCATCAAGCCTGGCGTTGCGCGCCAGCACGCCCTGCTCGACCGGCGAATAGGCCATCAGCGGGATGCCGCGCTCCAGGCTCCAGGGCGCTAGGTCGAATTCCGGGCCGCGCCGCGAGAGATTGTAGAGGACCTGGTTGGTCTGGACGTTGCGCCCGGAGGGCAGGCCGACCAGTTCCTGCATCTCGTCGGTGTCGAAATTGCTGACGCCCCAGTGGCGGATCTTACCGGCCGTCTTCAAGGCCTCGAAGGCCTCGACGGTTTCGGCCAAAGGCACGCTGCCCGGCCAATGCAGCAGGTAGAGATCGATTCGGTCGGTGCCGAGCCTCTTCAGGCTGTTTTCGCAGGCCCGCTTCACGCCGGCGCGCGAGGCGTTGGTCGGCAGCACCTTGGAGACCAGAAAGACCTCTTCGCGGCGCCCGGCGATGGCTTCCGCCACCACTTCCTCGGCACCGCCGCCGGCATACATCTCCGCCGTGTCGATCAGCGTGACGCCGAGGTCCAGGCCAAGCCTCAATGCCGCGACCTCGTCAGCGCGGCGCCGGCGATCCTCGCCCATCTTCCACGTGCCTTGACCGAGCACCGGGACGGCCTCGCCGGACGGCAGAGTGGTGGTTCTGATTTCAGAAGACATGGGCTTGGAAGACTTGGGCCTGGAAGACATGGGCTTGCTCCGCGTGAAGCCGGATCGCAGCACAGCCATCGCCAGAAATCCAGACCGAAGGACTCGCCTTCGACCGGATTCCCGACGCGGGAAATTATTTCACCGGATGCTTGGCAAGCCAGTCCTGCATCTGCTTGATCTCGGCTTCCTGCGCCTTGACGACGCCTTCCGCGAGCTTGCGGATTTCCGGGTCTTTGCCGTTGGCGATCACCACCTTGGCCATGTCGATGGCACCCTGATGGTGCGGGATCATGCCGCGGACGAAGTCGGCATCGGCGTTGCCGGTGTACTCGATCATCATGTCTGCGTGCATCTTGTCCATCGCCGCCTTGTAACCATCCGTCGACGGGCCCTGCGCGCCCATCGCCATGCCCGACATGTCGTGCTTCATCTCTTCGGCCTGCGCCGGAACGCTTTCGAGGAACACCGCGAGCAGCATTCCGGCCGCCATCAACAGCAGCACGATCTTTTTTGCCAAGGTCATTCACATGTCTCCTTATGATTGGATTTTCGTATCTGGGGACTTCGCTCAGAGTTTCAACGTTCTCAGCCGAAGCGCATTGCTGATGACTGAAACCGACGACAGGCTCATCGCCGCCGCCGCGATCATCGGCGACAGCAGCGTGCCGGTGAGCGGATAGAGCACGCCGGCAGCGACCGGCACGCCGAGCACGTTGTAGAGGAAGGCGAAGAACAGGTTCTGGCGGATGTTGCGGATCGTCGCCTGGGCCAATGTGCGGGCTCTGACGATGCCGTTGAGGTCGCCCTTGACCAGCGTGATGCCGGCGCTTTCGACCGCGACGTCGGCGCCGGTGCCCATGGCGATGCCGACATCGGCGCCAGCCAGCGCCGGTGCGTCGTTGACGCCGTCGCCGGCCATCGCGACGCCGGCGCCGTGAGCGCGCAGCTCCTCGACCAGCGCGCCCTTCTCGTTCGGCAGCAGGCCGGCACGAACCTCGTCGATGCCGAGCCTGCCGGCGATTGCTGTTGCCGTGCGCTCGTTGTCGCCGGTCGCCATGATGATCCTCAAGCCCTTGTCGTGCAGCGCCTTGATCGCTTCAGCCGTGGTTGCCTTGACGGGGTCGGCGACGGCAACGAAGCCGGCGAGCTTGCCGCCGACGGCGACAAACATCGCCGTCTTGCCTTCGGCCTGCAGCGTCTCCGCCTTGGTGGATACGTGTGCGGTGTCGATGCCAAGGTCGGCCATCATCGCCGCATTGCCGAGCGCGACTTTCCTGCCGGACACCGTGCCGGCAACGCCCTTGCCGGTGATCGCCTCGAAGTCTGCGGCATCGGCAAGCTTGACGCCGCGTTCTGCGGCACCCTCGACGATCGCCTCGGCGAGCGGATGCTCCGAGCCTTTTTCGAGGGTGGCGGCAAGCGACAGCAGATCACCCTCATCGATGCCCTCGGCCGCGACGACGTCGGTCAGCTTGGGCCTGCCCTCGGTCAAGGTGCCGGTCTTGTCCACGATCAGCGTATCGACGGAAGCGAAGCGCTCCAAAGCCGCGGCTTCCTTGATCAGCACGCCGGCATGCGCGCCGCGCCCGGTCGCGGTCATGATCGACATCGGCGTGGCGAGGCCCAGCGCGCAGGGGCAGGCGATGATCAGCACCGACACCGCCGAGACGATGGCGAAGATCAGGCTGGGCGCGGGCCCATAGATCGCCCAGGCGATGAAGGCAACGACGGCCACCAGCACGACCGCCGGGACGAAATAGAAGGACACGCGGTCGGCCAATCCTTGAATGGGGGCGCGCGAGCGCTGCGCCTTGGCGACCATTTCGACGATGCGCGAGAGCGTGGTCTCGGCGCCGACCTTCTCGGCGCGCATGATCAGCGAGCCGTTCTTGTTCAGCGTGCCGCCGGTAAGAGGATCGCCTTCCGCCTTTTCCACCGGAAGCGGCTCACCGGTGATCATCGATTCGTCGATCGACGAGCGCCCTTCGAGCACGATGCCGTCGACCGGGACGGCGTCGCCGGGGCGGATGCGGAGCTTGTCTCCGGTCTTGATTGTGTCGAGCGGAACGTCGTTCTCGGAACCGTCGGCGCCGATCAGGCGCGCCGTCTTCGGCGCAAGGTCGAGCAAGGCGCGGATGGCTGAGCCTGTGCGTTCGCGGGCTCTGAGTTCCAGCACCTGGCCGAGGAACACCAGCGCGACGATGACCGCGGCAGCCTCGAAATAGACCGGCACGGCGCCGTCATGGCCGCGAAACTGATGCGGGAAGACATCCGGGAACAGCGTCGCGACAAGGCTGAACAGATAGGCCGCGCCGACGCCGAGCGAGATCAGCGTCCACATGTTTGGGCTTCGGTTGAGCACCGATTCCCAGCCGCGATGGAAGAACGGAAACGCCGCCCACAGCACCACCGGGCTCGCCAGCGCCAGTTCCGCCCATGTTTTCGTCCGGCCGTCGATGAAGCTTTCGAAGCTCACGCCCAGCACCGGCGCCATGGCGATGACAAGGAGGGGCAGCGAGAGCACCGCGCTCACCCAGAATCGCCGGGTGAAGTCGACCAGTTCGGGGTTCGGGCCCTCGTCGCCGGTCGGCACGCCCATCGGCTCCAGCGCCATGCCGCAGATCGGGCAAGCGCCGGGCTTGTCGCGGATGATCTCGGGATGCATCGGACAGGTGTATTGCGTGCCCTTCGGCATCGGCTGCGGTGCGGGCCGGCCGGCAAGGTATTTTGCCGGCTCGGCTTCGAACTTGCCCTTGCAGCCGCTCGAGCAGAAATAGAAGCCATGACCCTCGTGGCGGATGAAATGCTTTGCGCTGGCGCGATCGACATTCATGCCGCAGACGGGGTCGGTGGCCGTCAGATACTTCTCCGGCTCGGCCTGGAACTTCGTGCGGCAGCGCTCGCTGCAGAAATGAAAGGTCCGGCCGCCATGCTCGGCGGTCGGCTTGCCGGTGGCCGGATCGACCGTCATGCCGCAGACCGGATCGCGGACCACCGCTTCGGCTGCGGGCGCCGCACTCTTTGCGGAACAGCAGGCTGCGCCATGCGCATGATGATGGTTATGGTCGGAATGGCTCATGATCAAATGCCTCGGAATTCTCGAATTGAGGCGGAGGTAGTCCTTCCAGCAACTGGAAGGTCAAGGGCCGCTTTCGATTTTTGGAAAATTGGCCGGGCGGCAGCAGATCGTCCTCCTCTCAGGCGCGTTCGTCCGCCCCATACACAGCGCCGCGAAAACACGCTATAGACGCCGCCGAATGGCAAAGATCTCCCTGAAACTCGACGAAATCATCGACGCCGACGCCTTGCGCCGCGACATGACGGCGCTGACGGCGGCAAGCGCGGGCGACGGCTCCGGCAAGGCCACGCGCACGGCCGTCCTCCAGCTGCTCAAGGGCAGGCTTGGCGAAGGACGAAAGATCGCGGAGGCGATGCTGAAGGAGGATGGCGGCGGCAATGCCTGCGCCGAGCGGCTGTCGCATCTGATGGATGAGCTGATCCGATTGCTCTACGATTTCGCGGCGACCCATGTCTACCGGGTCAAGAACCGCTCGGCGGCCGAGCGCATGGCGGTCGTCGCGGTCGGCGGCTATGGCCGCGGCACGCTGGCGCCGGGCTCCGACATCGACCTGTTGTTCCTGCTTCCCTACAAGCAGACGCCGTGGGGCGAGCAGATCGTCGAATACATGCTCTACATGCTGTGGGACATGGGGCTAAAGGTCGGCCACGCCACCCGCAACATCGAGGAATGCCTGAGGTTGTCGCGCACCGACATCACCATCCGCACCTCGATCCTGGAGGCCCGCTTCCTTTGGGGCGAACGCAAGCTCTATGACGAGTTGCTCACCCGCTTCGACCACGAAGTGGTCCGCACGACGGGGCCGGAATATGTGCAGGCCAAGCTCGCCGAGCGAGACGAGCGCCATGCCAAGGCAGGCGAGAGCCGCTATCTGGTCGAGCCCAACGTCAAGGACGGCAAGGGCGGCCTGCGCGACCTGCAGACGCTGTTCTGGATCGCCAAATACTTCTATCGCGTCCGCACCGGCGAGGAGCTGGTCGAGAAGGGCGTCTTCACCGAGGGCGAATACCGCGAGTTCCAGAAGGCCGAGGATTTTCTCTGGGCGGTGCGCTGCCACATGCATTTCCTCACCGGCAAGGCGGAAGAGCGGCTGCATTTCGACATCCAGCGCGAGATCGCGGAGCGGCTGGGCTACACCACGCATCCCGGCCTGTCGGCCGTCGAGCGCTTCATGAAGCACTACTTCCTGGTCGCCAAGGACGTCGGCGACCTCACCCGCATCTTCTGCGCCGCGCTCGAGGAGGAGCAGGCCAAGCATGTGCCCGGCTTCAACCGCATCTTCCTCACCTTCTCGCGGCGCAAGCGCAAGCTTGCCGGCACATCCGACTTCATCGTCGACAACCACCGCATCAACATCGCCGACGACATGGTGTTCGAGCGCGATCCGGTCAATCTGCTGAGGCTGTTCTGGTTCGCCGACAAGCATGGGCTGGAGTTCCACCCTGATGCGCTGAAGCTGCTCACCCGCTCGCTCGGCCTGGTCAACAAGTCGCTGAGGCGCGACGAAGAGGCCAACCGGCTGTTCCTCGACATCCTGACCTCGGACCGCAATGCCGAGCTGAACCTCAGGCGCATGAACGAGGCGGGACTGCTCGGCAAGCTGATCCCCGACTTCGGCAAGATCGTCGCCATGATGCAGTTCTCGATGTACCACCATTATACGGTCGACGAGCATCTCATCCGCTGCATCGGCGTGCTGGCCGAGATCGAGCGCGGCGACGGCGCGAAAGTGCATCCGCTGTCGCACTCGTTGATGCCGGGGCTGAAGAAAAGTCGCGAGGCGCTCTATGTCGCGGTGCTGCTGCACGACATCGCCAAGGGCCGGCCGGAGGACCATTCGGAAGCCGGCGCCAGGATCGCGCGGCGCATCTGCCCGCATATGGGACTGTCGGCGGCCGACACCGAGACCGTCGCCTGGCTGGTCGAGAACCATCTCGCGATGTCGATGACGGCGCAGACGCGCGACCTCAACGACCGCAAGACGATCGAGGACTTTGCCTCGATCGTGCAGTCGGTCGAGCGGCTGAAGCTGCTCTTGATCCTCACCGTCTGCGACATCAGGGGCGTCGGGCCGGGCGTGTGGAACGGCTGGAAGGGGCAGCTGCTGCGCACGCTCTATTTCGAGACCGAGCTGCTTTTGACCGGCGGCTTCTCCGAGGTTTCGCGCGCCGAGCGCACAGCGGCGGCGCGCGTGCAGCTGGCCGAGGCGCTCTCCGCCTGGCCGGCGAAAGAGCGCAAGCGCTACGTCGCGCAGCACTACGAAAACTATCTGCTCGCCGTCGACCTGCCCGACCAGCTGCGCCACGCCGAATTCATCCGCGAGGCGGATGCCGCCGGCAAGAAGCTCGCCACGATGGTCAAGACGCACGAATTCGAGGCGGTGACCGAAATCACCGTGCTGGCGCAGGACCATCCGCGCCTGCTGTCGGTGATTGCCGGCGCGTGCGCGGCGGCCGGCGGCAACATCGTCGACGCGCAGATCTTCACCACCTCGGACGGGCGCGCGCTGGACTCCATCCTGATCTCCAGGGAATTCGACCGCGACGAGGACGAACGGCGGCGTGCCGAGCGCGTCGGCCGGCTGATCGAGGATGTGCTGTCGGGCAAGAGCTGGCTGCCCGAGATGATCGAGAAGCGGACCAAGCCGAAGCGCGGCGCCAAGGCCTTCCGCATTCAGCCGCGCGCCGAGATCCGCAACACGCTGTCGAACCGCTTTTCCGTGATCGAGATCGAGGGGCTGGACCGGCCGGGCCTGCTTTCCGAGATCACCGGTGCGCTGTCCGACCTGTCGCTCGACATCGCCTCGGCGCACATCACCACTTTCGGCGAGAAGGTCATCGACACCTTCTATGTCACCGACCTCACCGGACAGAAGATCGATAGCCCGACGCGGACGGCCACCATCCACAAACGGCTGGTCGACACACTGGAAGGCAACGCCCCCGAACGCAACGGCAAGGCCAAGGCGGCGGCCGCCGAGTGACCATCACCATCCATTTGACGCAATTGCGCAGGCAGTCATCCACCGCATGAGCCTTGTCAAGAAATTCGCCACCGTCGCTTCCGGCACGCTGATGAGCCGCGCGCTGGGTTTCGGCCGCGAGATGCTGATGGCGGCGGCCCTCGGCACCGGCCCGGTCGCCGACGCCTTCAACGCCGCCTTCCAGTTTCCCAACACCTTCCGCCGCCTGTTCGCCGAAGGCGCCTTCAACGCCGCCTTCGTGCCGCTGTTCGCCAAGGAGATCGAGACGCACGGCACCGACGGCGCCAAGCGCTTTTCCGAGGAAGTGTTCGGCGTGCTGTTCTCGGCGCTCCTGGCGCTGACCATCGCCATGGAGCTGGCGATGCCTTTGATCGTCCGCTACCTGGTGGCGCCGGGCTTCGCCGACATTCCGGGCAAGTTCGAGACGACGGTCCGGCTGGCGACGATCATGTTCCCGTATCTGATCTGCATGTCGCTCGGCGCCATGATGGCGGGCATGCTGAACTCGCTGCGCCGCTATTTCGCGGCGGCGATCGCGCCCGCCTTCCTCAACATCATCCTGATCAGCGTGCTCGCCTATGCCTGGTATCATGGGTTGGACGCGCATGACGTCGGCTTCGGGCTTTCCTGGGGCGTGCTGGTTGCGGGCATCGTGCAGCTCGCCATCGTCTGGGTGGCGGTGCGCCATGCCGGTATCTCGATCGGCTTCCGCCGGCCGAAAATGACGCCGAACGTCAAGCGGCTCTTGATCCTGGCGCTGCCGGCCGCGATCACCGGCGGCATCACCCAGATCAACCAGCTGATCGGCACCGCGATCGCATCGGGGCAGAACAGCGCCGTGTCGTCGCTTGCCTATGCCGACCGCATCTACCAGCTGCCGCTCGGCGTCGTCGGCGTTGCGGTGGCGATCGTGCTGTTGCCGGAACTGTCGCGGGCGCTGAAATCGGGCAATTTGATCGAGGCGGCCAATCTGCAGAACCGCTCGGTCGAGTTCACGCTGTTCATGACCTTGCCGGCGGCGGCCGCGCTCTGGGTGATGTCGGAACCGATCGTGCGGCTGGTCTATGAGCGCGGCGCCTTCGCCGCCAACCACTCGACGCCGATCGTCGCCTCGATCCTGGCGATCTTCGGCCTCGGCCTGCCGGCCTTCGTGCTGATCAAGGCCTTCACCCCCGGCTATTTCGCGCGCGAGGACACGCGCACGCCGATGATCTTCGCCGCCATCTCTGTCGGCGTGAACGTCGCCACAGCGCTCACCTTATTCCCGTCGATGGGCGCGCCGGGCATCGCGGTCGCTTCGGCCGTCGCCGGCTGGGTCAACGCGCTGATGCTGCTCGGCATGCTGATAAGGCGCGGCCACTGGGGCCGCGACGTGCCGTTGCTGAAGCGCATTCCACGACTGGTGCTGTCGGCGGTGGTGATGGCAGTGGCGCTCTACTTCGCCCAGCACTATTTCGCCGCAAAACTCGGACCCGGCTCGCCGCTGGTGGTCAAGGCAACGACGGTGCTTGCGTTGGTCGGCGGGGGTGCTGCGCTCTACTTCATCGCCGCCTTCGGCACTGGCGGCGCCGATTTCGGCATGATCCGGAGAAATGTCAGGCGGGGCTCGGCAAAGGTGGCGCCGCCGTCGGAATGACGGGCGGCCGGCCCTCACCCGCGCTCCAGCGCCAGCCTTGCGCCGAACAGAATGAGCAGGCCGCCGGCTATGCGGTCGATGGTGCGGCGCAGCCGCCGGTAGCCGTTCGAGACGGCTTCGGCCGCGAACAGCCAGACCACGCAGGCATACCAGCCGACCGAGATCGCCACCATGAGCACGACAGACGCGACACCCAGCGCCAGCGAGGGCTGCGCCGGCAGGGCGACGGCGAAGATGCTGGCCACTGAAAGCGCCGAACGCGGATTGGCAAGGCTGGTCGCAAGACCGATCCAGAAGGCGCGCCCGGTCGAGAATCCCTTGCTATCGATAGCCAATTCGCCGTCGGCCGCGCTGCGCTTCTCGGCAAGGCCGATCAGCCTTATGCCCGAATAGATCAGGTAGCCGGCGCCGGCGAGCTTCAACGTTGCATAAGCCCAGGGCGCCGCAAGAAACAGGGCCTTGATGCCGGCAAGCCCGCAGACGCCCCAGATGACGGTGGCGATACCGATGCCGCAGACGGCGGCGAGGCCGGCACCGCGCGAGCGCGCCACCGCGATCCGCGCCGTCATCAGGAAGTTCGGCCCGGGCGAAACCGCCGCGACCAGCCAGACGGACGCGACGGCGAGCAGATGTGAAAGCATGATGAGTATCCCAGAAACGAGACTGCCATGCTAGGCCAGACAGATCCAGGCTGGCTAGGGGCCAATCGGCACTCGCGCGGCTGGCCTCTTGATCCTGAAATATCAGTCCTCGCCAGACAATTCATCGTAGATCGGACCCGGCAACGGCTCACGTGCCCTTTTGCCAAGTTCGATCCCGAATTCGGCCCGAAGCCGCGCCGCTGTCTCAAGCGGCGTCTCGCGGTCCGGTCGACGCTCCGGAGTATTCTCGACATTGATGTTGCCGGTGACGGGCATCCATTTCCCATGAGCTCGTATGCAGAATGTGTTGCATCATATCATACTTCTCGATGTCGGCGCCGCCCCTCATCCGCCTGCCGGCACCTTCTCCCCGTACAGTGACGGGGAGAAGGAAGACGGCCGCAATGCTGGCGCCATTCCTGCAACGCTGGCGATTGGCGAAACCGGTGATGATGGCGTCTTTCTCCCCGTCACTATACGGGGAGAAATGTCCGGCAGGACAATGAGGGGCAGCGCCGACGTTGCAGACTAAAGCGCGCTACCCAAACAGCATCGGGCCGCACCTGAAGCAGTTGCTCCGTCTCGATTGCAACCGCCTCTTGATCCCGCATGCACCTTCGTCCATAAGCGCGCCGTCGCAAGACTTTCGCCGCGCGCGGTTTCCAGCCGCATGATTGGCTCCAAAAAGTCTGCAACTTTTTGGAATCATGCTTATACGGCCCTCCACAAGCCCTGGGGAACTCATGTCCGCCTTCAAGCCACTCGTCTTTTCCGGCGTCCAGCCGACCGGCAATCTGCATCTCGGCAACTATCTCGGCGCCATCAAGAAATTCGTCGCCCTCCAGGAACAGTCCGACTGCATCTACTGCGTCGTCGACCTACATTCGCTGACGGCGCAGCTCGTCTATCAGGATCTCGGCGACCAGACGCGCTCGATCACCGCGGCGTTCCTCGCCTCCGGCATCGATCCCAAGAAGCATATCGTCTTCAACCAGTCGCGGGTTATCCAGCATGCGGAGCTTGCCTGGATCTTCAACTGCGTGGCGCGCATCGGCTGGATGTACCGCATGACGCAGTTCAAGGACAAAGCCGGCAAGGACCGCGAGAACGCCTCGCTCGGCCTGCTCGCCTATCCGAGCCTGATGGCGGCCGACATCCTGCTCTACCGCGCCACCCATGTGCCGGTGGGCGAGGACCAGAAGCAGCATCTGGAACTGACCCGCGACATCGCGCAAAAATTCAACAACGACTTCTCCGAGCGCATCGCGGCGCTCGGCGTCGGCGTCGAGATGAAGATAGGCGAGGAGACGGTGAACGGCTATTTCCCGATCACCGAGCCGGTGATCGGCGGCCCGGCGGCGCGCATCATGAGCTTGCGCGACGGCTCGAAGAAGATGTCGAAGTCGGACCCGTCGGATCTGTCGCGCATCAACCTGACGGACGATGCCGACACCATCTCGAAGAAGATCCGCAAGGCCAAGACCGACCCGGAAGCCTTGCCGAGCGAGCTCGACGGGCTGGAAAGCCGGCCGGAAGCGGAAAACCTGGTCGGCATCTATGCAGGGCTGGCCGAAATCTCGAAGGCCGATGTGCTGAAGGAATATGGCGGCCAGCAGTTTTCCGTGTTCAAGCCGGCGCTCGCCGACCTTGCGGTGGAAAAGCTCGCGCCCATCGCTTCCGAGATGCGCCGCATCGAGGGCGACCGGGCCTATGTCGATGCCGTGCTCAAGGATGGCGGCGACCGCGCCCGCGCGATCGCCGAGGGCACGATGAAGACGGTGCGCGACATCATCGGCCTGCTGCAGGACTGATCGCTCCTGCCTCGCTGACTTTCATCACCGCGCCGGCCGGCTTGCGCCGGTCCGGGGCATCACCGTGCCGGCCGGCGGCTTGCCGCCGGTCCGTGGCGGTGGCAGATTGCGGCCGAATTGATACAGAGCAGATAGACATGGTCTCCAAACGCCTCAGCCGCGAAGCCGGCCATCGCCGCAAGTTCCTGGCGATCATCGACGACACGCCCGAATGCGAGCGCGCCGTCGCCTACGCCTCGAAGCGGGCGCAGAGCACCAGCGGCGTGCTGGTGCTGCTCTATGTGATCGAGCCGGACGATTTCCAGCATTGGCTGGGGGTCGAGAAGATCATGCGCGAGGAAGCGAATGCAACCGCGCGCGCGGCGCTCGATAGCTACGCCAACAAGGTGCGCCAGAAAGTCGGCATCGAGCCCGAGCTGGTGGTGCGCGAAGGCAAGCCGACCGAAGAGATCCACAAGCTGATCGAGGAAGACCAGGACATCGCCATCCTGGTGCTGGCGGCCGGCGCCGGCAAGGAAGGTCCGGGACCTCTGGTGAGCGCCGTGGCCGGCCGGGGCGCGGCCTTCCCCATCCCGGTCACCGTGGTGCCGCAGAACCTTTCCGACGAGGAAATCGAGAGCCTGGCCTGACCGGCGGCGGTTCCGAGGCAAGCACTCACTTCCATAACACATATTGGTGCGGCCGCATCCATATCGCGGCCCCTTGGCCTGGCTTTGCAGCGCGCCATTTTGGAATCGTCAAGCAGGCGATATTCCAATGGAGGGCCGATGGCCAAACCGAAGCGCGGGGCAAGCCGAAGCAAAAAGTCGACACATCAAAGCGAGGCGGCCGGACCATCGGTGCAGCCCCGCTCGCAGGCAGCGCGATCCCAGGAAAGAGCCCGGCAGACGCCTCATGCGCAGCAGGAGCGCAAGCGCCGCGTGCTCGCCAAGGGCCATCCGGCGATGGTGGACAGCATTGCCGGCGCGGTTACCGTGAAGAATCTCGATCTCTACTATGTCGTCGCTTCCGACGCGCAGATCCCCTTGAAAGGCGGGCACGGCTTCGGGCTCTATTTCCACGACTGCCGCTTCCTCGGCGGCTACGAGATGACATTGGGCGGCTTGCCCCCGATCGTGCTGGCCTCGACAGCGCAAAAGGGTTACGCCGCGCTTTTCGAATTGGCCAATCCCGACCTCCATTGCGATGGAGGTCGACTGATCCCCAAGGACGAGCTCGGCATCCGCTGGGAACGCATTCTCGATGCGGGGCGAACATGCGTGCGGGAGGTTCTGACCATCCAGAATTTCGGCAACGAATCGCATGGCTTTCCGCTAGCCCTGCACTTCGGCGCCGGTTTCGAGGACATTTTCAATGTGCGCGGGCTGGTGCCGAAATATCTCGGCAGGTCCGAGCGGCCCGTCTGGCGCGACGGCAGGCTGCATTTTGTCTATCATGGCGCCGATCGCGTTCGCAGAACGGCAACAATCGTCTTCTCGCCGGCACCCGACGCCATGCACAAGACGACGGCCGAGTTCCGGTTCGATGTGCCGTCGGGCGAAAAGCGCACCATCGCAATCACCATAGAACTGAAGGAACTGCCAGAACGGCCAGAAGCCGAGCAGTTGAACCAACACCCGACGTTTGCTCTCGACGGTTTTGCCGGAAAGGTTCAGGCGGACACCGAAGAATGGCTGGAGCAACATACGAAATTCGACAGCGACAGCCTGCTGCTCAACAGCATCATGGACCGCTCGCTGCGCGACCTCGCGGTGCTCAGATCGGATTTTGGCAACAGGGAGTATTTCGCGGCCGGCGTGCCGTGGTTCGTCGCCCTTTTCGGGCGAGACAGCCTGGTCGTCGCGCACGAGATGCTCGCCTTTCAGCCGGAGATCGCAGCCCAGACGCTGCGCCTTCTTGCCAGCTATCAGGGACGTCGAACGGATCGATGGCGTGAGGAGCAGCCGGGCAAGATCCTGCATGAGCTGCGCGTCGGCGAGCTCGCTCGCGCAGGCAATGTCCCGCATGCCAGGTTCTACTGCACGGTGGACGCGACCCCGCTCTTCCTGCTGCTTCTCGGCCGCTATGTTGCGTGGACAGGCGATCTGGGACTGTTCCGCGAACTGCAGGAGCCGGTGGAACGGGCTTTGGGCTGGATCGCCAAGGCCGGAGACAATCACGGCGAAGGCTATCTCAAATATCGGACCATATCGGAGAGCGGCCTCGTCAACCAGGGATGGAAGGATTCGGCCGACGCGATCGTCAGGACCGACGGCAGCATCGCCAGGCCGCCGATCGCGCTTGTCGAGGCGCAGGGCTATGTCTTTGCCGCCAAACATGCCGTCGCCGACCTTTACGAACGCACTGGCGACCGTGATCGCGCCAAAAAGCTTCGCGGCGAGGCCGAACGGCTTCGAACACGGTTCAACCACGACTTCTGGTGCGAGGACCTGGGCGCCTTTGCGCTGGCGCTCGAAGCGCGAGGCCGCCAGGTCGCGGTCGTTTCCTCGAATCCGGGCCATGCGTTGTGGACCGGCATCGCGGACCATGGCAAGGGCCGCCGAACGGTGCTGCGGCTGATGCAGGACGACATGTTCAACGGCTGGGGCGTGCGCACGCTCTCGAGCGCGGAGCGTCGCTACAATCCCGTGGGATACCACCTCGGAACCGTCTGGCCGCACGACAACGCGCTGCTGGCGGCCGGCTGCCGACGCTATGGCGAGGACGACGCGGCGCTGCAGATCTTCACCGCTATCGCCGAGGCGGCCATGCACTTCCGGCATCATAGGCTGCCCGAGGCGATGGCGGGCTTTCAGCGCAAGGATTTTCAGGTGCCGGTGCACTATCCCGTGGCCTGCCACCCGCAAGCGTGGGCGGCGGGCGCGGTGCCATTCATGGTGACCACCTGCCTCGGGCTGGAACCTGACGCCCTCGCAGGCAAGCTTCGGATCGTGCGGCCGCGGCTGCCCGATTTCGTCAACCGCATCGCGCTTCGCGGGCTGCGGGTCGGCGAGGCAAGTGCCGATCTCGAATTCAGGCGGACGGCCGACGGGGCCGAGGTGAACATTCAGAAGACGAGTGGACAACTCAGCGTGGAAGTCGGAGGATAGGCCCGCCATGGCTGGAGCGCTTCGCCGGGGCAAAAACATTCCGCCAGCCAGCGGTTCGGGCGACGCGTTTCGCTTGAATGTCCAGCCGATAGAGCCTATTTAGAATTATTCCAAACTATCGGCCCGGGAAGGGCCTGGAGATACCCCATGTTCATCCAGACCGAATCGACGCCGAACCCGGCGACGTTGAAGTTCCTGCCCGGCAAAGAAGTGCTCGTGCAAGGCACCGCCGATTTCCGCGACGCCGAAACGGCAGCTGAGGCTTCGCCGCTGGCCGGCCGACTGTTCGAGATCCCCGGCGTCACAGGCGTCTTCTTCGGCTACGACTTCATCACCGTGACCAAGGACGGTCCCGACTGGCAGCATTTGAAGCCGGCGATCCTCGGCGCCATCATGGAGCATTTCATGTCGGGCGCCCCTGTCATGGCGTCGGCGGCTCCTTCGAGCGAGGCCGGCCAGACCGGCGAGTTCTACGACAAGGCCGACGAGGAGCTGGTGCTGACCATCAAGGAGCTGCTCGACACCAGGGTGCGCCCGGCGGTCGCGCAGGATGGCGGCGACATCACCTTCCGCGGCTTCGAGAACGGCACCGTCTTCCTGCACATGAAGGGCGCCTGCGCCGGTTGCCCGTCGTCGACGGCGACGCTGAAGCACGGCATCCAGAACCTCTTGAGGCACTTCGTCCCCGAGGTGCAGCAGGTCGAACAGGTCGCCTGATCATTTTCGCAGCGTCTGCTGCGATACCAATCGCCAAAAACAAAAAACCGGGCCCCAACAGCCCGGTTTTCTGTCTGTGGACGTCTTGTTGTTGCCTAGACGGTCCGCGCACGAATGCTTTTGTCCGCGGTCATCGTGATCACATCACGATGACCTTGGCGCCGACCGATGTGCGGTCGTAGAGATCGATGATGTCCTGGTTCATCAGCCGGATGCAGCCCGACGACATCGCCTTGCCGATCGAGAACCATTCCGGGCTGCCATGCAGGCGGTAGCCCATGTCGCCGCCCTTGTTGAACAGATACATGGCGCGCGCGCCGAGCGGGTTCTTCAGGCCCGGCTCCATGCCGCCGGCGAATTTGGCAAGCTCAGGCTGGCGCTTGATCATCGGCGCCGGCGGCGTCCAGGTCGGCCATTCGCGCTTCAGCGCGATATGGGCGGAGCCGTGCCATTCGAAACCCTCGCGGCCGACGCCGATGCCGTAGCGCATCGCCATGCCGTCGCCCTCGACGAAGTAGAGGAACTTGTTCTGAGTATCGACGATGATGGTGCCCGGCTTCTCCGAAGTATCGTACCGCACTTCCTGCCGGTGGTACCTGGCGGGGACCTTTTCGATCGGGATGCGCGGCAGCTGATAGCCGGCATCGGTCATCGCGCCATAGTTGTTGGTGAACAATTGCCCGCCGATGGTGCTGCAGCCGCTGACCGCGGTCGAGAGCGCAAGAGCAGCGACGATTGCAAAAGACTTCAAGCGCATGAATAGGTCCGACGCCCCGCCTAAATATCAGCGGCACGAGTCGGCCGCTTTGTCGCCATCATTCATGCTGGCATTTCTTTTGCTTGCCAAGCGCGCACTGCCTATATGCAAGACCTTCCCTGCCGGTAAGTGCCGAACTGCGGCATTTCGGCAACAGGACTCACAGGATTGTGAAGCAAAATCAATGGGGCGGCTGGAAGAGCTGCCGGAGACCAAGGAGAGCGCCATGAATGTCGGTGATGCCGCCGAACGTTCCGGCCTGCCGGCCAAGACCATCCGCTACTATGAGGAGATCGGCTTGATCCGACCGGCGCGGGCCGACAACGGCTACCGCGATTACTCGCGCGACGACGTCCACCGGCTGGCCTTTCTGCGCCGCGCCCGCAACCTCGGCTTTTCAATCGACGATTGCAGGCAGCTGATGGCGCTCTATCAGGACCGCGACCGCGCCAGCCACGACGTGCGCGAAATCGCCAGCGCCCATGTCAGGGCAATCGAAGAAAAAGTGCGCGAGCTGCAATCGATGCGCGCGACGCTGCAGAAACTGATCCACGCCTGCCATGGAGATGACAGGCCGGACTGTCCGATTTTGGATGACATGGCGGGGGTGGTGGAGGATGAGAAGGCGTTGCAGGCGTAGACCGGCGACTAGCCCTCAAGCAAACTCGTGCCAGAGCGGCGCTGTTCGCCTGCTACGTGTTTGGGTTATGGATGATTTCCCACAGATGTCCGTCCGGGTCACGAAAGTAACCGGAGTAGATGCCCCAGGGTCTGTCGTGCAGTTCAGTGACGAGTGCTCCAGCCGCTTCGGCTTTGGCGAGCAGCTCGTCCACTTCCTGCCGGGTCTCAACGATATGGCCGAGGCTGAACTCCCCGCTTCGCGCTGGCCCGGGTGCGGTGCCCGCGTCTTTAGCGAGCTCACTACGCGGGTAAAGCGCAAGGATCTGACCGCCGTCGAGGTGGAACATGACGATTGCGCCTGCGGGATGCGTATCATCGCCGGTGAACTCAGTTGCGGTCACACCAGCAGACTGCAGGCCAAGCGCCCGGTAGAAGGCGAGTGCGCGCTCGAAGTCGGCTACTGCCAAGGTGATTACATCGATACGCGCTCTCATCAAACGTCCTCGAACCGAACCACCGCAGCAACGGGCGCGATAGCAGATGGTTCCCGATGAAAAAGCGGAACGGCCCTAGATGCAGGGGCCGCCAGAGAACTAGGGGCGGATGGGTCCGACGACGCTTTCGAAAGAGCCATCAACAGGATCGCCCATGCGCCCAAGCTCACCAACGAGCAAATGAAGGAACTGGTGCACCGCCGGAAAGCGGCAACAAAAACGGGTCGTTAGCGGCGCCATTGGTCCCGTTCGCGTGATCCAAGTAATAGGATTATTATCCTAATTTGTTTGCGCCGATCTGTCGAGGATTATCGCTCTCGTGGTTTGTCACCAGATAATCGCCGTTCTTTAATAGCGGTTCAAACCGTGAACAAAATCTGGCATGGTGGCTGCCATGCCACTCATTTCCCCGATTCCCATCAACCCTCTGATCGACGGCCGCCAGTCCGAGCGCGCCATGCTGGTGCGGCGCGGCGTACAGCGGCTGCTCACTGAAATGGGCGCGCATGTGCTGCCTGAGCTGTCGCTCGCCACAGGCCGCCGCGCCGATCTCGTCGCGCTGACCCGGCAGGGCGACATCTGGATCATCGAGATCAAATCCTCGATCGAGGATTTTCGCGTCGACCGCAAATGGCCGGACTACCGGCTGCATTCCGACCGATTCTTTTTCGCCACGCATCCCGGCGTGCCGCAGGAGATTTTTCCGCAGGAGTGCGGCTTCATCCTCTCCGACGGCTATGGCGCCGAGATCCTGCGCGAGGCGCCGGAGCACCGCATGCAGGCTGCGACGCGCAAGGCGCTGATGCTGAGGATCGCGCGGGCGGGCGCGGCGCGGCTCTTGGCGGCGGAGCTTGCCGGTGTCGCGGTGCCGGCGCTGGACGGCGAGAGCGAGTAGCGCCCCCTCACCCGCCCTCCGCTTCGCTCGGGCGACCTCTCCCCGAGGGGAGAGGAGACGGTTAGCGCCGGCGCCAATCTCTTCTCCCCTCGGGGAGAAGGTGGCCGCGAAGCGGCCGGATGAGGGGCGAAACAAGCCTACTCCACGTCCTCTTCCGTCCCGCCCGCCGCCGGCGCGACCAGCAGCACAGCCGTGCCAACCAGCGCGGCAACCAGCGAGCCGGCGAGGATGCCGACCTTCACCGCGTCCTGAAGTGCTGCGTCATTGGCGAAGGCGAGCAGGCCGATGAACAGGCTCATCGTGAAGCCGATGCCGCACAGAAGCGAGATGCCGAGCATATGCGGCCAGCCGGCATTGACCGGCAAGTCGGCGAGGCCGAGCCGGATGGCGATGGCCGAGGAGCCGAACACGCCGACCAGCTTGCCGAGCACGAGGCCCGCCGCAACACCCAATGTCAGCGGCTCGACCAGCGCGGCGAGGCTCAGGCCGCCGAGCGAAACCCCGGCATTGGCGAAGCCGAAGATCGGGATGACGATGAAAGGCACGAGCTTGTGCAGGCCGTGCTCCAGCCGGTGCAGCGGCGAATGCTCCTGATCGTGGCCGATGCCGGGCGAGCGCTCGAGCGGAATGGTGAGCGCCAGAGCCACGCCGGCGAGCGTGGCGTGCACGCCCGATTTCAGCACCAGCACCCACAGCACCGCGCCAATCACGAGATAGGGCAACAGGGTCATCACCCGCATGCGGTTGAGCACGATCAACGTGGCGATGGCCGCGAAGGCCGCCGCCAGAAAGGCGAGCGACAGGCCGCTGGTATAGAACAACGCGATGATGATGACGGCGCCGAGATCGTCGATGATGGCCAAAGCGGTGAGGAACACTTTCAGCGAGGCCGGCACGCGGCTGCCGAGAAGCGAGAGCACACCGAGCGCAAAGGCGATGTCGGTGGCGGTCGGGATCGCCCAGCCGGAAAGGGCTGGCTGATTGTCGCGGTTGATCAAGACATAGACCAGCGCCGGAACCACCATGCCGCCGGCGGCGGCTATGCCCGGCAGCACTCGGCGCGGCCAGGTTGAAAGCTGGCCGTCCAGCATCTCGCGCTTGATCTCCAGGCCGACCAGCAGGAAGAACACCGCCATCAGCCCGTCATTGATCCAGTGCGAGACGCTGAGCGGTCCGAGATAGGCGTGGAGGATCGCGAAATAGGTTCCGGCGAGCGGCGAGTTGGCGACGATCAAGGCCAGCGCCGCCGCCGCCATCAGGATGATGCCGCCGGCCGCCTCGCCATCGAGGAATTCGCGAAGAATCGATTTCGGCCGCTGCATCTGGTCCTTCATGTCGACTCCCTCATGGCGCCAGTCCGCCGGCGCGATGATGCTCAAACTTGGAAAGTCGGGCAAGCATCGGACGGTAATCGCGTGCAGGTCGAATTTCGCCGCGTCTTCCTTTACAAGCGCCGGCGCCGCCCCTCACCTGCCTGCCGGCATCCTCTCCCCGTATAGTGACGGGGAGAGGGACGCTCTCATCGCCGGCTTCGCCAATCGCCGGCGTCGTAGGAAGGGGTGCCGAGGTTGCGGCCAGCCCCCTTCTCCCCGTCACTATACGGGGAGAAGTGCCCGGCAGGGCGATGAGGGGCGGCGCCGACCTTGGCGATTGGCGATCTCACCATAGATCGGAACCGGCCGTTGAAGTGCTTTTTGCCCTGCGTCCAGCGATCTCACCGAGGCGCACGCTTTGCGAGTATCCGCTGCAAGGTGCGGCGATGCATGTTGAGGCGGCGCGCGGTCTCGGAAACGTTGCGGTCGCACATTTCGTAGACGCGCTGGATGTGCTCCCAGCGCACGCGGTCGGCCGACATCGGATTTTCAGGCGGCGCCGCGCGCTCGCCCGCGGTGCGGGTGAGCGCGGCGAAGACGTCGTCGGCATCGGCCGGCTTCGACAGGTAGTCGACGGCGCCGAGCTTCACCGCCGTCACCGCGGTGGCGATGTTGCCGTAGCCGGTCAGGATGATGGTGCGGGCATCGTCGCGCTTCTCGCGGATGGCGGCGACAACGTCGAGGCCGTTACCGTCGCCCAGCCGCATGTCGACAACCGCATAGGCCGGCGGATGGGCGCGCGCCTTGGCGACTGCCTCTTCCACGCTCTCCGCCGTCTCGACCGCGAAGCCCCTGGTTTCCATGGCCCGCGCCAGCCGGGTGAGGAACGGCTTGTCGTCATCGACGATCAGCAGCGAGGTGTCCTCGCCTTCAACCATTGCGCCAGTGGTTTCGTCCGCGCTCATTTCGTCAGCATCCTACCGACTTAAAGCGCGCCGCGCCGAAACAGATTGTAGCGAACGCGCTTCAAGTTCTTGTTTCCCGGCATGTCGTTATCCCAGAACCGCTGCACGGTTTTGGGCGACATGCCTTACTTTTACGCAGATACAATTGTGCAACAGCAATGTCCAATTTTTACAGCCGGCAACAGAGCTGCCATGCAGCAAACGCAAGGCTCAGGCATTGTCGAACATGGTTCCGGACAGCTGCTCGGGGTTGAGGAAGACGCCGCGCGGCCAAGTGATCTGCACCACCGCGCCCTCGCCGATCCCGCTCGAATTGCGGAAATCGAGCGTCGCGCCGGAGCGCTCCAGCAAGGTCTTGGCGATGAAAAGCCCGAGACCGAGGCCGCCGCCGGCCTCGGTCCCCTGGCGTGTCGACATATACGGCTCGCCGATGCGGTCGATGATCTCCGGCGGAAAGCCCGGTCCGTCGTCGATGATGGAGAAGGAGACCTCCTCGCTATTCCAGTTCCAACTGACGGTGACGGTCTTCCTGGCAAAGTCGACGGCGTTCTCGACCAGATTGCCGAGCCCGTAGATGACGCCGGGACTGCGCTGCCCGACCGGCTCCGGGCCGATGCGCTCGCCGGGACGCAGCCGGATCGAGATGCCGAAATCGCGGTGCGGCGCCGTCACCTCCTCGACCAGCGAGGTCAGAGGCAGCCGTGAAAGATGCGCCTCGCCTTCGGTGGACAGGCTGGTCAGCCGCTTCAAGATCTCGCGGCAACGCTCACTCTGCGAGCGCAGCAGTTTTACGTCCTCGCCGAATTTCGCATCTTCGCCGAGCGCCTTTTCCATCTCCTTGGCGACGACGGTGATGGTGGCCAAAGGCGTGCCGAGCTCATGCGCGGCGGCCGCCGCGAGCCCGTCCAGCGCAGAAAGATGCTGCTCGCGCTGCAGCACCAGCTCGGTGGCGGCGAGCGCGTTGGCGAGCAGGCGCGCCTCGGCCGCGACGCGGAAGGCATAGATGGCGGTAAAGGCGATCGAGGCAAACACCGCCATCCACATGCCGGCGACATAGATGAACGGCATCGGCAGCGGCGCGCCCTCGTACCAGGGCAGCGGCAGATGGAAGAACACAAGCAGCGTTGCCGCCGCGATGACCAGCGCACCGAGCACCGCGGTGAGGCGCAGCGGCAGCGACGCGGCGGAGATGACGACCGGGACGGAGAGCAGCACCGAGAACGGATTGGTCAGCCCGCCGGTCATATAGAGCAGGCCGGCGAGCTGCAGGCTGTCGAAGGTAAGGATGACGAAGGCCGAGAGCGGGGTCAGCCGGTGCGCGGCGGGATAGCGGAAGGTGAGCCAGAGGTTCATCCAGGCCGAGCAGGCGATGAGCGCGAAGCACATCGAGACCGGCAGCGGGAATTTCAGCCCATAGGCGACGACGAGCACCGCGATGCTCTGGCCGACGATGGCCAGCCAGCGCAGGCGGATCAGCGTGTTGAGCCGCAGCCGCTGGCTCTGCTGGGTATCGGGCGCGCGCAGAATGTTGATCATGACAAAGGATTACAGCCGCAGGACGGAGAGCGCTAGGTATCGCTCCGGGGGCCGACGGATTGGAGGTCTGTTTGGCAGCAAGGATTCAACGTCCATTTCGACTATCGTCAACATTCGAGATTGGTGCGTCCCAACTTCGTCATCCCAGGGCGGAGCAGGAGCGAAGCTCCGTCGCGCAGACCCTGGGATCCATTCCGTTACCTTAGCCTTGGAGTGCAGCGGAACAGAATTCTGCAACGTAGCGACGCGTTGAAGTCACGGAATGGATCCTCGGGTCTACGCGCGTCGCTTCGCTCCTTGCTCCGCCCGTGGATGACGAAGCGATGGGCGTTTGCGCCAATCGCCAACGCACATTGCCCACTAACGCTAATGGCCTGCCGAAGCGGCACGAACCTATGTCCCGCGCGGCTTGGCGCGGCTGGTGGCGGCGGCAAGCAGCGGGTTTTCCGGCCAGACATGTTTTGGATAGCGGCCGCGCATGTCGGTGCGCACATCCGCCCAGGAGCCGCGCCAGAAGCCCGGCAGGTCGCGCGTCGTCTGGATCGGGCGATGCGCCGGCGACATAAGCTCGAGCGTCAGCGGCACCGTGCCGTTGGCGATCGCCGGATGGCGGTCGAGGCCGAACAATTCCTGCACGCGGATCGACAGCACCGGCCATTCGCCGTCATAGCGGATCGGCACATGGCTGCCCGACGGCGCATCGAAATGGGTCGGCGCCAGCGCGTCGACCTTGCGCTGCAGGTCGTGCGGAACCAGCGACAGCGTTGCTGCCGCGAGTACCCCCGGCTTGATCGCCGCCAAAGAAGCATCGCCGGCTAGGAAGGGCAGCAGCCAGTCGTCCAGCCGGTCGAGAAGCGCCTGATCCGAGACGTCCGGCCAGGGGGCGCCGAGGCCGCGATGGAGCCAGCCAAGCCGCTGGCGCAGCGTCTCGGCCTCCTTGCCCCAGTCGAGCAGCGCCAGGCCGTGCTCGCGCAAGGCGTCCAGAATGGCTCGATCCGCGTCGGCGCCCGAAGGCGCCGGCAGCATGCGCTCCGCAAGCGTGATGGCGCCAAGCCGCGCGGTCTCGCGCACGCGCACGGCGCGCCGCTCGCGGTCGAAGCTTGTTTCGCGGCGCGTCTCGATGCGGTCGGCGAGCGCTGATCGGATGTCGGCTTCATCGACGGGCGAAGCGGCGGTGATGCGGGCGTTTTGCGCCTTGCCTTGCAGGTCGGCGACGACCAGCCAGGTCTCGCCGGCCAGCGGATCGGCGGCGTCGACCATGGCGCCGGAGCCGTTGGCGAGCACGAAGCGCCCGCGCTCGCCGCGGGCTTTCGCGACACGATCCGGCCAGGCGTGGATGAGGAGAGCGCCGGCGCCTTTACCCTCCCCCTTGAGGGGAGGGTCGAGCCGCGCAGCGGATCGGGGTGGGGTCGGTTCGGGCACGCTACCGCCGACCCCACCCCGGCGATCGCGCTGAGCGTCGCCCAGCGCGATCGTCGACCCTCCCCTCGAGGGGGAGGGTTTGGCCAGACGCTCGGCAAGCTGCCGGGCGGCATTGGCGCGCGGCGACTTCTCGGCGCCAAAGCGCATCAGCCGTCGTTCGAGGTCGGCGCTGTCGCCGCCCAGCCCGCGCTCGGTCAGCAGCACCGCAAGCGTCGCCGCTTCGATCGCCTGGCCCGCCTTTGCCGCCTCGGCCACCATGTGCGCGAGCCGTACCGGCAGCGCCAGCTTGCGCATCGCCGCGCCCGCTTCGGTCAGCCGGCCGGCATCGTCGAGGGCGTGCAGCGCCTTGAGCAGCACCCTCGCCTCGTTGAGCGCGGGCGCCGGCGGCGGATCGAGGAACGACAGGCTCGTCGGTTCGGCGACGCCGAAAGCGGCGCAGTCGAGCAGCAGGCCGGAAAGGTCGGCCTCGAGGATTTCCGGCGGCGTGAAGGCGGGCAGCGCTGCCGTCTGCTCGGCGCGCCATAGCCGGATGGCGACGCCCGGCTGCGTTCGCCCGGCGCGGCCGGCGCGCTGGTCGGCCGAGGCCTTGCTGACGCGCACCGTCTCAAGCCGGGTCAGGCCGCTTGCCGGCTCGTAGCGCGGCAGGCGCGACAGGCCGGAATCGATGACGACACGCACGCCGTCGATGGTGATCGAGGTCTCGGCGATCGAGCTCGCCAGCACCACCTTGCGGCGGCCGACTGGGGCCGGCTTGATCGCGGCGTCCTGCGCCCTGTTGTCGAGCTGACCGTAGAGCGGGACGATATCGGTGTCGGCCGCGACATTGCCCAGAAGCCGCTCCGCCGTGCGCTCGATCTCGCGCTGTCCGGGGAGGAAAGCGAGCACGCTGCCCTGCTCAATGGCGAGAGTGGAACGGACTGCCTTGACCATTGCGTCCTCGATGGCCACGCCCGCCGGCCGCTCGTCGTAGCGGATCTCGATGGGATAAGCGCGGCCTTCGCTTTCGATCACCGGGGCTCCGGCCAGAAGTTTTGCGACGCGCGCGCCATCGAGCGTCGCTGACATGACCAGCAGGCGCAGCTCCGGCCTCAGCGCACCCTGCACGTCGAGCGCCAGCGCCAGGCCGAAATCGCCGTCGAGCGAACGCTCATGAAACTCATCGAAGATCACTGCCGAAACGCCAGGCAGTTCCGGGTCGTCGAGGATCATGCGCGCGAGCACGCCTTCGGTGACGACAAGGATTTTTGTCCGCGCCGAGGTGCGGTTCTCCATGCGCATGGCGTAGCCGACGGTGCCGCCGGGCTCCTCGCCGAGCAGCTCTGCCATGCGGCGGGCGGCGGCGCGGGCGGCGAGCCGGCGCGGCTCGAGCAGCACGATTCGGCCCGCGCCCAGCCATGGCGCGTCGAGCAGCACCAGCGGCACCAGCGTGGTCTTGCCGGCGCCGGGCGGCGCCACCAGCACGGCGCTGTTGCCCGCGGCCAGTGCCTGCCCGAGCGCCGGCAGCACGGCGGAAACCGGAAGCTCCGGCAGAAGTCCTGTGTTCATCGCGTCCGCATATCAGCGGCCAAGGTCAGCGCGCAACCGCTCAGCAAATCAGAGCCTTGTCCTCGTAAACGGGTTCCAGCGCACCGTGCCAAGCCGCACCTCCTCGCGCACCATGGTGAGCAGTCCGGAAGCGCCGACGACGGCCAGGCCAACCATCGTCAGCATGTCCGGATATTCGTTGAAAAAGAACGCGCCCAGCACCACGGCCCAAACGATCTGCGAATAATGCGTCGGCGCGATCCGGTTGGCCGGCGCATATTTGACGGCAAGCAGCTGCAGCAATTGGCCGCCTGCGGTGAAGATGCCGGCCAGCATCAGCCAGACCAGTTGCCCAAGATTGGGGAGCGAGAACGACGTCGCGGCCGCGCCGACGCCGTTGAACAGCAGGCCATAGCCGACCAGCGCGCCGAGGATCGTGGTGCGCTTTTCCTGCCGGGCCAGCGAACGCATCAGGATGACGCTGGTTGCCGCGAGGAAGGCATTGGCGAAGGCGGCGAGATGGCCGAGATGCAATTCGCGAAAGCCCGGCCGCACCACCAGCATGACACCGGCAAAGCCAGCGACGACGGCAAGCCATCGCCAGGGTCCAACTCTCTCCTTCAGGATAACGGTCGAGAGGATGGTGACCAGCAGCGGCGCCAGGAAGATCAGCGCGTAGACTTCCGCCAGCGGGATGGTGGTGAAGGCATAGACGCTGAGCACGCCCGACGCGATGCCGGCCAAGGCGCGCGCCTGCACCGCCCATGGGCGCTTGGTGCGCCAGAAGTCGCGCCAGCGCTCATCGGCCGGACGGGTGAAGAACAGGAAACAGCCGGCAAACAAGGTTACGAAGAAGCCGATCTCGAAGACGGTGAACTGCCCGCCCAGGCTCTTGATGACGGCATCGCTGCACGAATAGCTTGCATAAGCGATCAGAGCGAGCAGGATTCCGTTCGGCACGTTCCGTTTCCGGGAGAATAGACGTGAAGATACTGGCGCTGGGGGCGCATCCCGACGACATCGAGATCTTCATGTTCGGTACGATGGCCGCCTATGCCGCGCTAGGCGCAGAGCTGACTTTTGCGATAGCCACGGACGGCGCCAAGGGCGGCAAGGGCGACCCGGCGGCGCTCGCCAAGGCACGGCGCGAGGAAGCGACGACAGCGGCCGGCCTGCTCGGCGTCACGCCGCGTTTCCTCGACTTCCCCGACGGTGCGCTGGTGGCGGACGCCGCGCTCATCGGCGCGCTGAAGGCGCTGATCGGCGAGGTCAAGCCCGATCTCGCGATCACGCATGCGCCGAACGATTATCACGGCGACCACCGCGCGCTGTCGGACGGCGTGCGCATCGCCGCGTCCTTCGCGGTGCCGGTGCTGCATGCCGACACGCTCGGCGGCACAGGCTTTTCGCCGACGCACTACGTCGATATCTCTGCTCATTGGGACATCAAGGCGCAGGCGATCCGTGCGCATCGCTCGCAAGATCCGGAGCGTTTCGTCGCGGGCGCACGCACGCAGAACGAATTCCGCGCCGGCCAGTGCAACGGTGCGCCAGGCGCGCTGGCCGAGGCCTTCCGGTTCGAGCCCGTCTTCCCCTTCGCCGACATACGCGAGTTGCTGCCGACGCCGCCACCGATCCGGCCGGTGACGGTCAGCACGAAGAGCGCCAGCTAGAGCGTTTCGCCGTTTCACGGAAACGGCGAAACGCTCTAGCCCTTTGGTTTGACGCAATTCCGGACGGAAAACCGTTTCACACTTTTCCTGGAATTGCTCTAAGCCGGCTGACGACTATCCGGCCGGAGCGGCCGGCAGTTATTTCCCAACGATTTCAAGCACGCCTTTCGCCATGCTGCGGCGCAGCAACGAATTCGCTTGCATTGTTTAGTAAAAAGAGCATCACTAAACAAATTACTAAACATCGGCGACGCATCGCGCGTCATGTTCAGGCCCTTGGGAGGAGCGAGGGTTGAGGGTTTTGAAACCGTCATCCGGACGCGTTTCGCAAATGGGAGGTAAGGCATGAAATCGACCTGGAAACTGGCGTTGGGACTGGCCTCGGCGGCACTCGCGTCGACCGCCGTCTCGAAAGTCGCGCATGCGGAAGACCTGACGCTTTGCTGGGCGGCCTGGGATCCGGCCAACGCGCTCGTGGAACTGTCCAAGGATTTTACCAAGGAAACCGGCATCGGCATGAAGTTCGAATTCGTGCCGTGGACCAACTATGCCGACCGCTTCCTCAACGAGCTCAACTCGCACGGCAAGCTCTGCGACCTGATCATCGGCGACAGCCAGTGGATCGGCGGCGCCGCCGAGAACGGCCACTACGTCAAGCTGAACGACTTCTTCGACAAGGAGAAGATCAGCATGGACGATTTCGTGCCGGCGACCGTGGTCGGCTATTCCGAATGGCCGAAGAACACGCCGAACTACTGGGCGCTGCCGGCGATGGGCGACGTCGTCGGCTGGACCTATCGCAAGGACTGGTTCTCGCGGCCGGAGCTCAAGAAGGAATTCAAGGAGAAGTATGGCTGGGACCTCGCCCCGCCGACCACCTTCGACCAGTTGAAGCAGATCGCCGAATTCTTCCAGAAGCGGCAGATCGACGGCAAGACCGTCTACGGCGCCTCGATCTATACCGAGCGCGGCTCGGAAGGCATCACCATGGGTGCCATGGACGTCCTCTACAGCTACGGCTTCCAGTACGAGAATCCGAAGAAGCCCTATGAGATGGAAGGCTTCGTCAATTCCGAGAAGTCGGTGAAGGGGCTGGAATTCTACAAGGCGCTCTATGATTGCTGCACGCCGCCCGGCGCCTCCAACAGCTACATGGGCGAAGGCGTCGACGCCTTCAAATCAGGACAGGTGGCGATGCACATGAACTTCGCCTTCACCTGGCCCGGCCTGCAGAAGGACGAGAATGTCGGCGGCGACAAAATAGGCTACTTCGTCAATCCGAAAGGTCCCGACGGCGACCAGTTCGCGCAGCTCGGCGGCCAGGGCATTTCGGTGGTATCCTATTCCGACAAGCAGGAATCGGCGCTGAAATACATCAAGTGGTTCGCCAACAAGGACGTGCAGGCCAAATGGTGGTCGCTCGGCGGTTATTCCTGCCTGAATTCCGTGGTCAAGGACCCGAAGTTCCCGTCCAGCCAGCCCTATGCTCAGGCCTTCCTCGACTCCATGGCCGTCGTGAAGGACTTCTGGGCCGAGCCGAGCTACGCACCGCTGCTGCAGGCCTCGCAGAAGCGCTTCCACGATTATGTCGTCGCCGGCCAGGGCTCGGCCAAGGACGCGCTCGACGGTCTCGTCAAGGACTGGACGCAGGTCTTCCAGGACGACGGCAAGATGTGAGGCTCCTCCCGAGCCAGACCGCAGCGTCCCGTGCCGCCCTTGGCACGGGACGCAGTTCAGATAAATTCCATCGCCGAGACTGACCAGTGACCGATGCAGGACTAACCATGCTCAATCGGACTGCGGACAACGTTGCCCGGGCGACGCCGGAGCCGTTGGCCAGGAAGATCCGGGGCATCAGCGACAAGGGCCTCGCCTGGCTGTTCATCTCGCCGACGATCCTGTTGCTTTTGGCCATCAACATCTTTCCGCTGTTCTGGGCGATCTATCTCTCCTTCACCAATTACCGCGCCAATCGCCCCAACGAGGCGGTGAAGAATCTCGGGCTCGCCAACTACCGGCGCATCCTCGGCGACCAGGACATCTGGATCGCCATGCAGACGACGGCGCATTTCGTCTTCTGGACGATCCTTTTGCAGACGGTGATCGGCTTCACGCTGGCCTGGCTGATCGACAGAAAATTCCGCGGCCACGCCTTCTGGACGACCATCATCCTGGTACCGATGATGTTGTCGCCGGCGGTGGTCGGCAATTTCTGGCGCTTCCTCTACGAGCCGCAGATCGGGCTGTTCGCCTATGCGGTCTCCTTCCTCACCGGCATCCCGCCGACGAATGTGCAGATGCTGTCCAATGTCGAGCTGGCGCCATGGGCGATCATCATCGTCGACACCTGGATGTGGACGCCTTACGTGATGCTGATCTGCCTCGCCGGCCTGCGCTCGATCCCCGAATACATCTACGAAGCGGCCGAGGTCGACCGCGCCTCCAACTGGCGGCAATTCTGGTCGATCACGCTGCCGATGGCGCTGCCCTTCATCATGCTGGCGGTGCTGTTCCGCGGCATCGAGAACTTCAAGATGTTCGACATGGTGAACCTGCTCACCGGCGGCGGGCCGGGCTCGACCACCGAGGTCGCGTCGATCACGCTGAAGCGGCAGGCCTTCGAGAGCTGGCGCACCGGCTATTCCTCGGCCTTCGCCATCATCCTGTTCGTCGCGGTGTTCGGTCTCGCCAACATCTACGTCAAGGCGCTCAACAAGGTGAAGCAGAGATGAGCCTGACCACCGCCCATTCCGTCGTCGCGCCGTCGTCGAACTCGAAACGGCTCGCCGGGGCGCTCGTCGTCGGCTACGCGCTGATCTCGATCGTGCCGCTGCTCTGGATCTTCGCCACCAGCTTCAAGACGCCGCCGGATTCGATCGCCTATCCGCCGAAGATCGTGTTTCAGCCGAGCATCGAGGGCTATTGCAACCTGTTCACCACCCGCACCAGGCAGACACCGGAATACATCAACGCGCTCGGACCGGCGACCGGTTTCTGCGACGAGACGGTGCGCAAGCGCAACATGGTAATCGCCGGACCGTCGAACTTCCTGCCGCGCTTCGTCAACTCGCTGATCATCGCCTTCGGCTCGACCTTCTGCGCGGTGTTCCTCGGCACGCTCTCGGCCTATGGCTTCTCGCGCTTCAAGGTGCCTCTGGCAGACGATCTTCTGTTCTTCATCCTGTCGACGCGCTTCATGCCGCCGATCGCGGTCGCGATCCCGATCTACCTGATGTACCGCGAGCTCGGCCTTTCCGACACCGCGCTCGGCATGATCCTGCTCTACACCGCGGTCAACGTCTCTTTAGCCGTCTGGCTGCTCAAGGGCTTCATCGACGAGATCCCGCGCGAGTATGAAGAGGCGGCGATGATCGACGGCTATACCAGGCTGCAGGCCTTCTGGCGCACCGTGCTGCCGCAGGCGACCACAGGCATAGCCGCGACCGCCATCTTCTGCCTGATCTTCGCCTGGAACGAATATGCCTTCGCCGCCCTGCTCACTTCAGGCACGGCGCAGACCGCGCCGCCCTTCATCCCGACCATCATAGGCGAAGGCGGCCAGGACTGGCCGGCGGTGGCGGCCGGCACGACGATCTTCCTGGTGCCGATACTGGTCTTCACCATCCTGCTCCGCAAGCAATTGCTGCGCGGCATCACCTTCGGCGCGGTGCGCAAATGACTAGTGTGGGAATAAGTCGACCCCCACTCCGTCAAGCTTCGCTCGACACCTGTCCCCCGATCGACGGGGGAGAGGAAGGGCGCGAACTTCATTCAGCCAGGCTCCCTTCCTCTCCCTCCGGAGGGGGGAGAGGTGGCGCTGCGAAGCAGCGACGGAGTGGGGGAACCACCTGGCAACCATCTCTCCCCGTAAACGGGGATAAGGACGGGAGGAACGCATGAACCGCTCTGTCGTCTCCAAGCGCTCTTCTTGGCCTCGTTGGGCAAGGCGCGGCTTGATGGAAAACATCGCCACGGCGCTGATCGCCATCGGCTTCCTGATGCTGTTCCAGCCCTTCGCGCTGTCGCTCTACAGCTATTCCTTCGTCACCATGCTCGCCGGCACGGCCATGTTCATCATCGTCTCGAAATTTCCGGTATAGCCATGGCCGAGATCCGTGTTCAGAACCTGAGGAAAGCCTTCGGCGAGTTCGTCGCCGTGCAGGATTCCAACTTCGTCGTCGAGGACGGCGAGTTCTTCGTCATGCTCGGGCCTTCGGGCTGCGGCAAGACGACGACGCTCCGAATGATCGCCGGCCTCGAGCTGCCGACGGGCGGCAAGATCCTGCTCGGCGGCGAGGACGTCACCATGCGCCGCGCCCGCGAGCGCGACATCGCCTTCGTCTTCCAGCTCTTCGCGCTCTATCCGCACATGAATGTGCGCAAGAACATCGGCTTCCCGCTGCTGGCGCAGGGCATGCCGTCGGCCGAGATCCGCGCGCGCGTCGAGGAAACGGCTCGGCTCTTGCGCATCGATCATCTCCTCGACAAGTCGGTCTCCGGCCTTGCCGGCGGCGACCGCCAGCGCGTCGCGCTCGGCCGCGCCATCGTGCGGCGCCCAAAGTGCTTCCTGATGGACGAGCCGCTTGGGACCCTGGACACCGAATTCCGCGATTTGATGGTGCATGAGCTGCGCGAGCTGCACAACCGCATCCACGCCACGACGGTCTATGTCACGCATGACCAAATGGAAGCGATGTCGATGGCCGACAAGATAGCTGTGATGAACCACGGCGTGATCGAGCAGTTCGGCAGCCCGCGCGAGATCTACGACCGGCCGGCAACGATGTTCGTCGCCGACTTCATCGGCTCGCCGCCGATGAACTTTTTGCGCTTCGGCGGCGGGCTCGCCAGGGGCGCGAAGGAGATCGTCGTGCAGGGCGCCAAGGTGACGGTGCCGGAGGTGCGCGAGGACGTAGCACCCGCCGACATGGCGCTGGGCATCCGGCCCGAGCACATCCGCTTCGACGACGCCTCGAAGCTGCGCGGCGCGATCTACGGCACCGAATATCTCGGCACCACGCAGATCGTCGCGGTGGAGACGGCGGACGGCATCATCAAGGCCCGGGTGCCGGCCGGCATCCATCTGAACCCGGGCGAACAGGTGGGGCTTGCTTTGAGCAGCGCGCGGCTGTCGCTGTTCGAGAAAGGCACTGGACGCGCTGTGAAAACCGCCATGCACGATCAGGCAGCGGAGGTGCGCCATGGCTGACGTCCACGTCCAGGGTGTGACTAAGAGTTTTGGCGACACGGTCGCTGTCAACGATCTCGACTTGCAGATCAAGGACGGCGAATTCGTCGTGCTGCTCGGCCCGACCGGCGCGGGCAAGACGACGACTCTGCGGCTGATCGCCGGGCTGGAGCGGCCGGACAGCGGCACGATCCGCATTGGCGGCCACGACGCGACGGGACTGTCGCCGGCCGAGCGCGACACGGCTTTCGTCTTCCAGCAATATTCGCTCTATCCGCATCTTTCGGTCTACGACAACCTCGCCTTCCCGCTGCGTTCGCCGGCGCGGCGCTTCCCGGAAGAGGCGGTGCGTCGCAGGGTCGAAGAGGTGGCGCGGATGGTGCGCATCGACCACAAGCTCGGCAACCGCTCGACGAGGTTGTCGGGCGGCGAGATGCAGCGCGTCGCCATCGGCCGCGCTTTGGTGCGGAAACCCGCCATCTACCTGATGGACGAGCCGCTGTCGTCGCTCGACGCCAAGCTGCGCGCCGATCTCAGGCTGGAGCTGAAGCGCATCCAGTCGGAGCTCGGCGCCACCATGCTCTATGTCACGCACGACCAGATCGAGGCGATGACCATGGCCGACCGCATCGGCATCCTGGCCGATGGCGTGCTGGTGCAGATCGGCACGCCGCGCGCCATCTATTCGGAGCCGGCTAACCTTCATGTCGCGGCCCGGCTTGGCCAGCCGGCGATCAATCTGTTGCCGGCCGGGCTGCTGCCCGACGGCGGCGCGCCGTCGGGAACCACGACCATCGGCGCACGCACCGAGCACCTGTCGATCGAGAAGGCGGCAAACGGTCATGCCGACGGCGTCGTCGACTGGGTCGAGCATCTCGGCGATCAGAACCATCTGCATGTGACGGTCGGACCGAAGAGGCTGGTGACGCTGACCGATCCCGACACGCCGCTCGAAAAGGGGGACAGGGTGACGATCCGCTACCGTTCGCCGCTTTATTTCGGCTCGGATGGGCAAAGGCTGATGTAGCCGGCATACACATCTTTTTGACGACCGCAGATACGGACTGGACGAATCCATGAAGCACTTTTTCAACCGCAAGGACTCAATCGTCACCGAAGCGCTGGACGGTTTTCTTGCGACCGCAGGCTCCGGCACGCTGGCGCGCCTCGACGGCTATCCCGAAGTCAAGGTCGTGCTGCGCGCCGACTGGGACAAGATGAAGGTCGCCGTCGTCTCCGGCGGCGGCGCCGGGCACGAGCCTTCGCATGCAGGTTTCGTCGGCGCCGGCATGCTGACGGCGGCAGTCTCCGGCGAGATCTTCGCCTCGCCCAGCGTCGAGGCGGTGCTGGCGGCGATCCGCGCGACGACCGGTCCGGCCGGCTGCCTGCTGATCGTCAAGAACTATACCGGCGACCGGCTCAATTTCGGGCTGGCCGCGGAGAAGGCGCGCGCCGAAGGTTTTGCGGTCGAGATGGTCATCGTCGGCGACGACATCGCGCTCCCTGACATCGCCCAGCCGCGCGGCGTCGCCGGCACGCTGTTCGTGCACAAGATCGCCGGGCATCTCTCCGAGACCGGCCATGACCTGGCATCGGTCGCCGCCTCGGCCCGCGCAGCGGCGAAGGATATCGTTTCGCTCGGCATCTCGCTCTCTTCCTGCTCACTCCCGGGACAAACGCATGAAGACCGCTTCGGCGCCGACGACGGCGAGCTCGGTCTCGGCATCCATGGCGAGCCCGGCGTCGAGCGGATCGCGATGCAAAGCGCCGGCAAGCTGGTCACCATCATGGCCGAACGCCTCGCCGCGCGGCTCGATGCCGGCAGCCGTTACGCCTTGCTGATCAACAATCTCGGATCGGTGCCGCCGCTCGAAATGTCGCTCATCGCCAATGCGGTGCTATCCTCGCCGCTGGCCAAGTCAGTGACGATGACGATGGGTCCCGGGCATCTGATGACTGCGCTCAACATGAACGGCTTTTCCCTGTCGCTTATCAAGCTGGATACCGAACGCGAGGCGGCGCTGCTGGCGCCGGTCGACCCGCATGCCTGGCTGCCGGCGAAGCCGGTTCGCGCGCCGGTCGTTGTGGTGATGGCCAAGCCCGGCAGTCGCAACATAAAGGCAGCGAGCCGCAACGCCGATGCCGAGCGGCTGATCACCGCCGTTTGCGAGAAACTGATCTCGCTCGAAGAAGCGCTGAACGGCCTCGATGCCAAGACCGGCGACGGCGACACCGGGTCGACAGTAGCGACAGGCGCACGCGGCGTGCTCGACCGTATCGACACGCTGCCGCTTGCCGACAAGGCCGCGACGCTCGCCGCGATCGGCGACACACTCGGCACCTCGATGGGCGGTTCCAGCGGCGTGCTTCTGTCGATCTTCTTCACGGCTGCGGCGCAGGCGCTCGGCGGCGGCGCGCCGCTCGGCAAGGCGCTGATCGCCGGCCTCGACCGGATGGTCTTTTACGGCGGCGCGAAGATCGGCGACCGCACCATGGTCGATGCGCTGGAGCCGGCGCTCAAGGCGCTCGACACAGGCGGGCTGGAGGCCGCAACCGGAGCGGCTCGGCATGGCGCTGAGGCGACCGCCGCGATGCGGAAGGCAAAGGCTGGCCGTTCCGCCTATATCGGCCGGCAGCTTGACATAGCGGATCCGGGCGCCTTTGCGGTGGCGGAAGTGTTCGCGGCCGTGGCGGCCACGTTCGCCCCGGCATGAAGGACGAGCAATGGCCGCATCCGATTTCTCCAGCTTGATCGTCGCGGCGGCGAATACGATCGCGGCGCATGCCGACGAGCTGACCGCGCTCGACCAGGCGATCGGCGACGGCGACCATGGGCTGAACATGAAGCGCGGCTTCGAGGCAGTGCGCGCCGAAAAGGACACAATCGCGGCAAAACCGCTGCCGGACGCGCTGAAGGCAGTCGGCACCAAGCTGGTGATGACCGTGGGCGGTGCTTCCGGTCCGTTGTTCGGGACGCTGTTCATGGCGCTCGGCAAGGAATTGCCCGCGGCACCGGACCGCGCCGCGCTGACGACGGCGCTCAGCAAGGCGATCGAGGCGGTTTCGGCGCGCGGCAAATCGCAGCCCGGACAAAAAACCATGCTCGACGTGCTGCAACCGGTGTATGAGGCGCTGGCGCAAGGCAAGACGGGTAGCGAGATCGCCGATGTCGCCGACAAGGCGGCGGACGCCACCGTGCCGATGAAGGCCCTGCGCGGGCGGGCCTCCTTCCTTGGAGAGCGCTCGATCGGGCATATGGACGCCGGAGCGCGCTCGACCGCGCTGCTGGTGCGCGCAGTCGCTGAAACCGTCGAGGATCGCTGATGAGCAATGTCGGCATCGTCATCGTATCGCATTCGCCGCTGGTCGCCGAAGGCACGGCCGACATGGTGCGCCAGATGGTCGGCGACGAAGTGCCGCTTGCATGGTGCGGCGGAAACGGCCATGGCGGGCTCGGAACCAGCGTCGAGGCGATCATGGGCGCAATCGACAAGGCCTGGTCGGAAGCGGGCGTCGCCATCCTGGTCGATCTCGGCGGCGCCGAAACCAACAGCGAGATGGCGGTCGAGATGATCGGCGAGCCGCGCTCGCATAAGATCATCGTCTGCAACGCGCCGATCGTCGAGGGCGCGGTGATGGCGGCGACGGAATCTTCCGGCGGCGCCTCGCTCAAGGAAGTGGTGGCGACGGCGCATGAATTGTCGCCGTCGTGAATGAACGGGAACCGACTGAATGTCCGCATCCGCCGAAGCCACGGTTCTGATCACCCACGATGTGGGCCTGCACGCGCGCCCTTCGGTGAAGTTCACCAAGCTCGCCAAATCGTTCGCGGCCGAGGTGGAAGTGGCCGTCGCCGCCAACGGTCCCTGGTTCGACGCCAAGAGCATCGTCAAGGTGATGGCGGCCAAGGCGCCGAAGGGAACCGTGCTGCATATCAGGGCGAGAGGTGACGGCGCTGAGGAAGCGGTCGGCGCGCTGGTCGACCTGGTGCAGCGGGACTTCGACGAGGACAGGGACCATGCCCGGTCCGCTTGAGACCGACGAATATGGCCTCGAACCCGCAAGGAATGCGGGCCATGCGGATTGAGGGCATTCCCGCCTCGGCCGGCTATGCCGAGGGTCCGCTATTCGACCTCGACCAGCCCCCGGCTCTCTATAGAGGCAAGGCAAGCGCGGCCGAGGAAAACGTAGCGCTGAAGGCGGCGATCGGCAAGGCGGTGAGCCGGCTGACGTTGCTTACTGAAACCGCCGATGCGGACGCCGCCGGCATTCTCGAATTCCACATCGCCATGCTGGAGGACGACGCGCTGAGCGGTCCGGCCTTCGCGGCTATCGATTCCGGGCAGCCGGCCGATATGGCCTGGCGGCAGGCGCTGGACGCCGAGATCGCCGGCTACGAGGCGTCCGACCAGGACTATTTCCGGGCGCGTGCCGCCGACCTGCGCGACATCCGCGACCAGGTGCTGCGGGCGCTGAGCGAGGACAGCGATATGGCGGCACCCCCCGGCGCCATCCTCTACGGCACGGACATCGCGCCGACGCGCTTCCTCGAAACCGACTGGAGCAGAGGCGGCGGCATCGCGCTCAAGGCCGGCAGTTCGGCCAGCCATGTCGCCATGCTGGCGCGTTCGCGCGGTGTGCCGATGGTGGTGGGGCTTGGCACTTCAGCGGATAAACCCGCGGGGAACGCACTGCTCGACGCCGAGCATGGCGCCATCGTGGTTTCGCCCTCGCCGGCGGAGATCGAGGCTTTCCGGCAGTCGTCCTCCTCCTTCGCGGCGCGCCAGGGCAAGGCGCTGATTTTTCTCACCCAGCCGGCGGTGACCAAAGCCGGCACCCCCGTGCGGGTGCAGGTGAACATCGCCTATCCTTCCGATGTCGACGGCATCGACATCGATACCTGCGACGGTGTCGGCCTGATGCGGACGGAGTTCCTGTTCGGCAGGATGCTGCCGGACGAGGAAACGCAGTACCAAGCCTATCGCAAGGTGCTGGAGTGGGCCGGAGAAAAACCGGTGACCATCCGCACCGTCGATGCCGGCGGCGACAAGCCGGTTCCCGGCTTCACCGTCGAGGAAACCAACCCGTTTCTCGGCCTGCGCGGCATCAGGCTGTCGCTGGCGCGGCGCGAGATATTCCGGGTGCAAATCCGGGCATTGCTGCGTGCCGCCATACACGGCAATCTGAAGGTGATGTTTCCGATGGTCGCCACGTCTGACGAGTACAGCCAAGCCGCAGCGCTGTTCGCCGAAGAGCAGGCCGCTCTCGCGACGCGCGGTGTTACGCACAAGCTGCCGCCACTCGGCATCATGGTCGAGGTGCCGTCTGTCGCCATCGCGCCGGAAGCCTTCGCCGACGTCGCCTTCTTCTCGATCGGCTCCAACGACCTGACCCAATATGTGATGGCGGCGGCACGCGACAATGCCGCCGTCGGGTATCTCAATTCGGTCCGTCACCCGGCCGTCGTGCGGCTGATCGCTTCGGTCGCCGCCTTCGGACTGGAGAAAGGGATTCCGGTCAGCCTTTGCGGCGATGCGGGCGGCGATCCGGCCGCCATTCCGGCGCTGCTCGAGGCGGGCCTGCGCGATCTTTCGGTCGCGCCGGCGCAGCTCGCCATGGCCAAGGCGGCCATCGCGGACGTCTCGGTGTAAGCGCGGCATGGCCAAGGCAGCCAAGATGCAGGAAGCCGGCTCGGAAGACGCGATCCGCGCCTACAAGACGATCCTGTCGCAGGTCATCGACCAGCGGCCGTCGGGCATGCGCCAGCGGCTCGCCGATGCGCTCGGCAAGCATCGCAGCTTCGTCACGCAGATCTCGAGCCCGGCCTACTCGATCCCGATCCCGTCGAAGCATTTGCCGTCCATCTTTTCCGTCTGCCATTTCAGCCCGGCCGAGCGCGACCAGTTCCTGGCCGCCTATCACCAGGCGCATCCCGGCAAGCTGCCGGCGGCTTCGGGTCCGCGCAAGACGCGCCACGTCTCGCTCATCGTGCCCGACTTCGGCGACGACAAGCAGAACGCGGCGCTCGACCGGGCGATCAACGAATTCATCCAGAAGATAACCAGCATCGCCGGCAAGGGCAGCGGCTGACTACAGCAATTCCAGGAACACTGTGCAGCGGTTTTCCGTTGGGAATTGCATAGATCAAGGACCATTCGGGAGGACGGCCATGAAGAAGTTTCTGAATTCAGTGGACACGGTCCTAACCGAAAGCCTCGACGGCTTCGTCGCCGCCCATTCCGACATCCTCGCGCTCGGCGACGAGCACAAGTTCGTCCGCCGCAAGGCACTCAAGCCGGGCAAGGTGGCGTTGATCTCCGGCGGCGGCTCCGGCCACGAGCCGCTGCATGGCGGGCTGGTCGGCCACGGCATGCTGGATGCCGCCTGCCCCGGCCAGGTCTTCACCTCGCCGACGCCGGATCAGATGCTGGCGGCGGTGCAGGCAGTAGACACCGGCGCCGGCTGCCTGTTCATCGTCAAGAACTACGAAGGCGATGTGATGAATTTCGACATGGCGGCCGAAATGTCGGAAGGCGTGCTGCAGGTGGTGACCAATGACGACGTCGCGGTCGAGAATTCGTCCTACACGACCGGCCGGCGCGGGGTTGCCGGCACGCTGGTGGTGGAAAAGATCGTCGGCGCCGCGGCCGAGCAAGGCATGGCCCTGCCCGAGCTCAAGGCGCTTGGCGATCGCGTCAACGGCGCGACGCGCTCGATGGGCGTGGCGCTGACCAGCTGCACGGTGCCTGCGGCGGGCAGGCCGACTTTCGAAATCGGCGACAACGAGATGGAGTTCGGCGTCGGCATCCATGGCGAGCCCGGCCGACGGCGCGATGCGCTGAAGAGCGCCGACGCCATCGCCGAGGAGGTTTGCGCGGCGATCGTCGGCGACCTCGGCGAGCGCGCAAAAGGACCAGCGCTGTTGTTCGTCAACGGCTTCGGCGGCACGCCGTCGATGGAGCTTTATTTGATGTACAACAGCGCACGCAAAATCTTCGAGAGGAGCGGCGTGAGGGTGATCCGCTCTCTGGTCGGCTCCTATGTGACGTCGCTCGACATGGCCGGCTGCTCGATCACGCTGACCATGCTGGACAACGAAATGACGGTGCTGTGGGACGCGCCGGTTCACACGGCGGCGCTGCGCTGGGGAATGTAGCGGCTCCAGCCAGACCGAAGCCGCGTAACGTTAAACCGCCTTTGACGGCGCACCGGCCACGACGCTGGACAGCTTTCCAGCCTTGCGCAGGATAGGCGCCTCGTACTTCTTCCTGGTCATTTCATCACCCTCCGAATCCAAGTCAAGAATGAAGGAAAACCCCTCGCAAAGTCAATTCGCGGCCGGTTCCGCCGGCTTACGCCGCTTTCCACGATGCTTTTTCCGCAGACATATTCGCAGTATTGTCTGTTAGTGCCTACGCTTCGACCGGGTTCATGCTGCCACCCCTTTCGCCTGCCGATGAAAAGCTGTTGCTATCCTTTGCCGACCCCCAGGCTCAGGTAACCGGGGCGCTGTCAGCCGGGCCCCTTATGGCGCTGCTCGCCAATGCCGAGTTCCACGGCGTGCTGCCGATCATGCTGCGCAAGCTTCGGGAAATCGGCGACGCCAACCTGCCGGAAGATACGGCCTTGCGGCAGAGGCTCTCCGAGCTGCGCGACCAGGCGACGATCGCGACCGGGCAATCGATGCTGCTGCAATATCACGGCGACCGCATCATGAAGGCGCTGGCGGCGAAGGGCGTTGCGGCCCGCATCGTCAAGGGTCCGGTCTTCGCGCGAAAACTCTACCGCCATGCCGCCGACCGGCCGTTCACCGACATCGACATCCTGGTCGATCCAAACAGCATCGGCGCGGCCAACGGCGTGATCGCCGCATGCGGCTTCGAGCTGGCCAGCGGTGAGGCCCAATCGCATGAGTTGCAGGAATTCAAATGGCTGGAGAAGGAGAACTCCAGCCTGCTGATCGAGCTGCACGGCAATCTGGTGCACGATACCGGCATGCGCAGGCGGCTGTCTCTCGGCTTTCGTGAGTTGCAGGTCATCGATGGCGGCGAGACCGATACGCCGGCGTCTCTACTCACCATCGCCATCGTTCACGCCGCCGGCGGCCACAAATTCCACCGGCTGCAGCTCTGTGTCGACGTGCTGCAGGGGGTGCGTGCGCTGCAATCGCCAGAGGCGGAAGCGCGGCTGCTCGAGGCAGCGCGCATGACCGGCATCGAGCTTGAACTGGCGACGGTGCTCAACGTGACTGGGCGCTTGTTCGGCGAGCCGCACGCGGTCGAGCTTGCCAACCGCATCAAGCCCGATCTGTCGATACGGCTCGCCAAATGGCTGATCACCGGCAACATGCTGCTTAGGGTCAATTCCCGCGACAAGATGCGCTCGCGCCTCAGCCGCGACGCTTTTCGTTGGGTGCAGCGGCTGGCGCGGGCGAGACCCTACCCGGCGTGAGTGGCTGCAATGATTTTCGGTGATCAGGAAAGGTACTGTGGCGCCGCGTTCCGTCACACCCCCCTCAGAGGGGGTGCTGTCCCGCCAGCGTTTCGGATTTTTCGGCACATCACGGCAATGACAGGCGTTTCCGCTAATCGCCGCGGTATTCGGAACTAAGCCCGATCCAGCACGGCGCGGATCAGCGCCGCCGCATCTGCCGGCCTCGCGCCGACTTCCAGGGTGAATGTCGGAACCGCTTTCACCAGCGCCGCAATCGTCGCCATCCGCCGCTTCTGCATCGGCAGCAAGCCGGTCATGCCGGTCCTCACGTTGTCGGTGGCAAGCGCAACCATGGCGTCGGTCCTGGCCATGGGGGTGAGCCGGGTCTGGCCGTCGGCCGAGCGCGCGAGGTGCAGAAGCGCCGCGACCGGTCTGGAACGAACATCTTCGATGCGGATGATCTCGCCGAGACGGTCCAGCGAGACGGCCTGCTCGCCCTCGGCGTCCCAGGTGTCGCCAAGGCAGGGAGAGAGAAATGGCAGCATCGTCGCGGTGTTGCGATGGATCTTCACCTTGCGCGGCATGCCCCAGGCTGCGGTGCCGCCTGGCGTCGTGCTGAGGATCATCACATCATCCGAGCAAAGGCCAAAGCCTTGCGATGCCAACGCCATGGACGTCGTCGACTTACCGGTGCCGCTCGGCGCATGGATCAGCACGAGTGCCTCGCGGCCGGGAAGCGTCAGGCCAGCGGTATGGAGCATGTGCTGTCCGCCGGCATCTAGCGCGGCATCCAGCACCATCATCAGCAGCGTCCATTTGACCTTGCTGTCGGGGTGAACGCGGATTTCGGCCCAGCCTTCGTCAGCATGGACCGAGGCCATCTGCAGGCCGGGGAAGATCAGATGGACGATGTCTGCGCCGTCAATTACCCGGCAATGGCCATCCAGCGGCACCTCGCCATCGAAGGCGAGCTTCCCTTCGGGCTTTTCGGACAGCGCCGGCGTTTCGAGGATATTGATGCGAAAGCCAGGTTGGACGGGTTCGCTGACACGCATGGTGCCTAGCATCAGGTCGAAGCTCGGCCAAAGCTCGGGTCGCGATGCCGATACCTTGATGACCTGACCGTTGAGGTCATAGCAGAAGGTGGTTGCTGCACCGGTCAAGCAGCGCGCGCCTTCGCCGCATCCGCATGGTGGCGATAGATCTCAACCATGCCGGGAAGGCTGTCGCTGACCACCGGCTTGCCGTCGAGGCAGACCCAGCAATGCGCCGACAGTCGCGGCGCGTGCATCGATTTCGAATCGACGCCGAAGCGCAGTTCGGGGTCGAAGCCGGCCATGCGCAGGAAGCGGAAGCCGAGCAGCCCTTCCCGCAGGCATCTGCGGTCGCGCATCAGCCAGGGATGCCGGACCGTGCGGTTGACGCGGGTAACGATGTAGGACGACGTCAGGCCCTGATAGGGCGTAGGCGCGTCGAGCGGCGCCCATTTCAGCACCGTCTCGAAGTCGCGCTGGCCGATCAGCAGCGGCATCAGCCGGGCGCTGAGCCACAAATGGGCTCGGAACAGGGCGCGCAGGAACGGTCCGTCGGCCATCACGCGTCCGGGTCGGCGAGGATGCCTTCGGCCACGAGCTCGGCGGCCAGCGCCGTCATGTCGTCGCCGAGCGTCGCCTTGTCGACCTCGAATTCGTCCGACAGCAGATCGACGATCTGATCGAGATTACGGGTGCCGTCGACCTTGTCGAGGAAGGCCTCGGTGGTGCCGTTGCAGGTGTAGAGCTGGCCGCTGCGCGCCAGCAACACGACGGCGCCGTCGCCGACATGCTGCACCGAGGCGTCGTCCGCCATTCGGAGAACCGTTTCAGAGGCGATTTCGACCATGCGCCCGCTCCCTTTGCCGAAGTGCAATTAGCGCGGCATAAAGGCGCTGTCCATCGGCGGATGACAAATCAGCAACGCGGTCGGCCGCACCTTCTCACGAGCGTCGCGAAGAATACCCGCATCCAGACCAAGCAGACCGTCAGGTGTCAGCCGGCCGGGCCGATCGAACCGGTCGCGGTGGCAACAACGTTCGACAGCTTCTGGCGCTTCATCAACACCGGCTTTTCGTAGGTTCTCTTCATCAAAAAATCCCCGAGAACAATCCACGGCAGAAGAATGCCGAGCGGTTCCTGTCAAGGCGGCGGGTTCCCGTCAGGGTTGCCATCCTTCCCTCGAGTAAGCTATGAGTGCGCCGGGGCTTTTTGGGGGAGTGCACAGTATGCGTTACAATTGGGACCGGGCTCCTACGGCTTTCGAGCGCCATCGGAAGGCATTGGCGGCCGCCATTTTGATCGCCGGCGGCGTCGGGCTGATGCTAGCGGCACTGCCGCTCTAAGCCCATTCAGTCCGCCACCGGCGGAACGGCGCTCGAAGTGGAAGCGCCGCCAGGAGAAATTCGCCAAGTTGCGTCGACCAAAATGCAGGAAGACATGGCCGCGAGAAGCGGCTTAAAGCGCGTCGCACTGAGGCGGATTCAGGCGACGCGCTTTAAGTCTTTGTTTTATGCATGTCGTTTTCGCAAAACCGCTGCACACTTTTGCGCGACCATGCATTAGTCTATTGCAACACGGCAAATCGTTCCTGGGGAGGAAGCTTGATGGCGTCACGCTACCACGAGGTCTATGAGGGCTGGAAACGCGACCCCGTAGGGTTCTGGGCCGAGGCGGCCAAGGCAATCGACTGGTATTCGCCGGCCGAAAGCGTTTTCGATCCGACGGCCGGCGTCTATGGCCGCTGGTTCACCGGCGCCACCTGCAACACATGCTTCAACGCCATCGACCGCCATGTGGCGGGCGGCCGCGCCGACCAGCTGGCGCTGATCCATGACAGCGCGATCACCGGCACGGTACGCAAATTCACCTATGCGGAGTTGAAGCGCGAGGTCGTCGCGTTGGCCTCGGTGCTGAGGCATCGCGGCATCGGCAAGGGCGACCGCGTCATCATCTACATGCCGATGGTGGCGGAGGCGGCCATTGCCATGCTCGCCTCGGCCCGCATCGGCGCCGTGCATTCGGTGGTGTTCGGCGGCTTCGCCTCGCACGAGCTCGCCACCCGCATCGACGACGCCAAGCCGAAGCTGATCATTACCGCGTCCTGCGGCCTGGAGCCTGGACGCGTTGTCGCCTACAAGCCGCTGCTCGACAAGGCGATCGAGATGTCGAGGCACAAGCCCGACGCCTGCCTCATCCTGCAGCGCGAGCAGCTGCGCTGCGAGATGAGGGACAATTACGATTTCGACTATGCCGACGCGGTTGCTCGCGAGCGGGCGGCGGGCGCCAATGTCGACTGCGTGTCGGTCTTGGCCACCGACCCGCTCTACATCATCTACACCTCCGGCACGACCGGGCAGCCGAAGGGCATCGTGCGAGACAATGGCGGCCATATGGTCGCGCTGAAGTGGACTATGGACAATGAGTTCGGCGTCAAGCCGGGCGAGGTGTTCTGGGCGGCTTCCGACGTCGGCTGGGTGGTCGGCCATTCCTATATCGTCTACGGGCCGCTGCTGCACGGTTGCACCAGCGTGCTCTTCGAAGGCAAACCGATCGGCACGCCGGACGCCGGAACCTACTGGCGGGTGATCTCGGAGCATGGCGTGGTGGCGCTGTTCACGGCGCCGACGGCTTTCCGCGCCATCAAGGGGCAGGATCCGAGCGGCGAGTTCGTGCCGAAATACGATTTGTCGAAATTCCGCACGCTGTTCCTCGCCGGCGAGCGCGCCGATCCGGAAACCATCAAATGGGCGGAGCAGAAGCTCGACCGTCCGGTGATCGACCATTGGTGGCAGACCGAGACCGGCTCGCCGATGACGATCAACCCGGCCGGGCTCGGGCTTTTGCCGGTGAAATACGGCTCGCCCGGCGTGCCGATGCCCGGCTACGACATCCGCATTCTCGACGATGCCGGCCATGAGGTGGCGCGCGGCACGCTCGGCAATGTCGTGGTCAAGCTGCCGCTGCCGGCGGGCTGCCTGCCGACGCTCTGGAATGCCGACGCCCGCTTCCGCCAGGCTTACCTCGAGGAGTTCCCCGGTTTCTACAAGACGGCCGACGCCGGCATGATGGACGAGGACGGCTATCTCTATGTCATGGCCCGCACCGACGACATCATCAATGTGGCCGGCCACCGGCTTTCGACCGGCGCGATGGAGGAGGTGCTGGCCGCGCATCCCGATGTCGCCGAATGTGCGGTGATCGGCATCGCCGACGCGATGAAGGGCCAGGTGCCGCTCGGCTTCGTCGTGCTCAACGCAGGTGTGTCGCGCGACACCGGTGCCATCGAAAGCGAGGTGGTGGGCCTGGTGCGCGAACGGATCGGCCCGGTCGCCGCCTTCAAGACGGTGGTGACGATCAAGCGGCTGCCGAAGACGCGCTCCGGCAAGATCCTGCGCGGCACGATGCAGAAGATCGCCGACAAGGAGGAATGGACTATGCCGGCGACCATCGACGATCCTGCCATCCTCGACGAGATCACGGCGGCGCTGGAGAACCGAGGCATCGGGCTTTAAACCACTTCGCAAGCGCCTACGATTGGGACGTCAGGCGCTTTCACGAATTCGTCCCGCACTGCAATCGCCTGTTGTGCAATGCAGCAACAGACCCTAAAGTTCGTCTTGGGGGGCCATTCCCAAGGCAAGGCATGGCTCAGCACAAGACGACTTTCGGCGGCGTCGACATATTGCGTTTCCTGGCCGCCGTCATGGTGATGTTCTATCACTATGGCTTCTGGGTATGGGCGTTTCCCAATGGCGTCTCGGCACGCGCCACCGGCGGCATCGCGGCCCATCCCGAGATGGGTTTTGTCGGCTCCGGCTGGGTCGGCGTGCAGGTGTTCTTCGTCATCAGCGGCTTCGTCATCGCCTTCAGCGCGGAAAATTCGACGCCGCTGAAATTCTTCGAGGCCCGCGTCAGGCGGCTGGCGCCGGCGGTCTGGGTCTGCGCGCCGATCTCCGCGATTGTGCTGTTGCTGGTGGGCCTGTCCTGGCCGACGGATGCCGTGGTGCGGCTTGCCCGCACCGCGCTGTTCGTGCCCTTCGAGCCGTGGGTGGACAGCGTCTACTGGACGCTCGGCATCGAGATCGCCTTCTACGCCATCGTCTGGATCCTGCTCAGGCTTGGACGCTTCGATCTGATGGAGGCCGTCGCCGTCGTCATCGGCCTCGTCAGTACGCTATTTTGGTGCTTCTATTTCCCCTTCGGCTGGACCGATCTCGCGGAGACGCGCTGGCTGCAGCTGACGCTCGTGCATCACGGCGCTTTCTTCGCCGTCGGCGTGCTCATCTGGCTGATGCGATTCAAGGCGGTGACCATCCAGCGCCTCGGCTTCTCAGCCCTTTTCCTCGCCGGCGGCGCGCTGCAGATCATCAGCTCGGTCGACGTGCACAGCATCAAGGTGGAAGCCGCGATGCCCTACGCGCCGCCGATCATCATCTTCCTCGCCGCCGTGGCTCTGATGGCGTGGTCGCTCCGGCTCGATCTTTCCTGGCGCGGCTGGCGCCGGATCGGGCTGATGACCTATCCGCTCTACCTCATCCACGATGTCGTCGGCGCGGCGATGCTCGGCACCCTGATCCGGGCGGGCGTGCCCTATCTCGTCTCGATCCCGATCGTCGGCGCGGCCATGATCGCGGCAAGCTGGCTGGTGGCGGCCGAGGCCGAGCCGCGCATCCGCCTGCTGCTCGACCACACGCTCTTCCGCTACCGGTTGAAAGCCGCCTAAAGCGCGTCGCGATCTTTCAGATTCGCTCCGTGCGCTTTAGGTTTTTGACTTTACGCATGTCTTTGTCCCGAAACCGGTTCCCACTTTCGGGAGACATGCTCTAAACTCCGCAGCAGCTCCCAGTGTGGAATTGTTTGCATTCGGCTGATATCGAGACTTGGTACGCGCTCCGCCGCGCGATCCTAGTTTAAGTACCGAGCTGCAATCCGTGAGTCTGTTCCAGCGATCGAGACGACCCCGCCCCTTGCCGCGCGAACGGCTGGTGATGGACATGCGCGAGACGGTGGTCTACGCGGTCGGCGACGTGCATGGCTGCTATGACCAGATGCGCGTGCTGGAGCAGAAGATCCAGCTCGACGCGGCGAAGTTCCGCGGCCGCAAGATCATCATCATGCTCGGCGACTATATCGACCGCGGGCCGCAATCGCGGCGCGTGATCGAGCACCTCATGGCGCCGCCGCCGAAAGGCTTCCTGCGCGTCTGCCTGGCCGGAAACCACGAGGTGGCTATGCTCAACTATCTCGACGGCTATCTGTCGCGGGAGCCATGGCTCGCGGTCGGCGGGCGGGAGACCCTTTATTCCTACGGCGTCGATCCGGCGCACCTCGCCAATCTCTACGCTTCAAGCGATGAGGTCGACGAACGCATTCGCGAGGCAATACCTGCCGGCCATATCGGCTTCCTGCGCTCGCTGCCGGTGATGGTCTGCTCGGATGAGTTCGTGTTCGTGCATGCCGGCATCCGGCCAGGCATCGCGATCGAGGCCCAGGACGAGGCCGACCTGCTCAACATCCGATCCGATTTCCTCGCGGCGGCGCATCGCCTCGACCGCTGGGTCGTGCACGGACATACGATCGTGGACGTCCCAACGCTCGACGGGCGCCGGCTCGGCATCGACACCGGCGCCTTCCAGAGCGGCCGGCTGACCGCCCTCAGGATCGTCGGCAAATATGGACGGCTGCTGTCGTCCAGGGATTGAGGGAGAGTTCCTTAAAGCGCGTCGCGCTGACGGATTCAGGCGACGCGCTTTAAGTCCTTGTTTTGATGCATGTCGTTGTCCCAGAACCGCGTACACTTCTGGGCGACATGCATTAGAGCAATTCGGACCGCACCGAGTATGGCCCAAGCACCGTTTCGCCATTCTCAGGTCGGCGCCAGTTCGGCATCTGCGGCGGCGCCAAAGGACAGCAGATCGCCTTGCCATTTGCTGCGCTTGAGGAACTGTTCCCAAGTCACGGCATCCGGATCGATTTTTCGGCTCCAGGTCAGATCGCGCCCAGGGGCGTAGTAGCCATATTCGACGGCGTATTCGACCATACCCACCAACTCGCGCACGAGATGCTCATTGTCGGCGAAGCTCGGAAAATGGCGTAACAAGTCCTCACGCGAATAGGCAGAGGCATAGCGCGCGCGCTTTCCAGTGACCCGCACAAACGTGTCCACCATCTGTTGCGCCGAGATAAACTCGCCGATCACAGGCAGGACTTCGCCAGCGTATCGCGCCGAGCGGTCAAAGATGTCGCGCACCGCCGGGCCGGCGGCAGTGAGCGGATCACAGAACGGCATGGGGATGTCCGGCGGCAAGTATATGGCAAACGTTATGCCATCCTCCCCGCCCTGCGGCACGTAGTATTCCAGGAAATTGGTGTAGTAAAACGCCAGATACACAAACGAGCTGCGGACGGGCAAGCCGCGAATGTAGTCCTCTACCTTTGCCTTGTCCGTGAAATGCGGCGCCCACTTGGTGCCGCCGGTGATGGCTTCGACATTTTCGAGTCCGCTGAACACCACGTGCTCGACGCCGGCGGCCACCGCCGCATCGGCCAACTCCTTGCCCAGGGTGAGTTCGGGTTCCGCCGGCGGCACCTTGACGATGGGCGGCGTCATCAAGAACGCCCCAGCCGAGCCTCTCATTGCTTCGGTCAGCTCGGCCTGCCTGCCGAGTTCAAGAGGCGCCACCACGACTTCGGCACCCTTCTTCGCCAGGGCCTGCGCGGGTTGGCTGTCGAGGCGCCGCGTCAGTGCTCGCACCCGGTAGCGCCCACTGTCGAGCAAGGAATTGGCGACGCTACGCCCTTGCTTGCTCGAGGCACCAACCACGGTGATCAGAGGTTTGGAAGTATCGACTTGGCTCATGCTGGTCATCCTGGTTGAGGGCGCACCGCTTCAGCCTCCGATCGACCTCCACCATGGCCTCGGGCGCGTCCGCATGCGGCCTTGACCACGAAGTCTCGGCTGGTGCGAGCTATATTGGAAATCATAAGAATGTTCGGCTACTATCCATGTGGTGGATACCAAGCGCCTGGACCTCAATCTGTTGGTTACCCTGGAGACGCTGCTGGTCGAGCGAAACGTCACGAAGGCGGCTGCCCGATAACCTCAGCCAGCCAGCGGTAAGCGCCCAGCTAAACCGTCTCCGGCGCGAGTTCGATGACCCGCTGCTAATTCCTGCCCAGCGAGGTATGACGCCGACGGTCAAAGCAATGGAGTTGCTCGATCCGTTGCGCCAAGCCCTTGATCAGGTTCGCGCCACGGTCGCCTCGCACAGGAACTTCGATCCGGCGAAGGCCAATCTGACCTTCGCAATCGCCTGCACGGACTATCTGCAAGCGGCAGTGGTCAAGCCGCTCGTTGTGGAACTCAGGACGCGAGCCCCCGGTGTTCGCGTCGCGATCCGCAATCTGGACGCGCCGCAGTTGGAAGCGCAGATGGCGCGCGGCGATGTGGATCTGGCGCTGATGACGCCGCAGGCGGCCTCGCCAAGTCTTCGCACGCGCCATCTGTTCGATGAACGCTATGTGCTGATCGGCCGCCGGAAGCATCCGCGGCTGCGGGACGGAATCACGGTCGCTGAATTTGCTGAGCTGGAGCAAGTGATCGTGTCTTTGGACGGGGGCAGCTTCGTAACGCCGTTGGACAGCGCTTTGGCTGCTCTCGGACACAAGCGTAACGTGGTGCTCTCCGCGGCTTCGTTCCTGTTTGTCCCGGAGATCGTGTCTCACTCGGACTTCGTGGCGCTGGTCCCGGAACGGTTGGTGCGCGACTCTGCGGACCAGCTTGAAGTGATGGACTGTCCATTCCCCGTTGAAGGCTTTGCAGTGGGAATGGTGTGGCATGAGCGCAATCACGGACACGTCGGCCAACGCTGGATTCGCGAAGCCGTCGTCTCACTTGTCGCGCATCAATCCTCGCCCCAGGCGCGTAACAATCCGGACTAGAGCGTTTCAGGTTTTGACGGAAGCGTATCCGGCGTTGTTGAAGTAGTTTGAGCATTCGTCGGGTTCTATGGTGGCGACGAGGTGTCCGATG